>NZ_JBSFWK010000006.1:0-321210 GCF_053594815.1 Streptomyces sp. NPDC002577 | reverse complement strand
GTGGCGATCAACAAGGACGCCGAGGCCCCGATCTTCGACCTGGTCGACTACGGCGTGGTCGGCGACCTCTTCGAGGTCGTCCCGCAGCTGACCGAAGAGGTCACGTCCCGCAAGGGCTGACAGCCACCACGGGCCGATCGACGACATCGCCGCCGGCGGCGGATACAGCCGGGGCGGGGCCAACGGTGGCCCCGCCCCGGCCTACGGCGAACCGGACTCACCGCACCCGTCGGAAGAGCGCGGCCAGCGCCTGCCCGCCGCCGATGCACATCGTGACGACCCCGAGCTCGAGGTCCCGACGGAGCAGGTCCTTGGCCACCCGCAGGGACAGGATCGCGCCGGTCGCGCCCACCGGGTGGCCGAGCGCGATCGCGCCGCCGTAGGGGTTGGTCTTCTCCGGGTCCAGCTCGGCGTCGCGGATCACGGCGACGGCCTGGGAGGCGAACGCCTCGTTCAGCTCGATCGTATCGATGTCGCTGGGTGTGGTGCCGGTCTGCGCGAACAGCTTCTGGAGCGCCAGCACCGGCGCGTAGCCCATCAGTTCGGGCTCCATGGCCGCGGTCGCCACGGCCTCGAGCGACACCAGGCCGGTCAGCCCGCGGTCCCTGGCCACCGACTCCCGGGCCAGCACCACCGCGGCGCCGCCGTCGTTGATGCCCGAGGCGTTGCCCGCGGTGACGGTGCCGTCCTTGGTGAACGCCGGCCGCAGCCTGGCCAGCGTCTCCAGCGTGGTGCCGGGCTTGGGGTGCTCGTCCTCGGTCACCGTGAACGGCTTCCGGCCGCCGACCTCGACCGGCACGATCTCCTCGGCGAACGCGGCCTTCGCGGCCTCCGTCGCCGCGCGCCGCTGGGACTCCACCGCGAACTCGTCCTGCTGCAGGCGCGATACGTCGTACTTCGCGGCCACGTTCTCCGCGGTGACGCCCATGTGGATGTCGTTGAACGGGTCGGTCAGCATCATCACGGTGCCGTCCACCAGCTTGCGGTCGCCGAGCTTGTAGCCCGAGCGCGCGCCGAAGTCGTAGAACGGCATCCGGGTCATCGACTCGTCCCCGCCGGCCAGAGCAAAGTCCACCCCGCCCCAGCGCATCTGCATCGCCGCAGACCAGATCGCCTGGAGGCCGCTTCCGCAGAGCCGGTTCACCGTGTAGGCGGGCACGTTCCTCGGCAGCCCCGCCGCGATCGCCACGCGGCGGGCGTTGTAGGCGTCCGGGCCGACCTGGCCGATGCAGCCCATCACGACTTCGTCGATGTCCTCGGCGGCGACGCCTGCGCGCCGCAGCGCCTCCTTCGAAGCGGTGGCGCCGAGCTCGAAGCCGGGCACGTCCTTGAACACCCCGCCGAATCCCCCGACGGGGGTCCGGGCCCCGTCGAGGATGACGATCTTCTCTGCATCAGCCATGTCTGCACCCAATCTGCGCGCCGTCCGAGAGCCGACGGCGGCGAGAGTTGACGGTCTCACGCGGAACCACGGAATACTAGGACGTCCAACTACCGGACTGCCACGACAGATCCGTCACACCGAGGGAAACCGAGGGAAGCTGCAATGCCGCCGCTGCACGACGACATGGGAACCGCCGTGGACCTGGCTCATCCGCCGCGACGGGTGGTGTCCCTCGTACCGTCGCTGACGGAGGCGATCGCCGCCGGCCGTCCGGACATCCTCGTCGGGGCGACCCAGTGGTGCACCCATCCCGGCGACCTCGACGTGGTACGGGTGCGCGGCACGAAGAATCCGGACCGTGACGCGATCGTGCGGCTGCGACCTGATCTCGTGATCGCGAACAAGGAAGAGAACCGCGAACTCGACGTCGCACGGTTGCGCGCCGCGGGGGTGCCGGTGTGGGTCACCGTCATCGAGACCGTCCCACAGGCCCTGGACTCGCTCGAGCGGATGTTCACCGAGGCTCTGGACACCTCGGTCCCCGACTGGCTCGTCGCGGCGCGAGCGCTCTGGTCGGGCCCGCTTCGCGACGTCGCCGCCACCGCGGCGGTCCCGATCTGGCGGGACCCCTGGATGGTGGTCGGGAGGTCCACCTTCACCGGCGACCTGCTGCGCCGGGCCGGCCTCGCCAATGCGTTTGCCGAGCACCCGGACCGCTACCCGCACAGGGCACTGGAGGAGATCGACCGGCCGGACGTGGACGTCGTACTGCTGCCGGACGAGCCGTATGTGTTCAGCGAAAACGACGGCCCGGAGGCGTTCCATCGCGTGCCGACCCGACTGGTGAACGGCCGGCTGATCACCTGGTACGGCCCGTCGCTGCTGCCGGCGCACGACATGCTGCGGCAGCTCGTGGCGACGCTGTGAGCACCGCCGCAGCACCGGCAGCCGACAAATAGGACACCCTCACTCCTCCCCTGTGCTTCTACTCACACCACCACCCCGCAAATTACTAGGACGTCCTACTATCAATTAGTAGGACGTCCGACTATCTCTCCAACTAGCTCTTTGCCGACGTGTTTTGGGAAGGCCTCCATGAGCGATCTGCACCGTCCCGTGCATCCTGTCCGCCTGGTCACTGCTTCTGCCCTGTTCGACGGACACGACGCGTCGATCAACATCATGCGGCGGATATTCCAGTCCCAGGGCGCCGAGGTGATCCATCTCGGGCACAACCGGTCGGTGCAGGAGGTCGTGGACGCGGCGCTCGAGGAGGACGTACACGGGGTGGCGGTCTCGTCCTACCAGGGCGGGCATGTCGAGTACTTCGAGTACCTGGTCCAGTCGCTGCGCGAGCGGGGAGCGGAGCACATCCGTGTGGTGGGCGGCGGCGGGGGCGTGATCGTGCCTGAGGAGATCGCCCGGCTGCGCAACAGCGGGGTGACCATTTTCTCCCCCGAGGACGGCCAGCGTATGGGCCTCGCCGGGATGGTCAACTCAGTGGTGAAGGACTGCGACTTCGACCTCTGGGACAGCAAGCCGACCGATGCCCCCGCCGTAAGCGCCGGCGATCGGTTCGCGGTGGCCCGCGCCGTCACCGGCGCCGAACTCGGCAAGCTGCCCGCGGACCTGCTGGGACAGGTACGCGCCGCCGCGGCGTCCCGGGTCACCCCGGTCCTGGGCATCACCGGCACCGGCGGCTCCGGAAAGTCGTCACTGACCGACGAACTCGTGCGCCGGTTCCGTGTCGACCAGCAGGACAAGCTGCGGATAGCGGTGATCGCGGTCGACCCGACCCGCCGCCGTGGCGGCGGCGCGCTGCTCGGCGACCGGATCCGCATGAACTCCCTCGACGGGGACCGGGTCTTCTTCCGGAGTCTGGCCACCCGCGGCAGCCACGAGCTGCCCGAGCACCTGTCCGATGTGATCGACGTGGTCAAGGCCGCCGGGTTCGACCTGGTGATCGTGGAGACGCCGGGCATCGGCCAGGGCGATGCGGCGATCGTGCCGTTCGTCGACGCCTCGATGTATGTGATGACGCCGGAGTTCGGGGCCGCCTCGCAGCTGGAGAAGATCGACATGCTCGACTTCGCGGACGTCGTCGCGATCAACAAGTTCGAGCGGCGCGGGGCCAAGGACGCGCTGCGCGACGTGGGCCGCCAACTGGTCCGCAACCGTGAGGCGTTCCACAGCAGGCCCGAGGAGATGCCGGTGTTCGGCACCTCGGCGGCGACGTTCAACGACGACGGGGTCACCGCGCTCTACCAGCATCTGAAGACCACCCTGGCCGAGAAGGGGCTGCGGCTGTCCGAGGGCACGCTGCCGCGCGTCGACGTACGCCACTCCTCCGGCATCCAGCAGGTGGTGCCCGCGGACCGGGTCCGCTACCTCGCCGAGATCACCGAGACGGTCCGCAGGTACCACCACGAGACCGGGCGGCTCGCCGACGCGGCCCGGCGGGTCCAGCGCCTGGATGTCGTCAGGGGCGAGCTCGTCGAGGCCGGGTCCGACCCGGGGGACGTGGATTCGCTGCTCGAGGGCGCCCGCAAGCAGCTTCCGCACGACATCACGGAGCAGATCGAGAACTGGCCCGCCGTCGTTGCGTCCTACTCCGGTGACGAGCAGGTCGTGAAGGTCCGCGACAGGGAGATCCGCACCAAGCTGACCCGGGAGTCCCTGTCGGGCAACAAGGTCCCCCGCGTGGCGCTGCCTGCGTTCACCGACCACGGGGAGCTGGTCCGGTTCTGGCGTCGCGAGAACCTGCCCGGCTACTTCCCGTTCACCGCCGGGGTCTTCCCGTTCAAGCGCGACGGCGAGGACCCGGCGCGGATGTTCGCCGGCGAGGGCGATCCGTTCCGCACCAACCGGCGGTTCAAACTGCTGTCCGAGGGCCAGCCGGCCACGAGGCTGTCCACCGCTTTCGACTCGGTGACGCTCTACGGCCGCGACCCCGGCGAGCGTCCCGACATCTACGGCAAGGTCGGCACGTCGGGCGTCTCGGTCGCGACGCTGGACGACATGAAGGCGCTCTACGACGGCTTCGACCTGGTTGCGCCGACGACATCGGTGTCGATGACCATCAACGGCCCAGCGCCCACCGTGCTGGCGTTCTTCCTCAACACCGTCATCGACCAGCAGGTCGAAAGGTTCCGCGATGCCGAGGACCGCGCCCCCTCCCCCGCCGAGGCGGCCGAGCTGCGCGCACGCGCGCTGACGAACGTGCGCGGCACGGTGCAGGCGGACATCCTGAAGGAGGACCAGGGCCAGAACACCTGCCTGTTCTCCACCGAGTTCTCCCTGCGGATGATGGCCGACATCCAGGAGTGGTTCATCGCCAACAAGGTTCGCAACTTCTACTCGGTGTCCATCTCGGGTTACCACATCGCCGAGGCGGGTGCGAACCCCATCAGCCAGCTCGCCTTCACGCTCGCCAACGGCTTCACCTACGTCGAGGCCTACCTGGCGCGCGGCATGCACATCGACGACTTCGCGCCCAACCTGTCGTTCTTCTTCTCCAACGGCATGGATCCCGAGTACTCGGTACTGGGCCGGGTCGCCCGCCGGGTCTGGTCCGTCGCGATGAAGGAGAAGTACGGCGCCAACGAGCGTTCACAGAAGCTGAAGTACCACGTGCAGACCTCCGGCCGCTCCCTGCACGCGCAGGAGATGGACTTCAACGACATCCGCACCACCCTGCAGGCACTGATCGCCATCTACGACAACGCCAACTCACTGCACACCAACGCCTACGACGAAGCCGTCACCACTCCCTCCGAGGAATCGGTACGACGCGCGCTGGCCATCCAGCTCATCATCAACCGCGAGTGGGGCCTGGCGATGAACGAGAACCCGCTGCAGGGCTCGTTCATCATCGACCAGCTCACCGACCTCGTCGAGGAGGCGGTGCTCGCCGAGTTCGACCGGATCAACGAACGCGGCGGCGTGCTCGGCGCGATGGAGACCGGCTACCAGCGTGGCCGTATCCAGGACGAGTCCATGCTGTACGAGCAGCGCAAGCACGACGGCTCACTGCCGATCATCGGCGTGAACACCTTCCGCCGGCCCGGCGGCGACACCGAGCCCCAGGCGCTCGAACTCGCCCGCGCCACCGAGACGGAGAAGGAGTCCCAGCTGGGGCGCGTCCACGACTTCCAGAACGCGCACAGCGAGGAGGCCGGGCAGGCGATCGCCCGGCTGAAGGATGCCACCATCAACGGCGACAATGTCTTCGAGGTCCTCATGGACGCCGCCAGGGTCTGCTCGCTGCAGCAGGTCACCGAGGCGTTCTTCGAGGTCGGTGGCCAGTACCGGAGGAACGTGTGACAAACCAGATGAACCAGCTGCCCATACCGTCGTTCGACCAGGTGATGGAGCTGCCCGCCTGGATGAACGCCACCGTGACACCGGACTTCATCGACCAGAACGGCCACATGAACATCCGCCACTACCTCGAGCTGGACGCGCGCAGCACCTCGCTGCTGTGCGAGGAGGTCGGCATCGACGACAGTTACCGGGCGAACCGGCGCATGGGCGTCTTCACCGCGGAGCATCACCTGCGGTACTACAGCGAGATGCACGAGGGCGAGAAGCTCTCGGTGCACACGCGCGTGCTGGCGAGGTCGTCCAAGGCGGTGCACATGATGGCGTTCCTCCTCGACCGCACGCATGACCGCCTGGCCAACACGCTCGAGCTGGTGCTGGTCCACGTCGACCTGGACACCCGCCGGGCGACTCCCATCCCGGACGACATCGTCGCCGGGTTCGACTGCCACATCGCCGAGGACTCCCGCCTCGGCTGGCCGGCACCTGTCTGCGGCGTCATGGGCGTCAGGAGCTGACCCACCGCACTCGACCGCAGCAGACAGGCGAAGGGCGCCCGTGGGCCTGAGTGTGACTTCCGACCTGGACGCCCTTACTGGCGGCACTGTACGTGTTCATCGACGACCATGTGACTCCCTGTCACCGGATCGGGCGACCGCCAGAGCCGGCGGATGCGGAACTGTTGTGTCGGGCCTACGCCCCAGCGCAGGACTCCCTCACATAGCCGCGCTCCTTGTCGACGACGTTGCGCAGGGGGCGGCCCTCCTTCCTACGGGTCAGGTTCTCCAGGAACAGGTCGGCGAGGTCGTCGCGCCAGCCGGTGACCTCGCCCGCCGTGTGTGGGGAGACGATCACACCCGGCATGTCCCACAAGGGCGAGCACGTGGGCAGCGGCTCGTGTGCGAAGACGTCCAGGGCCGCCCCGGCAAGGCGCCCGTCGGCCAGGTGACGGACGAGTGCCTCCTCGTCGACGAGTCCGCCCCGGCCCACGTTGACGAGCCGGGCGCCCGGCTTCATCGCGGCGAAGACGGATGCGTCGACCATGCCACGGGTGGCCGCGGTGAGCGGCGCAGCCAGCACCACGTAGTCCGCTTCGGCCAGCGCCGGGCGCAGGCCGGCCGGGCCGTGCACCGTGCCGAAGTCGGGGTCGTCCTCGCGCCGCGTACGTCCTGCGCCGCTCACCCGCATGCCGACGACGCGCAACAGGCGGGCCACGGCACGGCCGATGGGTCCCGTACCCCAGACCAGGACGGTCCGTCCCGCGATGCGCTCGCTGTCCCGCGGCCGCCACTCATGGCGCCGCTGGTGCTCCCACGTGCCTGGGAAATCCTTGGCCAGGGCGAGGATGAGTCCGAGTACGTATTCGGCGATGGGCTGGTCATAGACGCCGCGTGAATTGGTCAGCACCACGCGGGGGTTGTCGACCAGGGCCGGGAACAGCAGGGAGTCGACCCCGGCGGCGGCCACATGGACCCAGCCGGGTGCCCGCGACGGGTCCTCCGGCCAGGCCGCTTCGACGGCCTGGGTGACGGAGTGCCAGCAGAAGAGGACATCCGCGGTGGGCAGGAGGAGCGGCAGTTCCTCCTCGGTGGCGTAAACGGTGTCCGCGAACCGTTCGATGCTCGCGGCGTTGGGCGGCAGTTGGCCGCGGTGCAGGACGACGAGCCGGTCAGCCACGGCGGTCCGCCGCGGGGATGGCGACGTATTCGTGGTCCAGGGACGTCAGGCGTGCGGCCCGGCGCAGGGGCTCGGACAGTTGATCCATACGGCTGCTCTCCCGCGCGAGACGCTACGAGTTGGGCGGTGGGACGGGACGTCTCTCACCCTGTGGGCGGTTCAGCGGGAGGGTCAACGGCCACGTTGTTCGTCAGCGAGGGTCTCTGTGGACGGTGTGTCAACCGGACAGCGGCCGCAGAACAGACTGTCCATTGCGCGTTGCCCAAGCGAACACCCTGTTCATTGACGGTGGCCGCGCGCTGAACCAAGGTGATGGCCAACCCCGGACCGCCTCACCCGGCCACCCGGTGAACACCGGCGCGGCGGCCCCGGTGACCACCGGTCCGTACCGCGTACGGCCGGTCCGTACCGCGTACAGCGCTGTACGCATCCCAATGCTTGACGCAACTCAGCCTCCGCTCCGGTCCCCCTGCCGGCGCGCCCCCCGCATCCCGCGTCCCCAGGAGCTCAAGCATGTCCGTCACCTCAGCCACCGGAGGCGCGTCGTCACTCGACGACGCGCCCGTCACCCCCTTCCACCGCCGGATCATGGCGGTCGCCATGGGCGGCCCGTTCTGCGACGGCTATCTGCTCGGCGTGATGGGCGTCGCCCTCGGCCTCATCACGTCCGCGCTCCACCTCGACGCCCTGTGGACCGGCCTGATCGCGGCCTCCGTGCTGGTCGGTGTGTTCCTCGGCGGGGCGGTCTTCGGACCGATCACCGACCGGGTGGGCCGCCATCTGATGTACGTCCTCAACCTGGCCGCCTTCGTGGTCTTCTCGGTGCTCCAGTTCTTCGTCACCGAAGCCTGGCAGCTGCTGGTGCTGCGGCTGCTCATCGGCATCGCCATCGGCGCCGACTACCCCATCGCCTCCGCCCTCACCACCGAGCTGGTGCCCCGCCGGATGCGCGGCCCGGCCCTGTCCGGCCTGGTGCTGGCCTGGTGGGTCGGGTACGGCGTGAGCTTCTGGGTGGGCTGGGCGCTGACCGGACTCGGCGACGACGCCTGGCGCTGGATGCTGGCCTCCGGCACGGTACCGGCACTGGTTTTCCTCTTCTTCCGGGCCGGCATCCCCGAGTCGCCGCGCTGGCTCGCCTCACGCGGCCGGATCGACGAGGCGAAGGCCGTCGTCCGCAAACACCTGGGCCAGGCAGTCAGCGACGACGAGCTGCTCTCGGAGACCCGGCAGCAGCAGCGTGGCGGCTCCGGCCTCGGCAACCTCGTCGAGGTCTTCAGGCGCGGCTACACCGTCCCCGTCGTCTTCTGCTCCGTCTTCTGGATCTGTCAGGTCGCGCCCGCTTTCGCGGTCCGCGCCTTCCAGCCGCAGATGCTGTCCGCCTTCGGGGTGGAGAGCACCCACGCCTCCAGCGCGGTGATCACCACCATCGCGGTGGCGGGCATCGCGCTCGGCCTGGTGGTCGTCAACCGCATCGGCCGCCGTCCACTGCTGATCAGCACCTTCGTGTGCATCAACGCCTCGCTGATCGCACTGGCCGTGCTCCCGCTGCACTGTGCCTTCCTGGTGGTGGCCCTGTTCGCGGCCTTCCAGTTCTTCGAGGCGGCGGGCAGCGGACTCCAGTTCGTCTACCCGAGCGAGCTGTTCCCGACCGATCTGCGGGCCACAGGCGTGGGCATCGCCACCGCCATGAGCCGCGTCGGATCCGCCAGCTCCACCTTCCTGCTCCCGATCGTCACCGCCGACCTGGGGGTGCGCGGCACGCTCGGCATCGCCGTCGCCATCACCATGGCGGGCCTGATCGTGTCGTACGTCCTCGCCCCCGAGACCAAGGACCTGGACCTCGCCGAGGCCAGCCACCGCTCCTGAACGCCCTTCCCACCCCGAGGAGTTCACTCCATGCGTAAGCTCGTCAGCTTCGACTGCTACCGCACCCTCATCAACTTCGACACGCAGGCCGCCACACACGAGATCGTCAAGGACCGGCTGGCCGAGATCGGCGTCGACCCGCGGCAGTTCCACCACGACGCGTACGTCATGCGCTTCCAGGGCGTCCTCGACGAGTACCTCCCCTACCGCGAGGTCGTACGCCGCACCCTGCGCAACGTCATGACGCTGCACGGCCTGGAGTACCGGGACGAGGACGGCGAGGCCCTGATCGAGGCCATCAAGAAGTTCAAGCCGTTCCGCGAGGTCCCGGACGCGCTGCGCCGCCTCAAGAGCGAGTACGACATCGCCATCCTCTCCAACAGCGAGGACGACCTCATCCAGTACGCGGTCGACGAGCTCGGCGTCGAGTGGGACTACGTCCTCACCGCCGAGCAGGCCGGGGCGTACAAGCCGATGCCGCAGGCCTTCGAGTACCTGATGAAGGCCACCGGGCGCGGACCGGAGGACATCATCCACACGGCCCAGGGCTGGGAGTACGACATCATGCCGACGAAGCGCTACGCGGGCATGCGGCGGATCTGGGTGAACCGGTACGGCTTCCCGGGCTCGGCCGCCTTCCAGCCGTACGAGGAGATCAAGGACCTCTCCGAGCTGCCCGGCCTGCTCGGCGTCTGACCCCCTGGTCACCCCGCCCGCCCAGCCGCCGTGAAAGGACACTCCGTGAGCGCGACCACGCTCGGCCATCCCGGCCCGGTCAACGGCCGGATCTCCCACTGGTTCACCGAACTCCCCGCACCACGGCCCGCGTTGCCCGGCGATCGCGATGCCGATGTGTGCATCGTGGGCGCCGGACTGACCGGACTGTGGACGGCGTACTACCTCAAACTGGCCGACCCCGCGCTGCGGATCACCGTCCTCGAGGCCGAGTTCGCCGGGTTCGGCGCCTCCGGCCGCAACGGCGGCTGGGCGTCGGGGCTCGTGCCCGGCGCCCGCGACCGGCTCGCCGGGCAGTACGGCCGCGAGGCGGTACTCGACTACCAGCGCGCCATGAACGAGGCCGTCGACGAGATCATCGCCGTGGCCGAACGCGAGGGCATCGACGCCGACATCGTCAAGGGCGGCACCCTGCGTGTCGCCCGCACCCCCGCACAGGCGACGCGGCTGCGCCTCAAGACCGAGGCCGACCACGAGTGGGGCATCCGGGAAGCGGTGATGCTCACGCCCGAGGAGGCCGCCGACCGTATCCGGATCGACGGGATGACGGCGGCGGCGTGGACGCCGCACTGCGCCCGGCTCCAGCCCGCCGCCCTGGTCCGCGGGCTCGCCGAGACGGTCGAACGGCTCGGCGTGACCCTGTACGAGAAGTCCCCGGTCACGGCCATCGAGCCCGGACGCGCGGTCACCGCGCACGGAACCGTCAGGGCTCCCGTCGTGCTGCGCGCAACCGAGGGCTTCACCGCCTCGCTCAAGGGGCTGCGCCGTGCGTGGCTGCCGATGAACAGCTCGATGATCGCGACCGAGCCGTTGCCGGAGGAGGTGTGGGAGGAGATCGGCTGGGCGGGCCGCGAGACGCTGGGCGACACCGCGCACGGGCACATGTACGCGCAGCGCACGCCGGACGACCGGATCGCGATCGGCGGGCGCGGCGTCCCGTACCGCTTCGGCTCGCGCACCGACGACGCCGGGCGAGTCGACGAACGTACGATCGGCCAGCTCACCGAGACGCTGTACGCGATGCTGCCGCAGACGTCCGGGGCCCGCGTCGATCACGCGTGGTGCGGGGTGCTCGCGGTGCCCCGCGACTGGTCGGCGACGGTGGGCCTCGACCAGGCGACCGGGCTCGGCTGGGCCGGCGGGTACGTGGGACACGGCGTGACATCCACGAACCTCGCCGCCCGCACACTCACCGACCTCGTACTCGGGCGTGACACCCGGCTGACCCGGCTGCCCTGGGCAGGGCACCGGCCCGGTACGTGGGAGCCGGAGCCGCTGCGCTGGCTCGGAGTGCGCGGGCTGTATGTCGCGTACCGGCTGGCGGACCGGCACGAGGCGGGCGGGCGGACCCGTACATCGCCCATCGCCACGGTCGCCGATCTCATCGCCCGGCGGCCCTGACGGGTCGGTTCTCCCTGACGAGTCGGTTCGTCTTTTCGCCGTAGGCCGCCTGTGTGTTGGCCGCTGCGGAGTCGACGTGGTTGCTCGCGCAGTTCCCCGCGCCCCATTCGGAACGCTGACCGCACCGCCTCTGAGCAGCGCAATCACCCCTTGCGCTGCCTCTACCCCACCCCTCAGAGTGGTCCGGTCAGCGTGCCGGACCGGTCGGCACGACGTGTTAGTGGAGCTTGCCCCATGCCGTTCCTCACGGTCGCGGACGTGCTGCGGCTGCCCGTCATCACCGCCGGCCTCCCGCGAGTGGCGGCGGGCGAGGGGCAGTTGTCCCGCACCGTCCGCTGGGTCCACGTCACCGAACTGCTCGACCCCGCCTCCTTCCTGGAAGGAGGCGAACTCGTCCTCACCACCGGCATGCCGTACCCGGCGGACCCTACCCAACTACGCGCTCTTGTCGACCAGTTGGCCGACGTGGGCGCGGCGGGGCTCGTCGTCGAGCTCGGCCGCCGCTACCAGCACGCGCCGAGCGACCTGGTCAGCGCGTGCCGGGAACGCGATCTCCCGCTGATCGTGCTGGCACGCGGGGTGCGCTTCATCGAGGTCACCCAGACCGTGCACGCGCTGATCCTGGACGCGCAGGGTGAACTGCTGCGCCGCGCCCAGCAGGTCCACGAGCTGTTCACCTCGCTCACGCTGCGGCGCGCTGAGCCCGAGGAGTTCGTCCAGGCGGCGGCGGACCTGACCGGCTGCCCGGTGGTCCTGGAGAACCTGGTCCACCACGCGGTGATCAGCCGCACCGCGGGGCACCTCGACGGGAACGTGCTCGAGGCCTGGCCGCGCCGTTCTCGCACCGCGCCGACGCCGGACCGGGCCGCAGCGAGCGGTCCCGAGGGCTGGCTGGTGGCTCCGGTCGAGGAGCAGGGGCAGCGGTGGGGGCGGCTTGTGATGCTCCCCCAGGCTTCCGGTCCGCCCATCGGGCCCGAGCACACCGTGATCCTGGAGCAGGCGGCGACCGCCCTCACCCTGGCCCGGCGGACAGGTCATTCCCGGTGGGACCGGCGCGCCCACAGCTCCGTCCTCCTCGATATCCTCCACTGGCGTTACCGGAGCCGTACCGAGGCCCGGCTCCGTGCCGAGGCGCTCGGACTGCCCACGACCGGCCATCGCCTGATCCCGTTGATCGTCGACCATGGACGGACGGCACTCTCCGGAGCGGACCTGGCGGACCACCTCGCCGCCGAACTGCACACCGCCGGCGTCAAGGCGCTCATCGGCGAACTGGACGCGGACCGGACGGGGTTGCTCCTTGCTTTGGCCCGCGCCACCGCCTGGCGGCCCGTGGTGGAGCGCGTCGGCCGGGCGCTGCACGAGACGTTCGGCAAGGACGTCGTCGTCGCGGTCGGCACGGGAGTCACCGAACTCAGCCGGGTGACACGGTCGTTCCGCGAGGCCGAGGAGATCGCCGACGCCATCGGTCCCGCGTCCCCGTCCCGCCCGTTCCATGTGTCGTCCGACATCGGGCTGCCGGAGCTGCTGTACTCGCTGCGCGACGACATCCGGCTGCAGAAGTACGTGGAACGGCAGCTCGGACGCCTCGTCGAGCACGACGAGCGAAACGGCAGCGACCTTCTGAAGATCCTGCGCGAATACCTTGCCGCGGCAGGCAACAAGTCGATAGCCGCCAAGCAGGCCGGACTCTCCCGGCAAGCCTTCTACCAGCGCCTTCACACCATCGAGCGACTTCTCGGCGCGGACTTGGAATCCGGCGCGCACCGCGCCCAGCTGCATGTGGCGGTCACCGCGCTGGATCTGCTGAACGGGGTGGATCCGGGCTGAGGAACGGGAGCGGCGCTCCCCGGGTCTGGTCGACGGCTGGATCCGGCAGCTGGTCGAGCACCGGGCGTCGTACGGCTCTCATTCCGCGTACGGGCACGGCGCCCCGCACACCGGCGGGCACGGCCACCACGAGCACGACGGGCACCACCGCGGCGAGCACCACTCCGGCCCTGGCATGGGTACCGCAATCGCCGCGGGCGCGGCCGGACTCGCGGTCGGCGTCGTCGGCGGCATGGTCGCTGCCGAAGTCGTCGACGAGATCGGCGACTTCTTCGAAGGCGACGAGGGAGGCGAGGGCTGAGAGTCCAGGGGCGGGCCGTGAACAGGCTCAGCCGCTGAACCGCGGCGCAGGAGGTGACCGGCGCCTTCCGGCTCGCCCTGCCGGCAATCCCCCGGAAATCGCGGGAACTTATGCGCCGAGCCGCTAGTTTCTACGTTGTTGTAGAAGTTTTCGGGCTCGGGCCGCCGTCAGGGTGGGCCGGCCTTCGATCGACCGTTATGGAGTTCTCATGGCCCTGTGGGACCGCATCAAGGAGTCCGCATCGACGATGCAGACCCAGCTCGTGGCGAAGAAGAACGACCTGAAGAGCGGCGCGTTCCGCGACGCGAGCATGGCGATGTGCGCCCTCGTCGCCGCCGCCGACGGCACGGTCGACCCGTCGGAGCGGCAGCGGGTGGCCCAGCTGATCGCGACGAACGAGGTACTGCAGAACTTCCCTGCCGACGATCTGCGCCGTCGCTTCGAGGAGAACCTCGACAAGCTGACCGCCGACTTCGCCTTCGGCAAGGTCAGCGTCCTGCAGGAGATCGCCAAGGCCAAGAAGAAGCCCGCCGAGGCCCGCGCCGTCATTCAGATCGGCATCGTCATCGGGGGCGCCGACGGCGACTTCGACAAGACCGAACAGGCCGTCGTCCGCGAGGCCTGCTTCACCCTCGACCTGCCGCCGCACGAGTTCGACCTCTGATCACGCTGCGACACCGTGCCGGGCGCGCCGCTCACGGGGCCGCCCGGCACGCTGAGGCCCCCCGCCTCGCCCGCCGCCCTGCGAGCTCACAGCGGCGTCGCCGCGTGCAGGATGAGCACCATCGTCACCGCCGAGTTCGCGGAGGACAGCGCGGATACGGCGGTCCCCGCGGCGGCGCCCCAGGCGGCCAGGCCCACGGTCGTGAACACGGAAGGCCAGCTGCGCACCGGAGGCGCCTGGCAGAGCAGGGCGGCCACCCGGCGCGGCACCGGGCCCGGCGCGGCGAAGCCCGCGAGCGTCGGTGCCGGGGTGCCCTGGGAGACGAGTGCCGCCTTGCCGATCGCGCACGCCACGTCCCTGCGGCTGCCGACCGTCTGGGCCGCATCCTCGTCCGCCCACCGCTCAGCCGTGTAGGACACAGCCGTACGCAGCGGCAACAGGAACGGATTGGCGCGTGCGGACAGCTGCACGGCGAGCAGGAACCGATGATGCCGGGCGGCGAGGTGGGCGCGTTCATGGGCGAACAGGGCCCGGCGCTCGGCCGGTTCGAGGCAGGACAGCAGAGCGGTGGTCACGACCACGCGGTCGCGGCGTCCTCCGGGCAGCGCGTAGGCGTACGGCGCCTCATCGGGCAGTACCGCCACCTCCGCGCCCGGCAGGCCCGCCAGGGCCCGGTGGGCGAGGCGGCGGACCCGCCCATGCCGCCACAGCGCCCTGCCGCAGGCCAGCAGCACCACCAGCAACGCGGGAATGGCCGCCTTCCCGGCGACCTCGTCGTACGGCACCGCCTCGCGCACCTCGGGGTCCGACCAGGCGTCGGGCAACGGGTTGCCGGGCAGCTGTGCCGTCCCGACCACCATCAGCAGCGCCAGGCACACCGTGCTGCACACCGCCATCACCACGGCCACGCCGGTCAGCAGCCGCGTCGCGGTCCGCGGATGCAGCCGCTGCTCGGCAAGGCGCGCGATCGGCCATGCCGTCAACGGCAGGACCAGCGGCAGAAAGACGAAGACCCCCATGAGGCTTCAGTCTTCCCCTTCGCCCCTGGCCTGACCCAGCAGTTCCCTCAGGAGCCGCTCGTCGTCCGGTTCCAGGGAGGTGAAGAAGCTGGCAAGCACCGCTTCCCGGTCGCTCTCGGCGTCCAGTACCTTGCGCATCTTGCGGGCTGCCAGGCCCGCCTGGTCCGACGCGGGAGTCCACACGAAGGACCGTCCCACCCGCTCGCGGGTCACCGCGCCCTTGGCGTGCAACCGGGTCAGGATCGTGATCACGGTCGTGTAGGCGAGGCCGCCGCCCAGGCGTTCCTGCACCCACCCCGCGCTCGCCGGGACGTCCGCATCGCGCAACGCGGACAGCACGAGCGCCTCGAGCTCGCCCTGGCCCCGCCGCCGGGGACGTTGCCGGTGGTCCGTCACGCCCTGTCTCCCTTCCGGTCACTCCGAATTCACGGGAGTCCCATCGTATAGACGCTCCACGGCCGGTCACCGCCGGCCGCAGCCCCCATCGCCGCAACCGAACCCCCATCACAGCATCTACAGAACTGTAGAAGATACGCTGCCCGGACGGGTACTTCCATGCCCCGCCAACGGCATCGACACAAGGAGAGACGTAAGACATGGGCGTCATCGCATGGCTGGTTCTGGGGCTTCTCGCCGGGGCGATAGCCAAGGCAATCCTGCCCGGACGTGATCCGGGCGGACTCATCGGTACGACGTTCATCGGCATCGCGGGGGCCTTCCTGGGCGGCTGGCTCTCCGCGCGGTTCCTCGACCGGCCGGTGCAGCGGGAGTTCTTCGACGCCGCGACATGGGGTTCGGCCATCGTGGGCGCACTGGTGCTGCTGATCGGCTACCGCATCCTCTTCGGCAACTCCCGCGACTGAGCCGCCACGTCGCCGCGACCGCCCTCACTCAGCCATATATGGCGCGGCCGCTTCCCAGCGGCCGCGCCGCCCGCCCCACAGCGCGAGCATGGCTGCGGGCGGCGGCTCGGCCGCGCCCGCAGCGCAAGCGCGTTCAGTGCAGGTCCACCCGCGCGGGGCTGTCGTCGAGGAAGCCGCCCGACTGGTGCTGCCACAGCTTCGCGTAGGCGCCGTCCGACGCGAGCAGCTCCTGGTGCGTGCCCTGCTCGATGATCTGCCCGCGGTCGAGCACGACGAGCTGGTCCATGCCTGCCACCGTGCTCAGCCGGTGCGCCACCACGAGCGCCGTCCGCCCCTCCATGAGCCGCCACAGCGCCTCCTGGACGAGGATCTCGCTCTCGGAGTCCAGCGCGCTGGTCGCCTCGTCGAGCAGCAGGACCGGCGCGTCGCGCAGGATCGCCCTGGCGAGGGCGACCCGCTGGCGCTGGCCGCCGGACAGCTTGACACCGCGCTCGCCCACCATCGTGTCGAAGCCGTCCGGCAGCGCGTCGGCGAACTCCGTGACGTGCGCCGCCTCGGCCGCACGGCGGATCTCGGCCTCGGTGGCGTCCGGCCGGGCGAACGCGATGTTCTCCCGCAGCGTGCGGTGGAACATCGCCGGGTCCTGCGGCACGTAGGAGATCAGGCTCCGCAGGTCGGCCTGGCGCAGCCGGCTGATGTCCTGACCCCCGATCAGGATCCGGCCTGCGTCGATGTCCGTCATCCGCAGCAGCAGCCGGGTGAGCGTCGTCTTGCCGCCGCCGGACCGGCCGACGAGACCGATCTTCGTCCCGCTGGACACGGCCAGGTCGAGGCCCTCGAAAAGCGGCTTCCCGCCCCCGTGGGCGAAGGTCACCTGCTCGAAGCGGACGTCGGCGGCCCCAGGCAGCAGCGGCTCCGGGGACGCCGGGTCGACCACGGTGGGCGGTGACCTCAGCAGTTCGGTGAACTGCGCGGCCTCCGTCATCGAGCTCTCCAGACGGCGGTAGATCTGGTTGAACTCGAACATGATCCGCGTCGCGTTGGAGTAGTACGTGAAGGCGACGATGATCGCCTCCACGCTGTGCGCGCCCCCGCTGAGAGTGACCGCGAGCAGCAGGCCCAGCGCGTTGGTCAGCACGGACATCGGCGCGACCAGCGTGTCGATGCGCAGGTTGCCGTAGTCCCACGACCGCAACGTGAGCCGCCGCGACGTCGCGACACGGGACCGGTGCTCGGCGGCCTCGCGTTCCTCCGCGGCGAACGCCCGGACCGTGTCCATGTTCATCAGGCTGTCGGCGACGTGGCCCGACACCCGTGCGATCGCCTCCTCGCGCTGGTCGACGAGCTCCTGGCGGCGACGGATGAGGGGCCCCACGCACAGCGCCGTCAGCGCGATCATCGTCATGAGCCCGACGACGAGCAGCGGCTCGTAGCGCCACAGCACCACCGACCCGAACAACAGCGGCACGAGGCTGCCCACGACCTGGAACGTCAGCGTGTCGACGAACTCCTCGAAGCGGGAGGCGAAGCTCAGGACCCGCTTGGTCAGCGACCCGGCGAAGTTGTCGTGGAAGAACGCGGCGTCCTTGGCGAACAGCTCGTCCATGCCGATCACGTACAGGTTCTCGATGCCGCGGGCATCAAGGCGGTTCAGGCAGTGGAAGCCGATACGCCACAACAGCTCCGCGAGCAGCAGTACGCCGGCGAAGCCGAGGACGTAGGGCAGCGTCGCACCGATGGCCATACCCGCATCGTCGGCGATCCGGCCGACGAGCTTCGCGACGACCAGCGGTGCGATGTAGTTGATGCCGGTGGAGCCCAGCGCCGGCAGCAGCATCGCCGGCACCGTCAGCCACCGGAGCCGGGACAACTCCCGTCCGTAATATCGAAGCGCGAGGAGCACCGAGCCCTTGCCAGGCCGGCCCTCGCGCGATTCAGGCGATCCCATCACAACCCTGTGTTGTCGTGCGGCAGCCCGCCGCGTGCTTCTCCCGGGACATACCGTCGCCCTCGATGTCCGTGTGGAGCTTCGGTTCGAGTGAGTGCCCTGCTCGGGTCGTCCTCCGACAGGCGGGGCACGACGACGGAGCCCCCCGCGCAGCTCGCGGCGACGCAGGTGTGCGAGTACGGGGAGGCCAGGAATCGCAGTGTCCCGCGACGGCGTCCGCCGGGTCCAAGCGTTTTTCTCGGCCGGCGGCACTCATGCGCCCGTCGCATGAGTGCCGGCGCACCGGCCGTCGAGCACCGCGACGGGTCGGTCGTCTACGGCCTCGACCGTGCGGGGATGTGCCCGCCTTCCTGCAGGGATGGGGATGACAGGAAGGCGGGCCGGTGGATCAGAACCACTCGGGCCGGCTGTCCGCCGCGGTGCGGTCCAGACTGTCGAGGAGGTCGAACTGCGGCGCCGTCCGAGGAAGTTCCACCCGGAAGAAGTAACGGGCCGCCTGTCGCTTGCCCTCGTGGAAGTCGTCCGCGTCGTCCCCCAGCGCGAGGAACTGCTCCAGCCAGATCCAGGCCAGCACCACGTGGCCGACGGCCTCCAGGTAGACGGAGGCGTTGGCCAGGGCGGTCGCCGGATCTCCGGTCGACCAGAGCTTGACCGTGGTCCGCTCGACACGGGCCGCGGCCTGCTCCAACCGGGTGGCGAGCTCCGCCACCTCTCCGCCGACCGCCGTGGCCCGGGCGGCGGTAGCCGCGAGCGTCTCAAGGAGGAGCCGCAACCCGGCGCCGCCGTTCATGACGACCTTGCGGCCGAGCAGGTCCAGTCCCTGGATGCCGTGGGTGCCCTCGTGGATGGGGTTGAGGCGGTTGTCCCGGTAGAACTGCTCGACGTTGTACTCACGGGTGTAGCCGTAGCCGCCGTGCACCTGGATGGCGAGGTCGTTGGCGGCCAGGCACCACTGCGACGGCCAGCTCTTGGCGATGGGCGTCAGGACGTCGAGCAGCAGCCGGGCGCGGGCGCGCTCGGGCTCCTGTTCGGCAGTGCGCTCCACGTCGAGCAGGCGGCTGCAGTAGAGGCTGAGCGCGAGGGCGCCCTCCACGTAGCTCTTCTGTGCCAGCAGCATCCTGCGTACGTCGGCGTGCTCGATGATGGGGACCTGCGGGGCGCCGGCGTCCTTGCCCGTCAGCGGGCGGCCCTGCGGGCGGGTGCGGGCGTAGTCGAGCGCGTGCAGATAGCCGGTGTAGCCGAGCGCCGTGGCGCCGAGTCCGACGCCGATGCGGGCCTCGTTCATCATGTGGAACATGTACGCGAGCCCGTGGTGGGCCTCGCCGACCAGGTAGCCCACCGCGCCCGGGGCGCCGCCCGGGGTGTGCCGGCCCTCGCCGAAGTTGAGCAGGGTGTTGGTGGTGCCGCGGTAGCCCATCTTGTGGTTGAGGCCGGCCAGCACCACGTCGTTGCGCTCGCCCAGGGTGCCGTCCGGCCCGACGAGGAACTTGGGCACGATGAACAGCGAGATGCCCTTCACGCCCGCCGGACCGCCGGGGATCTTGGCCAGCACCAGGTGGACGATGTTCTCGCTGAGCTCGTGGTCGCCGCCGGAGATCCACATCTTGGTGCCGGTGATCCGGTACGTACCGTCGTCCTGCGGCACCGCCCGGGTGGTGATGTCGGCCAGCGAGGAGCCTGCCTGCGGCTCCGAGAGGCACATGGTGCCGAAGAAACGGCCCTCGATCATGGGCCGGACATAGGTGTCGACCTGCTCCTTGCTGCCGTGCGCCTGGAGCAGGTTGGCATTGCCGACGGTGAGGAACGGATAGGCGGCGGTGCCGACGTTGGCGGCCTGGAACCAGGCCATGCAGGCGTTGGTGACCACGCTGGGCAGCTGCTGCCCGCCGACCTCGTAGTCCATGGCGGCGCCGGTCAGGCCGGACTCGGCGAAGACCCGCAGGGCCTCCTTGACCTCCGGGATGATGTGCACCCGCTCGCCGTCGAAGCGGGGCTCCTCGGCGTCGTTCTTCTTGTTGTGCGGGGCGAAGTGCCGGGTCGCGATGGCCTCGCTGAGGTCCAGCACCGCGTCGAAGGTGTCCCGGTCGTGGTCGGCGTAGCGGGCGCGGCGGGTCAGGGCCGTGACATCCAGCCAGTCGTGGAGCAGGAAGTCCAGGTCGCGGCGGGAGAGCAGCAGGGAGTCCATGGGCGCGGTTCCGATCGGGGAGGGCGGCGGAGACGGGAACGGGTGCGTGGTCGTGTCCGGGGGCGGATCAGACGGTGGTGCCGATGCCGCCGTCGACGGGGATCACGGCGCCGGTGACGTACGCTCCGGCCCGGCTGGACAGGTAGACCGCCACACCGGCCATGTCGTCAGGGCGTCCGATCCGGCGCAGCGGAGCGGACTGGGCCACGGCGTCGCCGTGCGCCTCCAGGGTGGCGGCCATCATCTTGGACTCGAACGGGCCGGGCGCGATCGCGTTGACCGTGATGCCCTGCGGGCCGAGTTCCTTGGCCAGGACCCGGGTCAGGTGGTGCAGCCCGGCCTTGCTCGCCGCGTAGGGGTAGGTGCCCAGCGGGCTGACGTGCAGGCCGTCGATGGAGCCGATGTTGATCACGCGTGCCGGGTCGTCGTGGGAGCCGGCCTTGCGCAGCTGCGGCAGCAGCGCCTGGGTCAGCAGGAAGGGGCTGCGCAGGTTGAGGTCCATCACCTTGTCCCAGCCGCTGACCGGGAACTCGTCCAGGGGCGCGCCCCAGGTCGCGCCGGCGTTGTTGACCAGGATGTGCAGACCGTCCTCCCGTTCGGCGATCTCCGCGGCGAGCCGGTGGCACTCCTCCTCCCGCGACAGGTCCGCGGGCAGTGCGATGGCCTCGCCGAGCGCCGAGAGCTCGCGCACGGCCTCTTCGCAGGCCGCCGCCTTGCGGGAGCTGACGTAGACCCGGGCACCGGCTTCGACCAGACCTCGGGCGATCATCAGGCCGATACCACGGGAGCCTCCGGTGACCAGGGCGGCTTTGCCGGAGACGGAGAAGAGTGAGGTCACGGGGGACTCCAGGGGCGGTGATCGGGCAGGCGGGCGCAAACCCAACCGGATACTAAGCGGTTGCTTAGCGCACGTCAACCGGTCCGTCTTCGGCGCCGGCGGTCCGCCGACCCGGCTCACGGCGGGCGAAGAAGCACGGCGGCGGAACCACTCACGTCCCTTCCGTCATCTTGCTCAACAGCCGTAGGCGTGAAGGCGATCGGGCAGCGCTCTCCTTGATCGCTGTTCTTGATCGCTGTTCTTGATCGACCTGCGGACCCTGTGAGAACACCAAGCCCTGGAGGCAGCAGTTGACCACCAAGACAGGACCCCAGCGTTTCCCGGGCGCGAGCCGTGCCAACTGGTACCAGGACGACTTCGGCGGCGACGCGATGGAGGTCAATGTCGTCGTTCTGCACACCACCGAAAGCCGCACCCTGCCCGGCTACGACGGTGGCTCCATGGCCCCGAACCTCACAGCGGTGCCCGACCTGGGTGCCAAGAAACTGAAGTGGTACCAGCACTTCGACATCGAGACCTCGTCCAGAGCGCTGGTCAACCTGCCAGGCGGCGTCGAGACGAACACCCTCAACGTGTGCCAGATAGAGATGGTCGGCACCTGCGACCCCAAGACGCACGCGAAATGGCAGGCCGCCGGCCAGGACCACATCTACTGGCCGGACGCCCCCGACTGGGCGCTGCAAGGCATAGCACGGTTCCTCGCGTGGATGCATGAGGAGCACGGCGTTCCGCTGTCCGGCCCGAAGCAGTGGCCGCCGTACCCGGCGTCGTACGGGAACGCCGACGGCCAGCGGATGACCGGCGCCGAGTGGACGGCGTTCAAGGGCGTGTGCGGGCACATGCACGTGCCCGAGAACGAACACGGCGACCCGGGAGCGATCGACTTCTCCAGGATCGTCAAGTACGCCAAGGCCGAACTGGATCTCGGGGACGACGCCCCGCAGGACCCCACACCCTCGACACCGTCCAAGCCGTCCACGCCGTCTGTCCCCGCCTTCCCCGGCCGCAAGTACTTCCAGGACGGGGCCTCGAACAAGTACGTCCTCCAGCTCGGAAAGCAGCTGGTGAAGCGGGGCTTCGGCGACCACTACAAGGTGGGCCCGAGCAGCACATGGGGCGACGCCGACCGGCTGAACGTGCGGGACTTCCAGAAGTCCCGCACGGAGCTGCGCGGCGACGCCGACGGTCACCCGGGCCCGCTGACCTGGCGCCTGCTGTTCTCCTGAGACAGAGGGTCTCCTGAGACAGGGGGTCTCCTGAGACAGGGGGCGCCGAGCCCCCGTCGGAGTCACAGCCCGACGGGGGCTCAGTCGGCCACAGCCCTCAGGTCGCCAGTGGGCAATGGGTGCCGGTGTAGATGGTGGGCATGCAGCGGTTGCAGTGGATGCACTGCGAGGTGGTGTCCCGGTCGCGGGCGATCCGCGCGATCAGGTCCGGTTCGCGCAGCAGCGCCCGTCCCATGGCGACGAACTCGAAGCCCTCCGCCATGGCCTGATCCATCGTCTCCCGTCTGGTGATGCCGCCCAGCAGGATCAGTGGCAGGTCCAGCGCCTCGCGGAACCGCCGGGCCGACTCCAGCAGGTACGCCTCCTCGTACGGATAGCTGCGCAGGAACCGCTTGCCCACCAGCCGGATGCCCAGCCGCTGGGGCCAAGGGAAGTTCGCCGCGAACTCCTTGACCGGCGCATCGCCGCGGAAGAGGTACATCGCGTTCAGCAGGGAGCTGCCCACGGTGAGCTCCAGCGCGTCGACCGAGCCGTCGTCCTGGAGCCAGCGGGCGACCTGGAGGCTCTCGTCGATCCCGAAGCCACCCGGGACACCGTCCTCCATGTTGAGCTTGGCGGTGATCGCGATCCGGTCGCCGACCTCGTCGCGGACGGCCCGCGCGACGCCGCGGGCGACCTTGGCGCGGTTGGCGAGGCTCCCGCCGTAGCCGTCCTTGCGGCGGTTGAGCAGCGGGCTGAGGAAGGCGCTGGACAGGTAGTTGTGGCCGAAGTGGAGCTCCACGGCGTCGAATCCGGACTCGATCGCGAGGCGTGCCGCGTCGGCGTGGGCCCGGGTGACGCGGGCGATGTCCGCCTCGGTCGCCGGCTTCGTCACGCGCATGCTGATCCCGTTGAACAGGCGGCCCGGCGCCAGCGCCGGCAGTCCGTTGGACTTGGCGTCGGCGACCGGCCCTGCGTGCCCGATCTGGGCGGAGACGGCCGCGCCCTCGGCGTGGATCGCGTCGGTCAGCCGCCGCAGCCCCGGCACCGCCTCGGGCCGCATCCAGATCTGACGGCGTTCGGTACGCCCCTCCGGCGCCACGGCGCAGTAGGCGACGGTCGTCATGCCGACGCCTCCGGCGGCCGGGCGCCGGTGGTAATCGATGAGCTCGTCGGTGACGAGGGCGTCCGGCGTCACGCCCTCGAAGGTGGCCGCCTTGATGATCCGGTTGCGCAGGGTGAGGGGGCCCAGGCGGGCCGGTGCCAGCACGTCGGGGACGAGCGGAGCTGCAGAGTCGCTCATGGAACCTCCCGCTGTCGGGTCGGGTGTACGTGGTGTCGAGCCGGCGGTACGTGATGTCACGTCAGGAGCAGCAGGACGTGTCGAGTCCGAGGTGCGCGGTGCCACTGCAGGCGCCGCAGGCACCTATGGCGGGCTCGGCAGGGCCGACGGCTCCTACCGCGCCCCGTACACCGGCTGCGGCGGCTCGGACTCGGCGAGCAGCTTCAGGGCCGTATCGCCCGCCTCCGCCGGGGTCCAGCGGGCGCCCTTGTCCACGGTGGGGCCCGGCCGCCAGCCCTCCATGACGGTGATCCGCCCGCCCTCGGCCTCGAAGACCCGGCCGGTCACCCCGGCCGAGGCCGCGGAGCCCAGCCAGACGACGAGCGGGGAGACGTTCTCCGGAGCCATGGCGTCGAAGCCGCCGCCCTCGGGCACGGCCATGGTCTCGGCGAAGGTCTGCTCGGTCATCCGGGTCCGGGCGGACGGGGCGATCGCGTTGACCTGGACGCCGTAGCGGCCCATCTCGGCTGCGGCGACGAGGGTCAGGCCGACGATCCCGGCCTTGGCGGCGGAGTAGTTGCCCTGGCCGACGCTGCCGAGCAGCCCTGCCCCGGAGCTGGTGTTGACGACCCGGGCCTCCGGCCTCCGGCCGGCCTTCGCCTCGGCGCGCCAGTGCGCTGCTGCGTGCTTCAGCGGCAGGAAGTGGCCCTTGAGGTGGACGCGCATGACGGCGTCCCAGTCGTCCTCGTCGAGGTTGACGAGCATGCGGTCGCGCAGAAATCCGGCGTTGTTGACGAGGGTGTCGAGGCGGCCGAAGGTGTCCAGCGCGGTGGCGATGAGGGAGGCCGCGCCCTCGGCGGTGGCGATGTCGCCGCCGTGGGCGACGGCCTCGCCGCCGGACGACCGGATCTCGTCGACGACCTTTTGCGCGGGCCCGGCGTTCCCTCCGCTGCCGTCGAGTCCGACGCCCAGGTCGTTGACGACGACCCGCGCGCCCTCGGCGGCGAAGGCGAGGGCGTGCGCGCGCCCGAGCCCGCGACCCGCCCCGGTGACGACGGCGACGCGTCCGGTGCAGATTCCGGTGGTCATGGGTGTGTGCCCTTCCTTTGGCGTCAGTTGTTGACGGTGGCGGCGTCGAGGAACGCCGGGCGCTCCCCGCCTCCGTGGACGTGGAGGCTCGCGCCGCTGATGTACGAGGCCCGGTCGGAGGCCAGGAAGACGCAGGCGTCGCCCACCTCGGCGGGGTCGGCGAGCCGGCCGAGCGGCACGGTGCTGCCGATGGCAGCGATGCCGTCCTCGTCGCCGTAGTGCAGATGGGACAGTTCGGTGCGGACCATGCCGAGGACGAGCGTGTTGACCCGCACCTTCGGCGCCCATTCCACGGCCATGGAGCGGGCGAGGTGCTCCAGGCCCGCCTTCGCGGCTCCGTACGCCGCGCTGCCCGGTGACGGACGGGCCCCGCTCACGCTGCCGATCATCACGATGGACCCGCCCGCGCTCTGCCGGCGCATCACCTCGTACGCGGCGAGCGAGGCGGTCAGCGGCGCGAGAAGGTTCAGCTCGACGACGCGGGCGTGCCGCTCGGCTGCGCCGTCGCCGAGCATCCGGAAGGGAGTCCCTCCGGCGTTGTTGACCAGGGTGTCCAGCCGCCCGTACTCGCTGTGCACCCGGGCGAAGAGCCCGCCGACCGCCTCCGTGTCGCGCAGGTCGACGGGGAGGAAACGGGCCACGCGCCCCGCCGCCTCGACAGGCTTGTCCGGGGGCCGTCGAGCGCAGGTCACGACCTGCGCGCCGGCTTCGAGCAGGGATCGGGTGATGCCGGCGCCGACGCCCCGTGTGCCGCCGGTGACGACGGCGACGGAGCCGGACAGATCTATGATCGCTGCCACTTCGCACCTCCCGCAGCGCGTTGTCCGCTGCTACCTTGCGACCTAACAAATGTTTGGTGGAAAGGTAGCTGATCCGCTCATGGGTGTCTCCACCTCCGCCCCGGAAGAGGGCATCGCGGTCGTCACGGTCGACTTCCCACCGGTCAACGCCCTCCCCGTACAGGGCTGGTACGACCTGGCCGCCGCCGTGCGCGCAGCGGGGGCCGACCCGAAGGTGCGCTGCGTGGTGCTCGCCGCCGCGGGTCGCGGCTTCAACGCCGGCGTCGACATCAAGGAGATGCAGCGCACGGACGGGCACGGCGTCCTCATCGGCGCCAACCGAGGCTGTTTCGAGGCGTTCGCCGCCGTCTACGACTGCGAGGTCCCGGTGGTCGCGGCCGTGCAGGGCTTCTGCCTGGGCGGCGGCATCGGCCTGGTCGGCAACGCCGACGCGATCGTCGCGAGCGACGATGCGACGTTCGGCCTGCCGGAGCTGGACCGGGGCGCGCTCGGCGCGGCCACCCATCTGGCCCGACTGGTCCCCCAGCACCTGATGCGCACTCTGTACTACACCTCGCGCACCGTCACCGCCGAGGAGCTGCATCGGCACGGCTCGGTGTGGGGGGTCGTCCCGCGCGAGCAACTGATCGACGCGGCGCTTGAGTTGGCTCGCGAGATCGCCGCCAAGGACAGCTACCTCATCCGTCTCGCCAAGGCCGCGATCAACGGAATCGACCCGGTGGACGTCCGCCGCAGCTACCGCTTCGAGCAGGGCTTCACGTTCGAGGCGGGCCTCAGCGGGGTCGCCGACCGTGTGCGCGACACCTTCGGCAAGGAGAAGGAGCGGCAGTCGTGAGCAGGAACAGCGGGGGCAAGACGATGACCGCCGACGAGGTGGTCGGCCGCCTCGAGAGCGGCATGACGATCGGCATCGGCGGCTGGGGCTCGCGGCGCAAGCCGATGGCACTGGTGCGCGCACTGCTGCGCTCGCACGTCACCGACCTGACCGTCGTCTCCTACGGCGGCCCCGACGTCGGGCTGCTCGCCACGGCAGGGAAGATTCGCAGGCTGGTCGCGGCCTTCGCCACCCTCGACTCCATCCCTCTCGAGCCGCACTTCCAAGCCGCCCGGCAGCGCGGCGCGTTCGAGATGACGGAGCTGGACGAGGCCATGTTCATGTGGGGCCTGACCGCCGCCGCCCACCGGCTGCCCTTTATGCCGATCCGGGCCGGCCTCGGCTCGGATGTGATGAGCGTCAACCCGTCCCTGCGCACGGTCACGTCCCCGTACGAGGACGGCGAGGAGCTGGTCGCGGTCCCCGCCTTGCGGCTGGACGCGGCACTCGTGCACCTCAACCGGGCCGATGCGCACGGCAACGGCCAGTACCTGGGCCCCGACCCGTACTTCGACGACCTGTTCTGCGAGGCTGCCGACGCCGCGTACGTGTCCTGCGAGCGGATCGTGGACACCGCGGACCTGCTGAAGGACTCCGGACCTCAGTCGCTGCTGGTGAAGCGCGCGTTCGTGACCGGCGTCGTGGAGACCCCGAACGGCGCGCACTTCACCTCCTGTGTCCCCGACCACGACCGCGACGAGGCCTTCCAACGCGCGTATGCCCAGGCGGCCCGCGACCCCGAGGCCTGGCGAGCCTTCACCGGGCGGTTCCTGTCCGGCGACGAGGACGCGTACCAGGCCGCCGTGACGGCGTTCCACGAGGAGGAAGCGTGAGCAGGGGGACAACGACGGCGACGCGGGCCGAGTACTGCGTGGTGGCGTGCGCCGAGGCCTGGCGGGACGCAGGCGAGGTGCTGGCCAGCCCCATGGGCACCGTCCCCACGATCGGGGCCCGGCTGGCGAAGCTCACCTTCTCGCCCGACCTGCTGCTGACCGACGGCGAGGCGCTGCTGATCGGCGACGTGCCCGCGGTGGGCACGAAGTCCCAGGTGGTGGAGGGGTGGCTGCCGTACCGCCAGCACCTGGCGATGGTGGCCACCGGGCGACGGCACGTGATGATGGGGGCCAGCCAGCTCGACCGTCACGGCAACCAGAACATCTCCTGCATCGGCGACTGGGCCCGGCCCAGGCGGCAACTCCTCGGGGTGCGCGGCGCACCCGTCAACACCCTCAACAACCCCGCGAGTTACTGGGTGCCGCGGCACTCGACGCGGGTCTTCGTCGAGAAGGTCGACATGGTGTCGGGTGTGGGGTACGACCGAGCCGCCGCGGCCGGCCCCTCCGCCAGCCGCTACCACCGCATCCCGGACGTCATCAGCGACCTCGGCGTCCTCGACTTCGAGACCCCGGACCGGACGATGCGGCTGCGCTCGCTCCACCCCGGTGTCACGGTCGAGCAGGTCGTCGAGGCCACCGGCTTCGCGCTCACGATCCCCGACGAGGTGCCGTACACCCGCGAGCCGACGCCCGAGGAACTGCGGCTGATCCGCGAGGTGATCGACCCGGACGGGCTGCGCGACCGCGAGGTGCCGGCGCCATGAGCGACGTCACCATCGCCACCCCGCTCACCGAACTGGTGGGCGTGCGCCACCCCATCGTCCAGACGGGCATGGGCTGGGTGGCGGGCCCCCGTCTCGTCTCCGCCGTCGCGGCCGCCGGGGCGCTGGGGATCCTCGCCTCCGCCACCATGACCGTCGAGCAGCTCCGCTCCGCCGTACGGGAGGTGAAGTCCCGTACGGACGCGCCCTTCGGGGTCAACCTGCGGGCGGACGCCGGGGACGCCGCGGAGCGCGTACGGATCATCGTCGACGAGGGCGTGAAGGTCGCGTCGTTCGCGCTCGCGCCCTCCCGGGAGCTGATCGGGCGCCTCAAGGACGCGGGTGTCGTCGTCATCCCGTCCATCGGCGCCAGGCGGCACGCGGAGAAGGTCGCCGCGTGGGGCGCCGACGCCGTGGTGGTGCAGGGCGGGGAGGGCGGCGGGCACACGGGGAACGTGGCCACCACCGTGCTGCTCCCCCAGGTCGTGGACGCCGTGGAAATCCCGGTCGTCGCGGCGGGCGGGTTCCACGACGGGCGCGGCCTGGTAGCCGCGCTGGCCTACGGCGCCGCGGGGATCGCCATGGGCACCCGCTTCCTGCTCACCTCCGACAGCACCGTCCCGGACGCGGTCAAAACGAAGTACCTGGGCGCGGCGGTGGGGGACGTCACGGTCACCACCAAGGTGGACGGGCTCCCGCACCGGATGCTGCGCACCGAGCTGGTCGACGCGCTGGAGCACTCGGGCCGGGCAGCCGCGCTGCTGCGGGCCGTCCGCCATGCAGCGGCCTTCAAGCGCGAGACCGGCATGAGCTGGGCACGAATGGTCCGCGACGGGCTGGCCATGAAGCACGGCAAGGAGCTGACCTGGAGTCAGGTCCTGCTGGCCGCCAACACCCCGATGCTGCTCAAGGCCGCGATGGTCGACGGCCGCACCGACCTCGGCGTGATGGCCTCCGGCCAGGTCGCGGGACTCATCGACGATCTGCCGTCGTGCACGGAGCTCGTCGACCGGATCATGGCCGAGGCGCACGTTGTGCTCCGGAACCTGCCCCTCAACGGCTGACGGTCCGTGCCCGCCCGCGGTCAGCCAGCAAGCCGGCCGCGGACGGATGCCGTGTCTCAGAGGCGCTCGATGATCGTGACGTTGGCCTGGCCGCCGCCCTCGCACATCGTCTGCAGGCCGTACCGCCCGCCCGTGCGCTCCAGTTCGTGCAGCAGCGTGATCATGAGCTTGGCGCCGGTGGCGCCCAGGGGGTGGCCGAGGGCGATGGCGCCGCCGTTGACGTTGACCTTCTCCGGGTCGGCGCCGGTCTCCTTGAGCCACGCCAGCACCACGGACGCGAACGCCTCGTTGATTTCGACGAGATCGATCTCGTCGAGCGTCATCCCGGACTTCTTCAGTGCGTACGCGGTCGCCGGGATCGGCGCGGACAGCATCCGGATCGGGTCCTCGCCGCGCACCGAGAGGTGGTGGATCCGGGCCCGCGGAGTCAGCCCGTGCTCCCGTACGGCGCGTTCGCTCGCGAGCAGCATGGCGGAGGCGCCGTCGGAGACCTGCGAGGAGAGGGCGGCCGTCAGCCGGCCGCCGTCCATCAGCGGTTTGAGGCCGGCCATCTTCTCCAGGGTGGTGTCGCGGCGCGGGCCCTCGTCGGTCGTCACATCCCCGTACGCGACGAGCTCCCGGTCGAAGCGGCCCTCGTCGATGGCGCGGATCGCGCGCTGGTGGGAGCGCAGCGCGTACTCCTCCATGTCACGGCGGGATATGTCCCACTTCTCGGCGATGAGCTCGGCGCCGTGGAACTGGTTGACCGCCCGGTCGCCGTAGCGGGCCCGCCATCCCTCGGAGCCTGCGTACGGGCCCTCGGTCAGCCCGAGCGGTTCGGCGGCCTGACGGCTGGCGTAGGCGATCGGGATCATCGACATGTTCTGCACGCCGCCCGCGACCACCAGGTCCTGGGTGCCGGACATCACTCCCTGGGCAGCGAAGTGCACGGCCTGCTGCGACGAGCCGCACTGCCGGTCCACGGTGGTGCCCGGCACCTCCTCGGGCAGCCCGGCGGCCAGCCAGCAGGTGCGGGCGATGTCGCCGGCCTGCGGGCCGACGGTGTCCAGGCAGCCGAAGACGACGTCCTCGACGGCCGCCGGGTCGGCGCCCGAACGCTCCATCAGCGCCTTCAGCACATGGGCGCCGAGGTCGGCCGGGTGCACGGCGGCGAGGCCGCCGTTCCGCCTGCCGACCGGGGTGCGTACCGCTTCGACGATGTATGCCTCGGCCATGGCCACTCCTTCTCGATGTCTCCAGTGTCATGCGCGAAGAGCTGTCATTCGCGGAGCGCGATGCCCTCCAGCACCATCGACAGGTACTGGCGGGCGATCTCCTCCGGGCTGTGCTGTCCGCCCGGCCGGTACCAGGACGCGGCGACCCACACGGTGTCGCGCACGAAGCGGTACGTGAGGCGGATGTCCAGGTCTGCGCGGAAGATCTTGGCGGTCACGCCGCGCTCGAGGGTCCCCAGCCACGCCTTCTCGAACTTCACCTGCGACTCGGCGAGATAGCCGAAGCGCGGCTGGGTCTGGAGGTGCTTGGACTCCTTCTGGTAGATGGCGACCGCGGCGCGATGCCTGTCGATCTCCCGGAAGGACTCGGTGACGAGGGCCTCGATGGTCTCCCTGGGGCCGAGCCCGGCGGCGAGCACGGTGTCGTACCGGCCCCACAGCTCGTCCAGGAAGGTGGAGAGGATCTCGTCGAGCATCGACTCCTTGGAGTCGAAGTGGTAATAGAGACTGCCCGCGAGCATCCCCGCCGCGTCCGCGATCTTGCGGACGGTGGTGGCGTTGTACCCCTGTGCGGCGAACACCTCGGCCGCCGTGGCCAGGAGTTCCTCGCGCCGCTCGGGTGACGGGCTCATCGCGGTCTTCTTACTGCTACTGCTGATTTTCGGCACCTGGCCATTCTTGCCTCACGCGTGCTGGCTGCTGACGGACAGGACCTCGCCCGTCATGTACGAGGAGTAGCCGCTGGCCAGGAAGACGATGACGTTGGCGACCTCCCACGGCTCCGCGTAGCGGCCGAACGCCTCGCGGGATGTCAGCTCCTGAAGCAGTTCGGGCGTCGTGACCTTCACCAGGTGCGGGTGCATGGCCAGGCTCGGCGACACGGCGTTGACGCGTACCCCGTACTCGGCGGCCTCCAGCGCGGCACAGCGGGTGAGGGCCATGACCCCGGCTTTGGCGGCGGCGTAGTGCGCCTGGCCCTGCTGCGCGCGCCAGCCGATCACCGAGGCGTTGTTCACGATGACGCCCCCGCCGCCCGCGGCCTTCATACGGCGCAGGGCGGCGCGGGTGCAGCGGAAGGTGCCGTTCAGGGTGACGTCGAGGACCTTGTTCCACTGCTCGTCGGCCATGTCGACGAGGTCGGCCGTGCCGCCGAGACCGGCGTTGTTGACGACGATGTCGAGGCGTCCGTGCAGCTGCTCGGCCAGGTCGAACAGCGCGCCGACCTGCGTCTCGTCGGTCACGTCGCAGGGCAGCGACGCGACCCGGTCCGTACCGAACTGTGCGGCGAGCTGCGCCTCGGACTCCTTGAGCCTGCGGGCGTGGGCGTCGGAGATGACCACGCTCGCGCCCTCCTCCAGGAGCCGCTTCGCGGTCGCGCCGCCGATGCCGGCTCCCGCGGCGGCGGTGATCACGGCGGTGCGGCCGGCGAGCAGGGCGTGGCCGGGAACGTACGGCGGGGGCGTGACCGGTGCGCTCACGGGCGGGCCTCCTTCGGCAGGCCGAGCACCCGCTCGGCGATGATGTTGCGCTGGATCTCGTTCGATCCGGCGTAGATGGTGTCCGAGCGGGAGAAGAGGAAGAGCCGCTGCCAGTCGTCGAGGTCGTACGGCTCTCCCGCCGCGAGCATCCCGGCGGCGCCGCACACGTCCATGGCGAGCTCGCCGAGCTCGCGGTGCCAGGTCGCCCAGAAGATCTTGCCGATGGACGCCTCCGGGCCGGGTGCCCCGGCGGCGACACCCTCGAGCATCCGCAGCGCGTTGCAGCGGATGATCTCCAGACCGATCCAGGCCTGCGCGATCCGGTCGCGGATCAGCGGATCGGCGGCCGCGCCGTTGCGCCTTGCCAGCTCGATGACCGCCTCCAGCTCGCGGCGGAAGCCGACCTGCTGGCCGAGGGTGGACACACCCCGTTCGAAGCCGAGCGTGGCCATGGCGACCTGCCAGCCCTCGCCCGGCGCTCCGACGATGTTCGACACGTGGGTGCGGGCGCCGTCGAAGAAGACCTCGTTGAACTCGGAGGTGCCGGTCAGCTGGGTGATCGGCCGGACCTCCACACCGGGCTGGTCCAGTGGCACCAGCAGATAGGACAGCCCCTGGTGGCGCGCGGACCCGGGTGCGGTGCGGGCGAGCACGAAGCACCAGTCGGATTCATGCGCGAGTGAGGTCCAGATCTTCTGCCCGGTGACCACCCACTCCTCGCCGTCGAGCTCGGCCCGGGTCCGTACGCCTGCGAGGTCCGATCCCGCGTCCGGCTCGCTGTAGCCCTGGCACCACAGCTCCTCGACGGCGACGATCGGCGGGAGGAAGCGCTCGCGCTGCTCCGGGGTGCCGAATGCGATAAGGGTGGGCCCAAGCAGCTGCTCGCCGATGTGGTTGACGCGCGCGGGGGCGTCCGCGAGGGCGTACTCCTCATGGAAGGCGACCTGCTGCTCGAGCGTGGCGCCACGGCCGCCGTACTCCTTCGGCCAGCCCACACAGGTCCAGCCCGCGGCGGCCATGTGCCGCTCCCAGGCGAGGCGTTCGGGATACGCCTCGTGTTCCCGTCCGGGGCCGCCGCGCCCGCGGAGGGCGGCGAACCCGCCGGTGAGGTTGGCCCGCAGCCATGCGCGGACCTCGGTGCGGAACTCCTCCACGCTGCTGCTCATTGGGCGGCTCCGGACACATCGCGACGGACGGACTCTCGACCTCTCGACTCCTCGAACTCAAGGCCCCTCGGCCTCCCGACTCCTCGGCCTCTCGGCGGCGGGACGGCTCGGCCGCCTCGACGGCCGAGGGCCCGCACGCTAACCTACCAAACAATTGTTAGGGAAGGAGGGGGCGGATGTCTGCTGCCCGCACGACGTCCACGGCACCGGTCCGATACGAAAGCCGCGGCCCCGTCGCAGTCGTGACGATGGACCGGCCCGATCACTGCAACGCCCGCGCGATGACGGAGGCCGGTGCGAAAGGGGCCGGGACCTGATGGACCTGGATTTCACGGCGGCACAGGACGCGTTCCGCGCCGAGGCCCGCGACTGGCTCGCCGCCCACGTACCCGCCACGCCCCTGCTCTCGCTGGAGACCGCCGAGGGCTTCGCCGCGCACCGGGAGTGGGAGCGCACGCTGTTCGCGGACCGCTGGTCGGTGGTCTCCTGGCCCGCGGACCACGGTGGCCGGGGCGCCTCGGTCCTGGAGTGGCTGATCTTCGAGGAGGAGTACTACGCGGCCGGTGCGCCCGGGCGCGTCAGCCAGAACGGCATCAACCTCCTCGCTCCCACCTTGTTCGAGCACGGGACCGGGGAGCAGCGCGCCCGCATCCTGCCGCCGATGGCGAGCGGCGAGGTGATCTGGGCCCAGGCCTGGTCGGAGCCGGAGGCGGGATCGGACCTCGCCGGCTTGCGGTCCACCGCCGTACGGACCGACGGCGGCTGGCTGTTGAGGGGGCAGAAGACCTGGTCGTCGCGTGCAGCGTTCGCCGACCGCGCCTTCGGCCTCTTCCGCAGCGACCCGGACGCCGGCAAGCCGCACCACGGTCTGACGTACCTGATGTTCCCCCTCGACGCGGACGGCGTGACCGTACAGCCCATCAGGCGGCTCGACGGCAAGCCGGCCTTCGCCGAACTCTTCCTCGACGACGTCTTCGTGCCCGACGAGGACGTCATCGGCGAGCCGGGCCAGGGCTGGCGGGTCGCGATGAGCACGGCGGGAAACGAACGCGGGCTGACCCTGCGCAGCCCCGGACGCTTCATGGCCGCCGCCGACCGGCTGACCGCCCTGTGGCGCGCGCAGGCGGACCCTGCCGACAGCGCCCTGCGCGACCGGGTGGCCGACGCGGCGATCGGCGCCCGCGCCTACCAGCTGTTCACCTACGCCAACGCCTCCCGCATCGCCGCAGGGGGTTCCATCGGCGCGGAGTCGAGCCTCAACAAGGTCTTCTGGTCCGAACTGGATATCGCCCTGCACGAGACGGCCCTTGACCTGCTCGGCCCGTACGGCGAACTCGCCGACGTCGCCGAGGAGGCACCCGCGCACGGGAGTTGGGCCGAGGGGTACACCCTCTCCCTCGCCGGGCCCATCTACGCCGGCACCAACGAGATCCAGCGCGACATCATCGCCGAGCGGCTGCTCGGCCTGCCGAAGGGACGCCGGTGATGCGGTTCCTCCTCGACGACGAGCAGCGGGAGTTCGGCCGCACCCTGGACGGCATGCTGACGGCGGCCGACACCTCCGCGGTCGTACGGGCCTGGGCGTCCGGGGACACCGCTCCCGGCCGTGCCCTGTGGGCGCGACTGGCGGAGACCGGGGTCTTCGCCCTCGCCGTCCCGGAGCAGCACGACGGCCTGGGCGTACTATCGGTCGAACTGACCGTCGCCTTCACCGAACTGGGCCGTCACGCCGTACCCGGCCCGCTGGTGGAGACCGTGGCCGCGGCCGCCCTCCTGGACCGCCTCGGCGACGCGGCGGCGGCCGCCGCCTGGCTGCCCGGCATCGCCTCCGGCAAGACCGCCGCCTCCCTGTGCCTGCTCTCCCCCGGCAGTCCGTACGCCCTGGACGCCGACGCCGCCGACGCGGTCTTCGTGGTGGATGGCGACACCGTACGCCTGGCGGAGTCGGCCGGCCCCGTTCAGCCGTCCGCCGACCCGGCGCGGCGGCTGTCCCGGCCGCTCGGCGGCACCGTCCTGACGAAGGGGCCCGAGGTCGCCGCCGCAGCCGCGCACGCGGCGGATGTCGCCGCCCTGACCACGGCGGCCCAGGCCCTCGGGCTGGGCCGCACCCTGCTGGCACGCACGGTCGAATACGCGAGGCAGCGCACGCAGTTCGGAGTCGCCATCGGCTCGTTCCAGGCAGTGAAACACCGTCTGGCGGACGCGTTGATCGCCTTGGAGTTCGCCCAGCCGCTGATCCACGCCGCGGCACTGGCTTTTGCGGCGGACGCCGCGTCCACCGGCCGGGAGATCGCCGCGGCGAAGGTGAGCGCGTGCGAGGCCGCGTACACCGCCGCCCGCACGGCCCTGCAGCTCCACGGAGCCCTCGGCTACACCGAGGAACTGGACCTCTCCCTGTGGATCCGCAAGGCCCGCGCGCTGCGATCCGCCTGGGGCACGCCCGCAGTCTGCCGCGCCCGCGTGCTCGCCCCCTGACGGAAGGAGCAGATGGATGAGGCTGACGGAGGAGCAGGAGCAACTGCGGTCCGCCGTACGGTCCTTGCTCGGGCGTCACGAGGGCGCGGCGGCCTGGCGGCCACTGGCCGAGCAGATCGGCGTGGCCGGGCTCGCCGTTCCGGAGGAGTACGGCGGCGCGGGCTGCGGAGCCCTGGAGGTCCATGTCGTCATGGAGGAGTTGGGACGGGAGCTGAGCCCGGTGCCCTGCCTCGGGTCCGCGGTGCTCACGGTGCAGGCACTGCTCGCCTCAGGCGACACCGCGGCGTGCACGGAACTGCTGCCGCCGCTCGCCGAGGGCCGGGCGGTGGGGGCCCTGGCATGGGCCGAGCAGGGATCCTGGGACCCGGCGGCGATCCGGGCCGAAGCCGCGCCGGCCTCCGGACCGGGCGGGACCTGGCGGATCAGCGGTACCAAGGAACACGTCCTGGACGGAACCGGGGCCGAGGTGCTGCTCGTGGCCGCCCGGACCGGTGCAGGGATCTCGCTCTTCCACGTGGCCGCGGACGGAGCGGGAGTACACCGCGAGGCGGTGGTCACGATGGACCAGACGCGGGCGCAGGCACGCGTGGTGCTGGACGGGGCCGCGGGCCGGCTCATCGGCGAGGAGGGCGACGGCGGCCGGATGCTGCGGCACGTCCTGGATGTGGCCTGCACGGCGCTGGCCGCCGAGCAGGTCGGCGCGGCCGAACGCTGCCTGGAGCTCACGGTCGCCTACGCCAAGGACCGTGTGCAGTTCGGCCGGCCCATCGGCTCCTTCCAGGCCCTCAAGCACCGGCTCGCGGACGCGTACGTGCTGGTGGAGTCCGCGCGCTCGGCCGCGCTCGGTGCGGCCTTCGCCGCCGCCGCGGGCTCGCCGGAGCTGTCCCGCTCCGCAGCCATCGCCAAGTCCGCCTGCTCGGAGGCCTTTTCGACGGTGGCGGGCGAGATGATCCAGCTCCACGGCGGCATCGGCATCACCTGGGAGCACGACGCCCATCGCTACTTCAAGCGCGCTCACGGCACGGGCCGCCTCTTCGGCCCGCCGGCATGGCACCGCGGCCGCCTGGCGGCAGATCTGGGCCTGACACCGGCCTGACCGCGCAATCCGCCCAGCGGCGGCACGGCGTTCATCCCAGATAGGCAGGGGCGAGGGCGGAGGCCATCATCCGGCGGGCCGCGCCGGTGCCGTCGGCGGGGACGCTCCACAGGTCCGAGCCGTAGTCGCCGGGCAGGGCGTAGACGAGGGTCGAGTCGTCCGCCCACAGCGCCTGGTCGTCGATGTTGCGCTGCTCGGCGGTCGCGGTCTCCTTCATGGTGCGCAGATCGAGGACGTACAGCCGCCAGGGGGCGTCGGGTGAGGCCCCCTCGACGCGTTTCTTGTACGCGATCCGGGTCCCGTCGGGCGAGAGCGAGGGGCATTCGACGTTGCGGTGCAGCGTGGTGAGGGTGCGTTCGGCGACATCGCCCCGGACGAGGTAGGTCTGGCCGCCGGTCGCCAGTGTGGCGTAGAAGCGGTTGTCGTCGGCGAAGGTGACACCCCAGATGTTGGTGTCCGCGGCGTGGTAGGGCTTGCCGTCCTTGATGACGCGGAAGGTCTCCAGGTTGTCGTTGATCGCCCAGGTGCGGGTGTCGACGATGGCGGTGCGGGTGGAGAAGTGCGTGCCGGCGTACGAGTCTCCGCTGACGAAGACCGTCCAGGCGACCATGTGGCCGGAGGGCGAGACCCGCGCCCGGGTGGGGATGCCCGGTGCCGGGAAGCGGTGCAGCTCGTGCAGGTGCGAGTCGAGCACCACCGCCCGGTAGGTGTCCTCCAGTGCACCGTGCACCGCCTGCAGGCAGATCCCCGTACCGGCTGCCGCGTGGAAGCGCAGGCACTTGACGCCCGACACGGTGCGCGGCCCCTGCGGACGGCCGGCGGGCACGGTGGCGATCTCGTCGCGGTGCGGGCCCCAGGCCAGGTTGCGGAACAACAGCAGACGGCCGGACGTCGGCCGGAGCGAGACGGCACCGGCCTTCACGGTCGGGCCGTTCGCCTGCTGCTCGTCCCGCATGCCCGACCGATGGGCGGCGTGCAGCACCGCCCCGGTACCGACCGCCCCGAGCATCAGGACAGCGGTCAGCAAGATCACCAGGCGGGTGGTTCGGGTCATGCGGACACCTCATCGGCACTTCGGAGGACGAACGAGGCCGCGACGGCGCTGACGGCCAGCGCGGCGGCGGTGACGGCGAGCGCGGTCCGCCCGCCCCACAGGCTCCAGGCCGCGCCGAACGCGAGCGAGCAGGCGAACCGGGCCAGCGCCTGGCCGGTGCCCACCAGCGCCTGGCCGGCACCCTGGTGCTGCGCCGGGACGGCCCCGGCGGTGGCGGCCGCGAGCACCCCGTCGGTGGCCGCGTAGAAGGAGCCGTGCAGCACCAGGACGGCGACCACGGCCGGGACACCGTGCCACGGGGAGAGCACCAGGCCGTAGCCGAGGAGCAGGACGCCGTGGCCTGCCAGGAAGAGCCTGCGGCGGCTGACGCGGTCGGCAAGCGCGCCGAGCGGGACAGCGAGCAGCAGGAAGACGGCGGCCGTGCCCAGCGGCAGCAGCGGGAACAGCTGGGCGGGCACGCCCTCTTCGCGCTGAAGCAGCAGATAGAGGAAGGAGTCGCTGACGGTGGTGAGGCCGAGCAGGGCGGCGCACAGGGTGAGCCGGCGCAGCTCGGGGCGGCGCAGCAAGCCGAGCGAATCGCGCAGGGCCGGCCGGGCCGGCTCGGGCAGGCGTACGGCACCGGCCGAGTGGATGTGGCGGGGCACGAAGAGCACCAGCACCAGGACCCCGAGGGCGGCGACGCAGCCGCTGATGGTGAAGACCGCGTCGTAGCCGTCGACGGTGGCCCGCAGTACGGCGAAGGCGACGAGCGGGCCGAGCAGCGCGCCGGTGGTGTCCATGGCACGGTGCACGCCGAACGCCCGTCCCCGATGCTCGGGTTCGGTGGCCAGCGAGATCATCGCGTCCCGTGGTGCGGTGCGCAGGCCTTTGCCGGTGCGGTCGGCCGCGAGCACGGCACTGATGACGGGGAGGGTGTGGGCGAGCAGCAGCAACGGCTTGCACACGGCCGACAGGCCGTAGCCGAGGCCTGCCACCACCTTGTGCCGCCGGCCTCCGCGGTCGGCGAGGTGACCGCCGGCCAGCCGGACCAGAGCGCCGACGCCGTTGTTGATGCCGTCGAGCAGCCCGAATCCGAGCGGCGACAGGCCGAGGCCCGCGACCACGTAGAGCGGCAGGACGGCCGTGACCATCTCCGAGGAGACGTCCGTGATCAGGCTGACCGCACCCAGGGCCAGCACGGTGCCGGGCACAGCGGCCGGCCGCCGCCCCGGACGGGAGTCCGGGACGACGGCGGCCTTGGTGCTGCGGGAGTCCGCGAGATACACGGGCGTCAGTTCCAGATGCCGGAGATGTCGGATGCCGACGCGGCGTTGCCCGCGTGCGCGGTCAGACCGGCCAGGTCCTCGACCGTGCGCAGGACGTTGTAGTGGTTGTAGGTGGTGGAGCTGGAGCTGCCGGGCGTGACGTGCTGCCCGTAGAAGACGGTGGGGATGCGGTTCCCGGACTGCTTGTTGTCCTCGTCGAAGGTGACGGCGAGGATGCTGTTGTGGGTCTGCGCCCAGGTGGCGTAGGCACCCAGGTTGTTCTTGATCCAGGTGTCGCCCGTGGAGACCGAGCAGTCGTGCATGTCGCTGCACAGGTTCGGCGTGACGAAGGAGACCTTCGGCAGGGTCGTGTAGTCGGTCGGGAACTGCGCGAAGGTCTTCGCGGTGCTCGTCGGCACGTTGGAGAAGCCGAACCACGGGTTGTGCTTCTGCGCGTAGTTGCCGCTGCTGCAGGTCGTCGAACCCTGGCTCGGCAGCGACTCGTTGTAGCTCGCCCAGGTCTTCCCGGCGGCGATCAGCTCGGAGGCGAGGTTGGGCGCGGAGATGGAACCGACCGAGACGCAACTGTCGTCGGTGCGGCCCTGGTTGGAGCCCGAGAACAGCATGTAGTAGTTCGGCTCACTGGGGTGGGTGAGGCCGTACGACTGGGTGAGGTTGGCGCCACCCGCCTTGAGGGTGTTGTTGATGTACGGGGCGCTGGAGCTGCCGATCACCTGCGAGTAGGCGTGGTTCTCCATCACCACGACCACCACGTGGTCGGGGGTCGGAAGGGCGGCGGCCTGAGCCGAGCCCGCGGTGGCCCACAGGCCGATCGACGCGGCGGTGAGGGCGGCAGCCCCGGCCAGTGCGGCGAGGGGACGTCGGTTGCGCTTGGGAGCCTTGACGGCGGTCATGACTGTCCTCCGGACAGAAGTGACGGGTGTGGGGGGCGGGGAGCGCCGTAAATCTAGAAGCCGCCACGTGCACGCGTCCGCACGTCGTGAGTGAAGAACAAGAGAACGATGGCTCTGCCAGGCAAAGCCCAGGTCAAGCAGTCACCAAGCCGCTGTAGTGCACTGCACTGCACTACACCGAAAATACCGCTTGGCCCGGACCCTGTGAGGTCCGGGCCAAGCGGCGGTCTGCCGGTGCAAGGAGGAACCGGCAGACCGCGGTCACTGCTCGTGCCTGTGCCGCGTCGCGGCGCACGATCGGTTCGATCCGCTCACAGGGTCGGGATGAGACCCGTGATGGCCGAGGTGTCGATGCCACCGGAACCCTGGCCGGTCAGAGTGAGCTCGGCCGGGACGAGACCGCTGACGCCACCGGAGACCCAGGCGCCCTTGCTGTCGATGCCTGCGGAGAGCCAGGCGCCGTCTCCGCCGGACACGTTGTCCAGGTCGGTCTCGGAGATTTCCTGCGTCGCAATCTGGGGGATGGAGCTCATGATGTGAGGTTCCCTTCACGTGGCGTTGAGCGATGGATACGGCCCGCCCGGCCGACAGGCGTGCACACGGTGCAGGCCGCGGTAGCGGGAGTCGGCGCAGCGCCAAGTGCCCGGTAACGGCACCTTTCGTACGACTTCCGCGCCGCGAAAAGGAAAGCATGCGCGCTACCTGCAAAGCCAACGAAGCCGTCTCCGCTTGTGAAGCGTTTCGCTGCCGGAGTGCACAATGTGCTGGCATATCCATGAACTTGTAGCCGGTTCTTCACCCGAACGAAGGTGTACTTTCCGCGAGCTTTGCAGCCCGCCGTAGCGAACAAGGCAAACCACCCCAAGGGAGTTGCCGACTGTCCCAGTGTGGCGGGGAGACTCGGAGAGAGTGTGCCGTCAGCGTCACCTGTGTGCAGATTCGCTGCAGGCTTGCCGGCCCAGGCCGCCCGAAGCCGCACCGGGAATGCCTGAGTCGTCGTCAGCTGACGGCAGGGGAGGGACATGTCACAGCGCAGTGACCTCAGGCGTCGCAGGGCCGAGCTGGAGGACGAGTGGTCCCGGTGGGTGCCTTGGATGAAGACGGCCCGCTGGTCCCCGGCCGGTGCCGGGGCTCTGCGGTCCGAGGTCTCCGAGTCGTGGGTGCGCTCTCTCGTCAGCGTCGACCCCGCCCGTGACAGCGCGCCCGTCTCCGACGGCGACGCGCTGCGTCAGCGCTGGGCGGTCTCACCGCTGCGCCGGCCGGTCGACGACCTGGCCGACGAGCTGCGCAGCATCGCCGAGGACGCGGGATTCGTCACCGCTGTCACCGACGAGTCGGGAACCATTTTGTGGACGTGCGGCGGCCGCACCATGCGGCGCCGGGCGGAGCAGGTCGACTTCGCGCCGGGCGGGCGCTGGGACGAGGAGGCCATGGGCACCAACGCCCTCTCGCTCGCGCTGCGCACCGGCCGTCCCAGCAGCGTCTTCTCCGCCGAACACCTGGTGACGGCGCTGCACGGCTGGGTCTGCTACTGCGCGCCGGTCCACTCCCCCGACGGACGGATCCTGGGCGTGCTCGACCTGTCCACGACCTGGGACCGCTCGCATCCGCCGGCCGTGTCCACGGTGCGGACGCTGGTGTCCACGATCGAGGCCAGGCTCCGCACCGAGCTGCCCGGACAGGGCCACCGGGACGCCGCCCCGGTCCGGCTGACCTGTATGGGCGCGGAGGAAGCCGCCCGCGAGGGCCGGCTGCTGGCGCTGCGTCCGCGCCAGCTGGAGATCCTCGCGCTTCTCGCGCTGGAGCCGAACGGCCGAGGGTGCGGAGTTGGCCGTGGTGCCGCTGGGCACCGAACTGGCCAAGGACCCGGCCGTGACCGGTGCGAAGGCCGCCAAGCCCGGCACAGACCGCCGTTACGGGACTGCCCGTGCTCCCCTGATTCGTCTGGTGCCCGCCGAGCGCGCGCCCGCGGCGCCCGCCGGAGTGGATGCGGTGCGTTCCGCCCGGCGGGCGCCGGCCGACGCGGACGGGCAGGAGCGACCGTTGGCGACGCGCTCCTCCTCCACACGTTCCGTATCCGCCACAGCTGGTACAGCAGCGCGAACCGGCTTTCCTGGTCGGCGACCGGGTGTCGAACGACTCGCACCACAGCTGACTCCGCGGCGCTGGCGGGGTGCCTCCGGTTCACAGCATCGGGCGGGCGATGGCGTCCGGCCCGGAGCGGCACGTGTGAGCGAGGCTGACCGCCGAGGCTAACGACGCGGGGCCGCGCCGGGACCCGACCCCGGTCCCAGGTGACCTCGGAAGATTGGCCTAAGCCTCGTCACGCGTTTCCGTTGCCGACGCTGGATACGCGGGCTCAAGGGGTGAGCTGCTGGTGCCCTATGACGGAGAGCAGTTCGAGCTTGCTGTGGCTCTCCGTGCCGGGGCGGGTGGTCAGCACCACCAGGATCTGGGCGCGGTTCTCGGTGAACAGGACCTGGCCGTCGACATCGATACGGCCGAGTTCGGGATGAACGACGGTCTTGCTCTCGTCGTAGCGCTGGGCAACCTCCTGGAGATCCCACAGCCGGACGAACTCAGGGCTGTTTTCCTGGAGTTCGGCGAGGATCCGAGCGGCTCGGGAGACATCGCTGCCGGATGCCAGTGCGGCCCGCAGGCGGGCTGCCTGGGCGCGGCCGTGGCGTTCGTGATCTTCCTCGGGGTACACCAGGCGCTCGGCGGGGTCCAGGAACCAGCGGTAGTAGGCGCTGCGGGCCAGGCCGCTGTGGCGGGTCTGGTCGCCGAGCAGCGCGATGCCCAGCGGGTTCATCGCGAGCGTGTCGGCCATGTCGGTCACCACCAGGGCCGGGGAGTCGTCCAAGCGGTCCAGGACCCGCATCAGCGTCGGGCTGACGTGCTCGGAGCGCTGGAGGCGGGCCGGGGCGTTGTGGCCGATGAGGACGAAGAGATGGTCGCGTTCGTCCAGGGTCAGCCGCAGCGCCCGGGCGAGGGCGGCGGTGATCTGGATGGAGGGCTGCGGGGCGCGCTGCTGTTCCAGACGGGTGTAGTAGTCCGTGGACATGCCGGCGAGCTGGGCGACCTCCTCGCGGCGCAGCCCCTGGGTGCGCCGGCGCGGACCCTCGACCAGCCCGACATCGCGCGGGCGCAGCGACTCACGCCGCCGACGCAGGAATTCCGCCAGTTCCTTCTTGTCCATACCCACCATCGTCGCCGCTTCCCGCCCAGCTATCCAGAGACCGCCGATCCATGGATAAACCGTCCTCTCCCGCCCGCCCGCGGCGCTTGTACGGTCGACGCCGCGGGCGCTCACAGCGATATGAGCCACGTCACACCGCCGACGACCCAGCCCCCACCGAGTGAACGGAAGAACGGATGACCATTTTCAGCGATCACAGCATCGAGCTTTCACGGCTTACTTTTCATTATCGCGAGGCGGGTGATCCGGATGCGCCGCCAGTCGTTCTTCTGCACGGACTCATGTACGACGCGCGAGACTGGGACGAGATGGCGAGCTTTCTCGCCGAGCGCTATCGCGTCCTCGCCCTCACTCAACGCGGCCATGGCGAAAGCGCCTGGCCCGGTACGTATTCCTTCGAGCTGGGGTCCGGTGATATCGAAGCGTTCACCGATGCGCTTTCACCAGGCCGCTTCACGTTGATCGGCCACTCGATGGGCGCACGGGCCGGATGCATCTTCGCGGAGAAGTGGCCTGAGCGGATTGAGCGGATGGTGTGGGAAGACACCGCTCCCATCGACGTGGACTTCCCGGAAGATTCCGGAGAAGTGCCCGGTGCCGTGCCTTTCGATTTCTCTGCGGCCACCTCGCTGGTGCACCAGATCCACAACCCCGATCCGTCCTGGTGGAACGACCTTCCCAAGATCACCGCCCCGACGCTCATCATCGGAGGAGGGTCCACCAGCTACACCCCCCAGGAAGGACTGGCTGAGGCTGCTCGCCTCCTCCCTGATGGCCGGCTGGAGACGATCGAGGGCGCCGGGCACATGGTTCACCGTACTCGCCCAGAGGAATACAAGGAGCTGCTGCGGAAGTTCCTTGTGGAGAACGGAAAATAGAAGATCTTTCGCCGACACGGAGCCGACGACCCACCCTCTCGCTGAACGACCTTCTCAGTACCTGGTCGACAACATGTTCCCCGTCGACTGCCCCTAAGAAGCCACTGCCCAGGCCGTCGACTCTCTGTATGCCCTGCCGCTGAGAATGTGGTCGACATCGCGGTGCACGCCGAATCGCCCGTTCCTATAGCGGAGCTGGTGGAGGTGACGGGCCGGTGGTGCGCGGATTTCGCGGTTCGCGGGGATCGTCGCGAGGATCGAGGTACCCGTCCACTACGAGCCGGCCGGGCATGACCGGTTCTGGCACAGCAGCGACGAAACAGTCGCCGCCTTCGGGAAGGCTTTCACCGCTGCCCCCTCGGTGACCGCGCGGCGCATCCCGGGCGGTGGCCACAACACAGCCCGATGCGGTCGGGAGAGCAGGCGGGGCGGCGGAGCTGAAGCTGCCGGAACAAGCTCAGCGACATCGCTGAGCACGGTCAGGACATCGTCGTAGGAGCCGTAGGCCTCTGCGCAGAGGACTCAGGTTCTTGGATCGGGGCCGAAGCAGGCGAACTCTGTGGTCACTTGACCTGTATGACCCGCTTGGAAATCCGCCATCCGTCATCGGTACGCCGCAGTTCGTCCGCGTAGACGACGCTGGCGACGGTGCCGCCGTTCACGACGCCCAGGCCCTTGGAACGGACCCGGACCTCGTCGCCCGGCCCCTCCGACACGACGATGTTCGTCGTGTGATGAGCGCTCGCGTGCCCGTCGGCACTCAGGACGGAAGTGATCGCGTCCAGTCCGACGACCGGCTCGAAGTCGAACACACTTCCGTCCCAGACCGCGTCCTCGGTGAGGACTTCACCGAGGCGGCCCAGCTCGTGGTCGTCCATGATGTGGCCCCACAGCGCCAGGACCCGTGCTATTTCGACGGTGTCTTCGTTGGTGATTTTCACGTCGGCCCTTCCTGTCTCTGACTGTCTCTGCACGGATTGAGAACGAATTGGCCGGGACGTCCCTCAGCGACCGCTGAGCATGGCGAGGGCCTCGTCGTAGGAGCCGTTGGCCACCGCGTCGCGAACGAACCGGGCACGCTCCACGACAAGCTCCTTGGCGTCGGGCTTCTCACGCAGCAGGCCGAGGGTCTCGGTGAGGAAGTCCTCCAGCGGCATCGAGCTCTCGTCGTCCTGCTGGCCCAGCAGGGTCGTGCGCACGCCCGGCGGGGCCACCTCGATCACCTGAACGCCGGCGTCCGCCTGCGCGAGCTGCACGCGCAGGCTCTCGGAGAAGGAGTGCAGCGCGGCCTTGGTCGCGTTGTAGGTCGGGGTGATCGGCAGCGGTACGAACGCCAGCGCGGAGGTGACGTTCATGACGACCGCGTCGTCCTTGCCCAGCAGCTGCGGCAGGAAAGCGTACGTCATCCGGATCGTGCCGAGCAGGTTGACCGTGACGTGGTCCTCGGCGACCGGGAGCGAGGCCGGGTCGAGGAGGTTCTCCCGCAGCATGATGCCGGCGTTGTTGACCAGGATGTTCAGCTCCGGATAGCTCCGCGCCACCGTCTCGGCGACGCGGGCGATCGACGCCGGATCGGCAACGTCGAGGACGAGCGCGTCGATGCCCGGGTGCTCGGCCGTGATCTCGTCGAGGAGCTCCTTGCGCCGCCCGGCGACGATCACCTTGTTGCCGGCCTCGTGCAGACGCAGGGCCAGGCCGAGCCCGATGCCCGAGGTGCCGCCGGTGATCAGGATCGTGTTGCCGGTCATCTTCATGGGGGATCTTCTCTCCTTCGCTGGCTACGGGCCGGTGAGCGCCCGCAGCCTCGACCGTAGGAGCGCCTGCGCAGGGGCGGGAGAGGAAGGTTTATCCATGGATCGGCGGTCCGTGCCTGATGAAGCCCGGATTGCCTGCCTGTCACGCAGTACGAGGAGCTCAGCGCACCGCGCGGCCCAGCGACGTGATCACCGCCCAGCCGGGCCTGTCGGCGGTGCGCGTCAGACTGGTGCTGCTCCATGCGGCCGCCGACCAGATCGTGGCCGCCCGCGGCATAGCCCCGACCGAGGCACGAAAGACTGAGCGGCGGCGGGGCTCGAGTTCACACCTGGACCGCGGCGCAGGAGCGGCTGATGCCTGCCTGCTCCGTCAGGCAGCGTCGAGCCATGGCCCGTGCCGGACGGCCCAGCGGCCGCCCGGCACGGGCGCTATCGACTCCGGGAGAAGGACGGTTCACTCACCGGCGGCACACACATCGCCCTGCGGACCGGGTACGTCGGCGGCGTCGCCGTCGTCCTCGACAACGGTGAAGGTGCCGAAGGCGTGGCTTCCCATGACCGCGTGGGACGGGTTGGTCGCCGATACTTTGAACGAGGTCGAGGCCGAGGCGCCCGCCACGGTGTCCCCGTACGTCGGGACCGGAACAGCGACGCAGGTACGGCCCGGTGCGAAGGTCACCGCCTGCACCGTGTCACGGGCCGTGCCGACGGCGGCGCCGAAGACGCTGACGTACGCGGTGACGGGGCGGTTCTGCGGCTTCGAGAGGGTCACGGCAACCTGCGCGGTGCCCGGCCCGTCGCCCTCAGCCACGGTTGCGGGGACGACGTCCACGGTGGCCTGCCGCTCGGGCACGCGGGCGCCGGTCGACGGGCTCTCCGCGGTCAGATCGGAGAGATAGACACCACCGGCCGGGGTGGCGCCGGTGAGACGGATCTCCCTGATGTTCTTCACGTCCACATGCTCGGCCAGCGTGGCCACGGGCACGTTCACCTGCTGCAGGATCACCTTGCTCAGCCACGGCGACGTGGTGCCTGGCAGGCGGCTGACGGCGGCGGGGTTGAGCGCGGAGACCGGCGACGACCAGGTGCGGCCACGGCCGTCCACGACGGTGAAGGCCAGGTCGGTGGAGTGTGCCACGTGCTCGTCGGCGGCTGTCTTGAAGGTGAGCCGGACGCTGTGGCTCAGGTCCCGGTCCTTGTTCGGCACGGCGACCGAGACGCCGCCGCCCTCCGTGTCCCAGGTGAGGTGGAGCATGGAGGAAGAGGGGATGTTCCACGCCCACTGTGCGGGCGACCAGTGCGGTACGGCGGCCTCGTTGAGCCCCGTCGAACAGAACGGCAAGGTCTGCGGAAGGGTCACGCCGCCGGTGCCACCCATGCTCGCGCAGATGGTGGAGGTGGCGCCGCCGACGGTCGAGACGACGGGGTCCGCGGCCTCGAAACTGGCCAGGTCGGTGCGGTCACGCTCCGGCTGAGTGGCCGCGGAGGTGACGGTGGCGAAGGACGCCACGGACGGGGCGATCACGTTCTCGCCGTCGAACAGAGGCAGGAACTTCTGTTCCCCGCCGAGCACCATACGGAAAAAGCCGGAGATGTACGCGGTGCCGACCGCGACCTGTTCGTTGGGTGTGAGCCGGGTGGTGTCGGCCGCCTCCGGGTCGCATACCGGGTCGCTGGTGGCCGGTGCGTAGGACCAGTCGTCACTTGTGCCCGAGGGCCAGCCGCCGGGCGTCCATATCGTGTTGAAGTAGTTGTGGTTCGCGCCCTGCACCAGCACCGCCGAGCGGAGCACGTTGTCGTCGAAGGAATGGCGGGAGTCGTCGACGATGTGCTGCCCCATCAGGTTCTCCACGTCGCCGTCGCAGTACGGCAGTACGGTGGCGGTCACTGTGTTGGGCAGGGAGAACCGGTCGTAGTCGACGGGGGCGAGCGGCAGCACGGCGCGGATGCCGAACTGCTCGCGCACCGGGCGGGCATCGTTCAGGGTGGCGGCGGCGACAACGCCCTCACCGCCGCGGGAGTGCCCCATGATTCCGACGTTGTTCAGGTCGAATTGGCCCACCAGGTCGGCCGAAGACAGACCATGCCCCGCCAGAGCGTCCACGAGGCTGACGTCCCTGTCGGTGAACGCGTCGTGACGCACGGCGGATCTGCCCTCGTCGGCCTCCTTCAGCAACTGAAGTGTGTCGAGGACGAGTTGGCCGCGCGCTTGGGCGCCGTAGTCCGCGGCGCGCTGGTTGTCGGTGGCGTTGATGGCGTTGGCCGAGATGGAGACCACCGCGTAGCCGTTGCTCGCGAGGGCGCGGGCGGGTGCGTCGTAGCCGAGGTAGCTGGGTATCGGGTTACGGTCCTCGGTGCTGTCCGGCGAGGTGCGGCAGGGCCAGCCCGCCGGGTTGGAGCGGCCCGATCCGTAGCAGGAGCTGTGGCGGCCGTGCAGGAACACCACGACGGGGTGGTCCCCGCCGCCCGTCGGCAGGTAGATCTTTCCTTCGAGCTCACCTCGGGTGCCCCCGATGTTGAGCAGTGGGACCGCCTCGTCGCCGTATGCGTAGATGCCCTCCTTCACCACGTACGGACCCGGCGCGGCGGGGTCGGCGGCCAGGGTCTGCGGGGTGGCGGGGAGTTGGGTGACGGCGCCGTCCGCGGTGGCTTCCTGTGGCCCGGGAGCGTCGGCGGTGACGCTCTGTGCGGTCACTACGGAGGGGTCGGTGGTGACGAGGCTGAGCCGCATGCCGTCGGCCGACTCGGTGGCGGGGCCGAGGGATGTCCCGTCGGCGGTGAGCGTGGGCGCGTCGGCGGTGGCGGGGAGCGGCTTCGGCAGGTCGAGGGTGACGCGGAAGCCACCCGCGACACGTTCGACCTTCCAGTTGTCATGCGGTGCGGAGGCGGCAGCGGCTGGGCTCTGCGGCAGGCCGAGGGCGGCCAGGCCGGCCAAGGCCAAGGCCGCAGCGGCGCGCGCGGTACGTCGGGGGGGGCTTGACAAGGTTGGTGTCCCTTACATGCTGTGCGGTGAATTGCGGACCTGCGTTCGATGCCTGGCACAGTAGGAACGCCGCGTTTACTCCCGGAGTCGATCTTGTTTCTGGCGTATCCCGCAGTGAGGGAAGTGATTTCTTGAGGTGACCCATCCCGCTTTGCCCTGATATCCACGGCGAGTTCAGTAGCTCGTGTACGAGCAGATCGGCCGCGCCTCCGGCAGCCGCGATGCGTGGCGCCGACCGAAGGTGAAGTACGTCAGCGCCCCGGAACGTCACCACCGAGAGCCTCGCGCGCATCTCCCCGTACCCGACTCAGCACATCCGGCGCTTCGGTGAATGCTCCACGCACGAACTCGGCCTCCAGCCCGAGGCGTACGACCCGCGCCTTGACACCGACTCAGCCTGCTGCGCGGCGACGCACCACCCGGACCCCAGGGGCATTGCGTGACGGAGATCGGCCAGGTTCACCAGGTTCCGACGACGTACAAGCCGCCCTGGACCAGTACCACTACGAGGAGACGCAGGGACCGGCGGGCCAGCCCACGTCGGACAACGCCTTCCTGAGCGGCAACAGGTACCACACTCCCGACCACAGCCGGTTCAGCGGCATGGACATCATCGACATGCGGATGCACAACAACTTCAGCTACGCGTCCAACGCCTTCAACAACGGCAAGGACTCCGACGACGCCACCTACAACGTCGTGTACGTCTACAGCCACGACTACGGCCTCAACAAGTCCAGCACCCGCTACAGCGGAGGCACCGACGCCTGGGCGGAGAACATGTCGCTGATGTGGCCCTTCCGCGGCATCCCGACCCTCTACTACGGGTCCGAGATCGAGTTCCAGGCCGGCAAGCAGAGGCCGCGCCCATGAACGCCGGTCCAGCCGACCCGAGGGCGACCGGATACAGTGCGCGAGACGGCAGCCTGGTCAGGGAGGGGAAGCGTGACCGCCACCAGCAACATCCGACCCGCCGACGGTGAAGCGCGACCGCCGCGGCAGAGCCGACTGCACCGCCTGATGCGCTACATCCCCCTGATCGCCCCCGTCCTGCTGTGGGCCGTGCCCTGCTGGGTGCTCCTGCACAGCGGCCAGCACTGGCCGCTGCCCGTCACCCTGGTCGGCACCGCCCTGTTCACCCTCGGCCTCATCGGTATGCCGCTCGCGATGGTGCGCGGCCACGGCCGGCGCCAGCAGGACCGGGCGGCGATCGTCGGTGACACTCTGCTGGGCACCAGCTGGGTTCTGTTCACCTGGTCCGTTCTGCTCGGGGTCCTGTTGCGGCTCGCCCTGACCGTGGCCGGCGTCGGCGAGAGTCAGGACCGGGCCCGAATCGTCACTTGGGCCGTCCTCGGCGTAACCGCCGTACTGCTCGGCTGGGGGTACGCCGAGGCGCGCCGCGTGCCACGCGTGCGCCGCCTCGACGTGAAACTCCCGCGACTGGGTGCCGGGTTGGACGGCATCCGCGTCGTCCTCATCACCGACACCCACTACGGCCCCCTCGATCGCACTCGCTGGTCGGCACGGGTGTGCGAGAGGGTGAACACCCTGGAAGCCGACCTGGTCTGCCACACCGGCGACATCGCGGACGGCACGGCCGAACGCCGCCGCGCCCAGGCCGTCCCACTCGGTACCGTGCGGGCCACCCGGGCCCGTGTATACGTCACCGGCAACCACGAGTACTACAGCGAGGCCCAGGGCTGGGTCGACCTGATGGACGAGCTGGGCTGGGAGCCGCTGCGCAACCGCCATCTGCTGCTCGAACGCGGAGGCGACACCCTCGTGGTCGCCGGCGTGGATGACGTCACCGCCGAGTCCTCCGGCCTGGCAGGCCACCGCGCCCACCTCGCCGGAGCCTTGAAAGGCGCCGACCCCGACCTGCCCGTCCTGCTCTTGGCACACCAGCCCAAGTTCGTCGACCGGGCGGCAGCCGAAGGCATCGACCTCCAACTCTCCGGCCACACCCACGGCGGCCAGATCTGGCCCTTCCACCACCTGGTCCGCATCGACCAGCCCGCCCTCGCCGGCCTCAGCCACCACGGCGCCCGCACCCTCCTCTACACCAGCCGCGGCACCGGCTTCTGGGGCCCGCCGTTCCGCGTCTTCGCCCCCAGCGAGATCACCCTGCTCGTACTCCGCTCTCCGCACCTGCCCACCTCGCCGTAGCACTGGGCGGGCCGACACCCCCGCTTGGAGGTGTCCTCAAGCTGAGGGGTGCGGCGGCAACAGACGACCAGGCTCGTCTCGCCGAGGACAAGATCCGGACCATTCCCGCGCCGACGGCTCCAACGAGCCATACGTGGCCAGTCTGAGTCTCGGGGCCGACTCGAGGGCCGGGGGCCTTCGCGCGGTGGGGCCCGTCTCGCCTCCGGCTGTGCGCCGGTTCGCCCTTGAGCGTGGGCGGGCCGCCGCCTGCCCACCGAAGCCGAATGGGAGTACGCGGCCCGCGGCGGTCTCGAAAGCCGCCGCTTCGTCTGGGGCGACGAACTAACCCCCGAAGGGCGGTGGTCGTGCAACATCTGGCAAGGTCCGTTCCCCTACGCCAACACGGGCGACGCCGGCTGGCTGGCGACCGCGCCAGTACGCACGTACCCGCCCAACGGTTTCGGCCTGTACGAGGTCGCCGGGAACGTGTGGGAGTGGTGTGCGGACTGGTTCGCCCCCGACTACTACGCGCACTCCCCCGCCACCGACCCCCAATGCCCCCGCAACGGAGAGCGCCGCGTCATGCGCGGCGGCTCCTACCTGTGCCACCCCTCCTACTGCCACCGCTATCGGGTGGCCGCCCGCTCGGCCAACACCCCCACCTCCAGCAGCGGCAACTGCGGGTTCCGGACGGTCAGCGCGTGACAGGGCGCCGCCCTGGGATCACCGGGTCGGCCCCACGAGGCCGTCGGAGACATCACCCTCGCCTACGAGGGCCTGGAGATGGCGGCCGAACCCGGCCTCGCCGTCACCATCTACACCGCCGAACCCGGCTCACCCTCTGAAGAGGGCCTGCGCCTGCTCGCCTCCTGGGCCGCGACACAGGAAGCCCTCGCCGGGTGGCCGCGAGAGAACTGACCTCCCTCCCCGCGGCGCACCCGCAGCCTCGGAAAGTGGCGACGCCTCTTCCAGGGAGCCAGAGCCGGCAAGGAGGCAGAGGTCATTCCGGAAGCGATCGGGCCCCGGGCCTCCGGGGCGGATCGTGTCAGCGTCGCCGCTGGTCAGCCCGCAGCTCGAAGTCGCCGTAGCTGTTGTCGACCGGGTTGACCGTGACTCCGGGGGCGACAATCTCGTCGATGGCGTCGAGCACGTCGGAAGACAGCGTGACGTCGGCGGCGGGCAGGAACGCCTCCAGCTGCTCCATGGTGCGCGGGCCGATGATCGCCGAGGTGACGCCCGGGTGGTTGATGACGAAGGAGACGGCCAGCTCGATCAGTGTGAGGCCGGCCTTCTCCGCCAGGACGGCGAGCTGTTCGACGGCGTCGAGCTTGCGCTGGTTGGCGGGGGTGCTCATGTCGAAGCGGGCCTGGGGGCGCGCCGCGGAGGCGGGGCCCTCGGAGGCGTTCTTGCGGTAGCGGCCCGAGAGCCAGCCACCGGAAAGCGGACTGTAGGTGAGCGTGCCCATGCCGTGACGGCGCACGGTGGGGAGCACATCCTCCTCGATGCCCCGGACCAGGATCGAGTACGGCGGCTGCTCGGTCACGAACCGCTCCAGGTGCCGCTCCCGCGAGGTCCACTGAGCCTCGACGATCTGGGAGCCGGAGTAGGACGAGGAGCCGATGTAGCGGACCTTGCCCTGGCGCACGAGGTCGGTGAGGGCGCCGAGGGTCTCGGCCACGTCGGTGTCCGGGCTCGGGCGGTGTACCTGGTAGAGGTCGATGTGATCGGTGCCCAGGCGCCGCAGGGAGTTCTCGACCTCGCGGATGATCCAGCGCCGCGAGCCGCCTCGCTGGTTGGGGTCGTCCTGGTCCATCGGCATGAAGAACTTGGTCGCGAGGAAGACGTCGTCGCGGCGGTCCTTGAGCGCCTTGCCGACGATCTCTTCGGACACGCCGGCGGAGTACACGTCAGCGGTGTCGACGAAGTTGATGCCCGCGTCGAGGGCGCGGTGGATGATCCGCACCGAGTCCGCTTGGTCCTCGTTGCCCCAGGGGCCGAACATCATCGCGCCCAGGCACAGCGGGCTGACCTTGACGCCGGTGCGGCCGAGTGGTCGGTATTGCATGAAGTGGTTCTCCTCGATCGATGGTGGTCAGTCGTTCCGGGAGGGCACGACGGTGCCGGCGCCCGCCCAGCTGGCGAGCAGGCCGAGTGCCTCCCGCTCCCGGGAGTCCGGTTCGGGCGTGTAGAAGTTGAGGCGGAGGCCGGGGTCGGACGGCAGGTCCATCGCCTCGTAGGGCAGGGCGAGATCGCCGACCAGCGGGTGGTGCAGGTGCTTCACGCCGGAGCGGTGGAACTTCACGTCGTGGCGTGCCCACCGGCGGGCGAAGTCACTGCTCCTCGTCGTCAGCTCTCCGATCAGATCGGTCAGCGCCTTGTCGTGCGGTGCCCGGCCCGTCTCGGTCCGCAGGAAGGCCACTGCGTCGTCGGCGCCCTTGTCCCAGTCGACCCAGAATTCCCTGCTCGCGGGGTCCAGGAACATGAAACGAGCGCTGTTGACCGGCCCGCGCTGGGCGAACAGCGGTGAGTCGAAGACGGGGGCGTACAGCGCGCGGCCCAGCCCGTTGGAGGCCAGGATGTCGAACCGTGCGTTGCGGACGTACGCCGGTACGTCGGTCATGGAGTCGAGCAGCCGCAGGATCGTGGGCCGCACCCGGGAGGCGGTCACTGTTGGCCGCTGGCCTGAGGGAGTGGCCGCGCGGGCCAGGTCGTAGAGGTGGGTGCGCTCGGCCTCGTCGAGCTGCAGAGCATGCGCGAGGGCTTCGAGGACCGAGTCTGACGCTCCACTGAGGTTTCCGCGCTCCAGCCGGACGTAGTAGTCCACGCTCATGCCCGCCAGCAGAGCGACCTCTTCACGGCGCAGGCCCGCGACACGGCGTTTCCCGCCGTAGACGGGCAGCCCGGCCTGCTCTGGAGTGATTCGAGCGCGCCGGGTGCTCAGGAACTCGCGGACCTCGGCGGCCAGGTTCTTCTTCTTGTCACTCTCAGCCATGGTCAGACCTCGGGAGCTTGATGGGCAACGCGTCGGCGGGCGTGCCTTCGGACCGGTCGGCGTCGAACGTGGGGTGGGTGAAAGCTTTGGCATGGGCGGCCAAGGGCACGGGGACCTCCTCTCGCTCGGGCGGTGTGGATCTGGCCTGCACCCTCACGGTAGGTGCGTCGGCGAGCGCCTGCGAGGTACTGCCATTACCTGGAAAAGGAGTGACTCCCACCTGCGCGTCCGCCCGCGGTTGTCTGGAGAAGGCCAAGGGCTGCAAGTCCTCGATGGGCCCGATGAAACCGACCTGAAGGAACACCGTGCGCGCAGCACTCATGTACAAAGCCGGCGACGTCCGCGCCGGGCATGGCGCCGACCCGTACCTCAAGGAAACGCAAGGCCCTGAAGGTGCTGGTGCGGCTGTGAACAGGCAGCCTGTGATCAGCACGGCGGAAGCCTCCGCGCGCCTCGGCGGCGCATCGTCCGCCGCGTGGGCGATCACCGGAACCGACGGCGGGACGCTGACGATGGGGCTGGTGACGCGATGACCACCACCACACAGCGCGTGGCGGCACCTGCGGCAGCGCGATCCCACGGGACTCCGGTCCACGCGACGCTGATCCTTACGATCATCTGCGTCAGCTACTTCATGGTCATCCTCGACAACTCGATCGTCTTCACCGGGCTGCCGCAGATCCGCTCCGACATGGGATTCTCCGAGACCGGCCTGTCCTGGATCACCAACGCCTACGTCCTGGTCTTCGGCGGACTGCTGCTCCTGGGGGCCCGGGCCGGTGACCTGTTCGGACACCGCAGGGTGTTCCTGCTCTCCCTGGTCGTCTTCTCACTGACCTCGCTCCTGGTGGGCGCAGCGCAGACCCAGTGGTGGCTGATCGGCGCCCGCGCGCTCCAGGGCATCGGGGCTGCGGTGCTGGCCCCGTCCGCGCTGTCCCTTCTGACGCGCAGCTTCGCTCGAGGGCCGGGCCCGTAACCGGGCGATGGCCGCCTACAGCGCCGTCGCCGGTCTCGGCGCCGCTTTGGGGCTGGTCGTCGGAGGTCTCGTAGCAGATCTGGTGTCGTGGCGGGCCGGGTTCTTCCTCAACGTCCCGATCGGCGTCGTGATGATGGTGCCGGCCCTGCGGTTGCTGCCCGGGACCGAACGCCGGCAAGGCCGCTTCGACATCACCGGGGCAGTGCTGGCGACACTGGGTTCAACCGCGCTGGTTCTCGGCATCGTGGACGCCGCCGACTTCGGCTGGACCGCCCCCCTGACCCTGGTGCCGCTGGTGGCCGGCGTGTTGATGCTCGGGCTGTTCGTCCGCGTGGAGCGGCGGGCCGCGCAGCCGATCGTGCCGCTACGGCTGTTCGCCGGCCGGGAACGCAGCGGCGCCTACCTCACCCGGATGCTCTACATGGGCGCGATGATGGGCTTCTTCTTCTTCACCGCGCAGTTCGTGCAGAGCGTCTACCACTGGACACCGCTGCAGGCCGGCCTCGCGTTCCTGCCGATGACGCTGGTCAACTTCGTTCTCGCTGTCCAGGTCCCGCGGCTGCTGGAACGGGCGGCCCGGCCGCTCGTGCTCCTGACCGGGGTTGTCCTGACCACGGTGGGCATGGCGTGGCTCAGCCGCCTCGGCCTGCACACCCCCTACCTGACGGGCGTGGCCCTGCCCATGGTGCTCATCGGCGCCGGCCAGGGCCTGACGCTGGCCCCGCTGACCTCCAGCGGCGTCGACGGCGTCGCCCCCGCGGACGCGGGGGCCGGCTCGGGCCTGGTCAACACCGTGCACCAGATCGGCAGCGCACTGAGCCTGAGCGTCCTGACCGCTGTCGCCGCCTCCGTCTCCACCGGGCACTCGGCCGCAGACATCGCCGCCCGCTCGGGAACGGCCCTGACCGGCTCCGCCGTCCTGCTCGCGCTGGCGGTCGTGACCGTCCTCGCCCTCATCGTGCCCGCACGGGCTACTCACAACGAAAGGTCCCTGTGATGCAGACCCTCACCCTCAACAACGGCGTCGAGATGCCCGCCCTAGGACTCGGCGTCTTCCAGACCCCGCCCGACGAGACCCAGGCCGCTGTCAAGGCCGCGCTCGACCTCGGCTACCGGCACATCGACACTGCCGCCGCCTATGGCAACGAACGCGAGGTCGGCCAGGCCCTCGGCGACTCCGGAGTGCCGCGCGACGAGATCTTCATCGAGACGAAGATCTGGATCAGCGACTACGGCTACGACGAGACCCTGCACGGCTTCGAGAAGAGCGCCGCAAAGCTCGGGGTGGACCGGATCGACCTGCTGATCCTGCACCAGGCCCTGCCGTCCGATTTCGACAAGACCCTCGCCGCCTACCGTGCCTTGGAAAAGCTCCTGGCCGACGGCAAGGTGCAAGCCATCGGCGTCAGCAACTTCATGGTCGACCATCTGACCACGCTGCTGGACGCCACCTCCGTCGTGCCGGCGGTCAACCAGCTGGAGATTCACCCCTACTTCCAGCAGCGTGCCGTGCTCGAATTCGACGACCAGCACAACATCCTCAACCAGGCGTGGTCCCCGATCGGAGGGATCACCTTCTACCCGGGCTATGGCGAGGACCGCAAGAGCGTCCTCGAGGACCCGGCCGTCACCCGCATCGCCGAGGCGCACGGCAAGAGCCCGGCCCAGGTGCTGCTGCGTTGGGGTCTGCAGCAGGGCCGCTCGGTCATCCCCAAGTCCACCAAGCGCACCCGCATCGCCGAGAACATCGACGTCTTCGACTTCGAACTCACCGCAGACGAGCTCACTGCCCTGGACGCGTTGGAGACCGGCCGGCGCGGCGGCCCCGAACCCGAGAACGTCACCCTCGCCGCCTACGGCCGCGCCATCCCCGAAGCCTGACCCGCCCCCCTCAGCACAACTCCGCTCGAAGGATTCACCGTGTCCACCACCGTCAAGGCGTTCGGCGCCCACGACGTGCGTCAGCCGCTCGTTCCCCTCACCATCGAGCGCCGCGACGTCGGCCCCCACGACGTCAAGCTCGACATCTTGTACTGCGGCATCTGCCACTCCGACATGAACTTCGTCGGCGGCGAGTTCGGCCCGCTGCCGACCAGCCCGCTCGTTCCCGGCCACGAGATCGTCGGACGGGTCACCGAGACCGGATCCGAGGTCACCCGCCACCAGGTCGGAGACCTCGTCGGCATCGGCTGCATGGTCAACTCCTGCCGTCAGTGCGAGAATTGCCGGGCCGGGCAGGAGCAGTACTGCCTGGGCGGCCACACCCTGGTCTTCGGCAGTCCCGACCCCGTGGAGCCCGGCGCCCACACCCAGGGCGGCTACGCCGAGGCCATCGTCGCACCCGAGGACTTCGTCGTCCGCGTTCCCGACACCCTCGACCCGGCCGCCGCGGCGCCGCTGCTGTGCGCGGGCATCACCGTTTACGCGCCGCTCAAGCGCTACGGCGCCGCGCCGGGCACCAAGGTCGCGATCGTCGGCCTCGGTGGCCTTGGCCACCTCGGCGTCAAGATGGCCAAGGCCATGGGCGCCGAGGTCACCGTCCTCTCGCAGTCCGACCGCAAGCGCAACCCCGCCGCGGCCCTCGGCGCCGACCACTACGCCGTCACCGGCGACGGGTCCGCCTTCACCGACCTGGCCAACACATTCGACATCATCCTCAACACCGTCAGCGCACCGATCTCCCTGAAGAACTACCTGGGGATGCTGCGTCTGCACGGCACCATGGTCAGCGTCGGTGTGACCACACAGCCGATGCCGCTCGATGTCTTCCCCCTGTTGCAGAACGGCCGCGCCTACGCGGGCTCGCTGTTCGGCGGCATCGCGGAGACACAGGAGATGCTCGACTTCGCCGCCGAGCACGGCGTGAGCGCCGACATCGAACTGATCGGCGCCCAGGACATCAACACCGCCTACGAGCGGATCCTCGCCTCCGACGTCCGCTACCGGTTCGTCATCGACGGAGCGACCTTCGCCCAATTGAAGGCTTGAGCCACCGTCCTGGGGGTGGTCTGCCCCAAGGCAAACCACCCCCAGGACGCCCGGCAGATGCGGCGAACGCGGACGCCGGCCCAGCACCGTCCTCGGACACCCACCCCGAGGCCCGTGACCAGCCTGGAGGAATGACCATGACGCACTGGAACGACACGGACCTGACCAAGGTCGGTGCCGCGGAAGAGCTGGACCTGGAGTCCGAGCGCGCCGACGGCACCCTGCGCGACCGCGTGACCATGTGGGTCGTCCGCGTCGGCGACCACCTCTACGTCCGCTCCGTCAAGGGCACCGCCGGCCCCTGGTACCGGGGCACCCAGTCCCGCCACCAGGGCCGCATCGACGCCGGCGGCGTACAGCGGAACGTCACCTTCCGCGAGGCCGATCCCGCAGAGCACGCGGCCGTGGACGCCGCCTACAGGGAGAAGTACGGGCGGTACACGAGCATCGTCGAACACGTCCTGACCGACCGGGCCCGCGAGTCCACCCTGCACCTCGAACCACGCTGACCCCTCCTGCCCGCCCCTATCCCCTCCGAGGAGATCCGCTCATGCGAGCCACCCTGATGTACGCGGCCCAAGACGTACGCGTCGAAGACGTCGCCGACCCCAAAATCCAGCAGCCGACCGACGCCGTCGTGCGGATCGTGCTGTCCTGCGTCTGCGGCAGCGACCTGTGGCCCTACAAGTCCCTGGCACCCACAGACAACCCCCGCCACATGGGCCACGAGTTCCTCGGCGTCGTCGAGGAAGTTGGCTCCCAGGTACGCACCCTCAAGCCCGGCGACGTCGTCGTGGCCCCCTTCGTCTGGGCTGACAACACCTGCGCGTACTGCCGCGAGGGCCTGCAGACCTCCTGCCCGCACGGCGGACAGTGGGGCGTGAACGGGGTCGACGGCGGACAGGGCCAGGCCGCCCGCGTTCCGCAGGCCGACGGCACCCTGGTGAAGATGCCCCTCAGCGAGGACTCCGAACTGCTGCCGGACCTGCTGACCCTCTCCGACGTCCTGTGCACCGGCTACCACGCCGCCCACACCGCCGGCGTACAGCGCGGCGACACCGTCACCGTCGTCGGCGACGGCGCCGTGGGCCTGTCCGCCGTCATCTCCGCCCGGCTGCTGGGCGCCGAGCAGATCATCCTGATGGGCCGCCACCGCACCCGCACGGACCTGGGCCGCGACTTCGGCGCCACCGACGTGGTCGCCGAGCGCGGCGACGAAGGCGTCGCCAGGGTCCGCGAACTGACCGGCGGCGAAGGCACCCGCAAGGTCCTCGAATGCGTCGGGCTGAAGGACGCGCTCGTGCAAAGTTTCGGCGTCGTACGCGACGGCGGCACCATCAGCCGGGTCGGGGCGCCCCAGTTCACCGACGTGCCGTTCGGGTTCGCCGACTTCATGCGCAACATCACCCTCACCGGCGGCGTCGCACCCGCCCGCGCCTACATCGAAGAACTGATGCCCCACATCCTCGACGGTACGATCCGGCCCGGCCGCGTCTTCGACCGCACCGTCAGCCTGGAGGACATCGCCGACGGCTACCAGGCGATGAACGACCGCGACGCCCTGAAGGTGCTGATACGCCCGTGACCGCCCGCAAACCGAACACTGAACCGGCTGCAACCGCCGGTCACGCCGGGGCGGTCTTGGCGTACCGCGCCTACCTCCAGGCGATGGCCGAGGACGACGCTGAAGCCCTCGACGCCCTGCTCGGCGACGAATTCACTTTGACGCATATGACCGGCTACGTGCAGCCCAAGGCCGAATGGCTTTTCCAGATGCGCGGCGGGCAGTTCGTCTACCACAACATCGAGGAGAAGGGCCTCGATGTGGACACCGGCGGCGCCGGCGCGGTCCGGCTGGTTGGCCGCACGCTGACCGACGCGACGGTCTACGGCACACGCGCCGAGTGGCGGCTGCGTCTGGCCGTGGACTTCGCGCAACACGACGACACCTGGACTGCTCTGCGGACCGTCGCCACCACCTGGTGACCGCCCCTCCCCTCCGTACCCAGCCGCGGCAGCCGCCCACGCTCCCGGCGCCTTGGACGGGGCCTGCGACGAGGCGAACATGCCGCTGGACCAGGAACCGGCACACGTAGGCGAAGACCTCGCGGCAGTTCGCAGCCGTTCTTATGCCCCCCCGTGACACCACGAGCTCGAACTGAGGGAGGAGCTGAGGGGTGCACAGCCTGGAGTTCGTCGTCATCCTCGGTCTCGCAGAGCTGACGGGCGGTGTCCTGGCCCACAGGCTGCGGGTGGCGGCGCCCGTGGTGCACCTGACCACGGGAGTCCTGCTCGGCTCTGTGCCCTCTCTGCGTGAGGCAGAGCTACCCCCGTGACGTGCTGCTGCTCGTCTTCCTGCCGTTGCTCCTGTACTGGGAGAGCGTGACCACCGCGCTGCGGGCTATCCGCCGGGACCTGCGCGGCCGCCGCTCGCGACCAGTGCCGAAGTGACGGAGTGATCTCGCGGGCCGGCGGGGCAGGACACCCAGGTGTCCTGCCCCGTGCTGCCGCGCGATGCGGATCAGCCGATCTCGACGAGGAGGTCGCCGCCCTCCACCTGCTGGATCTGGTTGATGGCCAGCCTGGCCACCGTCCCGGCCTTCGGTGCGGTGATCGCGGCCTCCATCTTCATCGCCTCGATGGTGGCCACCGTGGCCCCGGCCGCCACCTCGTCCCCCTCGGCGACCGCGAGCGTCACCACTCCGGCGAAGGGCGCGGCGACATGGCCGGGGTTGGCCCGGTCGGCCTTCTCGGTCACCGGGATGTCGGAGGCGGCCGCGGTGTCGCGTACCTGGATGGGGCGTAGTTGGCCGTTCAGGGTGGACATCACGGTGCGCATGCCGCGTTCGTCGGCCTCGCCGACGGCCTCCAGCTCGATGAGCAGCCGGACGCCGGGTTCGAGGTCGACGGCGTACTCCTTCCCGGGACGGAGCCCGTAGAAGAAGTCCTTGCTGTCCAGCACGCTGGTGTCGCCGAACGCCTGACGGTGCGTCTCGAAGTCACGCGTCGGCCCGGGGAACAGGAGCCGGTTGAGCGTCCCGCGGCGCTCCTTCGCGAGCCCCGTACGGTCGTCCGCGGAGAGTTCCTGCGGGGTCTTGGGGTCGGCGCGGCCCTCCAGCGCCTTGGTGCGGAACGGCTCCGGCCATCCCCCGGGCGGGTTGCCCAGCTCGCCGCGCAGGAAACCGATGACGGAGTCGGGGATGTCGAACCTGTTCGGTGTCGCCTCGAAGTCCTCCGGGGACACCCCGGCGCCCACCAGGTGCAGCGCGAGGTCGCCGACCACCTTCGACGAGGGGGTGACCTTCACGAGCCGGCCGAGGATACGGTCGGCGGCGGCATACATCGCCTCGATCTCCTCGAAGCGCTCGCCGAGGCCGAGCGCGATCGCCTGGGTGCGCAGGTTGGAGAGCTGTCCGCCGGGGATCTCATGGTGGTAGACGCGACCGGTCGGCGAGGCAAGGCCCGCCTCGAAGGGGGCGTAGACCTTGCGGACGCTCTCCCAGTACGGCTCGAGGTCGCCGACGGCCTGGAGGTCGAGGCCGGTCGGCCGCGCGGAGTGGTCGGTCGCCGCCACGATCGCCGACAGCGACGGCTGCGAGGTGGTGCCCGCCATCGACGCCACCGCGCCGTCCACCGCGTCCGCACCCGCCTGGATCGCGGCGAGGTAGGTGGCGAGCTGGCCGCCCGCGGTGTCGTGGGTGTGGATGTGCACCGGCAGGTCGAACTCCCGGCGCAGGGCCGATACGAGCGTCGCGGCCGCCGGGGCGCGCAGCAGCCCCGCCATGTCCTTGACGGCCAGGACATGGGCGCCCGCGCCCACGATCTGCTCGGCCAGCCGGAGGTAGTAGTCCAGGGTGTACAGCCGCTCGGACGGGTCGGACAGGTCGGAGGTGTAGCACAGCGCGACCTCGGCGACGGCCGTTCCGGTCTCGCGCACGGCGTCGATGGCAGGCCGCATCTGCTCGACGTCGTTGAGCGCGTCGAAGATGCGGAAGATGTCGACGCCAGTGGTGGCGGCCTCCTGCACGAAGGCGTCGGTCACCTCCGTCGGGTACGGGGTGTAGCCCACGGTGTTGCGGCCGCGCAGCAGCATCTGCAGGCAGATGTTCGGCACGGCTTCGCGCAGTGCCGCGAGGCGCTCCCAGGGGTCCTCGGCGAGGAAGCGGAGCGCGACGTCATAGGTGGCGCCGCCCCAGCACTCCAGGGACAGCAGCTGCGGCAGGGTCCGCGCCACCACCGGCGCGACCGCGAGCAGGTCCTTCGTACGGACCCGGGTGGCGAGCAGCGACTGGTGGGCGTCCCGGAACGTGGTGTCGGTGACGCCGATGGTCGGGGACTCGCGCAGCCACCGGGCGAAACCCTCCGGGCCGAGTTCAGCGAGGCGCTGGCGGGAGCCGGCGGGCGGCTCCGCGGCCGGCAGCGGTGGCAGTTTGGTGATCGGGTCGAGCAGCTCCGGCCGCTCACCGTGGGGCTTGTTCACCGTGACGTCGGCGAGGTAGGTGAGCAGCTTCGTGCCGCGGTCGGCGGAGTGACGGGCGGTGAGCAGGTGCGGACGCTCTTCGATGAACGACGTGGTGACCCGTCCGGCCCGGAAGTCCGGGTCGTCGAGGACGGCCTGCAGGAACGGGATGTTCGTGGCCACACCGCGGATGCGGAACTCGGCCACGGCACGCCGGGCGCGGCCGATCGCGGCCTGGAAGTCCCGTCCGCGGCAGGTGAGTTTGACCAGCATGGAGTCGAAGTGCGCGCTGATCTCCGTACCGGCGTGGGTGGTGCCGCCGTCCAGACGGATGCCCGAGCCGCCCGGCGAGCGGTAGGCGCTGATCCTGCCGGTGTCCGGGCGGAAGCCGTTGGCCGGGTCCTCGGTGGTGATACGGCACTGCAGTGCGGCGCCACGCAGCGTGATCGTCTCCTGTGACAAGCCGAGATCGGCCAGCGTCTCGCCGGCGGCGATGCGCAGCTGCGACTGCACGAGGTCGACGTCGGTGACCTCCTCGGTCACCGTGTGCTCGACCTGGATGCGCGGGTTCATCTCGATGAAGACGTGGTTGCCGTCGCGGTCGAGCAGGAACTCCACGGTGCCCGCGTTGCGGTAGCCGATCTCCCGGGCGAAGCGCACGGCGTCGGCGCAGATCCGGTCCCGCAGGGCCGGGTCGAGGTTGGGTGCGGGCGCGAGCTCGATGACCTTCTGGTGGCGGCGCTGCAGCGAGCAGTCGCGCTCGAAGAGATGGATGACATTGCCCTGCCCGTCGGCGAGGATCTGCACCTCGATGTGGCGGGGATCGACGACGGCCTTCTCCAGGAAGACCGTGGAGTCGCCGAACGCGGACGCCGCCTCACGCGCCGCCGCCTCGATCGACTCGCGCAGCAGAGCCGGCTCCTCGACGCGGCGCATACCGCGCCCGCCGCCGCCCGCGACGGCCTTGACGAACACGGGGAAGCCGATCTCCTCGGCGGCACGGACCAGTTCGTCCACGTCTGTGGAGGGCTGCGACGAGCCCAGCACCGGTACGCCGGCCGCGCGGGCGGCGGCCACCGCGCGCGCCTTGTTGCCGGTCAGCTCCAGGGTCTCCGCGCTCGGCCCGACGAACGTGATGCCCGCCTCCTCGCACGCGCGCGCCAGGTCGGGGTTCTCGGACAGGAACCCGTAGCCCGGGTACACCGCGTCCGCCCCCGCCCGACGCGCCGCGCGGACGATCTCCTCGACCGAGAGGTAAGCCCGCACCGGGTGTCCCGGCTGGCCGATCTCATAGGCCTCGTCGGCCTTCAGCCGGTGCAAAGAATTGCGGTCCTCGTGCGGGAAGACTGCGACCGTTCTCGCGCCCAGCTCATAGCCGGCACGAAACGCCCGAATCGCGATCTCACCACGGTTGGCGACCAGCACCTTGCGGAACATTCCCGATCCCTTTCGCCTGCCGGTGTCGCGCACCATGCTGTCGGCGACGCCTCTTCGATGCCATATGAGCCGCGCCACTCATGTGGATGACCCCGGCGGGCGGAGCGTCGGACGGACCGGGCCCGGCGTCGGTACGCGCGGCTGCGGAGTCGAGATCGAAGGCTGATTCACATCCAGTGTGCACGGCCCTCGCTCTTCACACCTGTTCGGTCGCGATACGGAGGAACTCCCGTACCAGCGGCTCCTGTTCGCCGTCGCGGGAGACCAGGGACAGCTCGACGATGTCGGCACTGTCGGTGAGGGGACGGTAGGCGGTGGGCGACTGGAGTGAACGCGCGGTCACGTTCGGCACCAGGGTGACGCCCAGGCCGCAGGCCACCATCGCGAGCTGGGTCAGGATCGAATGGGCAAGGTGGCGGGCATCGGGGCTGAAGCCGGCCCGGCGGCACGTGGCCATGAGCTGGTCGTGGTAGTCGGGTGAGGCGTCCCGGCGCAGCCATACCCAGGGTTCCTGGGCGAAGCGAGCGAGGTCGACCGGTTCCGTGGTGCCGTCGGCCAGCGGGTGGCCGGGGGGCAGTGCGATCACGAACTGGTCGTGGCGCCAGGGCAGGCTCCGCAGGCCGCGGACCGGGGTGCTCGGCCGGATGACGGCGATGTCGATCTCGTGCCGGAGCAGCGCCTCCTGCCCCGACGCGGTGTCCACTTCCGTGGTCCGCAGCTCGACGCGGGGGCGGACGTTTCGGAAGGCGGCGAGCGTGCCGAGCAGGGGTTCGCCGAGGGCCGAGGTCACCACGCCGATCCGCAGGGTGCCCACGAGGCCGGCATCCGCCTGGGTGGCGACCTCCTCGGCGTGCTGCGCGGCGGCCACAACCTTGCGGCACTCGGCCGCGAAGACCCGGCCGGTCTCGGTGAGGCTGACGCGGCGTCCCGTCCGGTCGAACAACCGCACACCGAGTTGGCGCTCCAGCTGCAGGATCGCCTGGCTCAGGGGCGGCTGTGACATGGCGAGCTGTTCGGCCGCGCGACCGAAGTGAAGAGTCTCCGCGACGGCCATGAAGTAACGGGCCTGGCGAACCTCGATCATCAGTCGCTCCGCATATGAGAGGAAGAGGGAATCAGACCTTCACTATATGAGTCGGTCTTGTTTGAGTGGAGGGCATGACAGCTGATGCAATCTTGCTGGCCCAGTTCGCGGCCCTGGACACCGCCACCGTGTCCGACGCCCTCGACGCCTGCGGTCTGCCACCCGGACAGGGCGGCCTGCGGCCGATGTGGGGCACACCGAAGGTGGCCGGTTACGCGGCGACCGTCGAACTCGAACCGCTGAGCGGGGAGCACGGGGGCTCCCACATCCTCACGGACGCGATCGCGCAGGCCGGTCCCGACGACGTCATGGTGGTCGCCAACGGAGGCCGTACGGACGTGTCGTCCTGGGGCGGCATCGTCAGCGTCGGCGCAACCGTGCGCTCCATCCGCGGTGTGATCACCGACGGCGCCTGCCGGGACGTGGGCCAGGCCCGCGAACTCGGATTCCCGGTGTTCGCCCGGGCCCAGGTGCCGGTGACGGCACGCGGCCGCCTGCGGCAGAAGTCGTACGGCGAACCGGTCGCCCTCGGGACTGTGACCGTGAACCCGGGCGACCTGGTGCTGGCGGACGAAGGCGGAGTCGCGGTCGTCCCCCGCGGGCAGGCCGTCGACGTTCTCCGGTCCGCTCAGCGCCTGGCCGACCGGGAGGCGGCCATCGAGGCGGAGGTCCGGGCCGGCATTCCCCTGCCGAAGGCGATGCGGGACGCACGCCTGGCCGGAACTGAGGACCACTGATGACAACCCGCCGAGACGTGACAACCCATGAAAACGGACACCACGACATCACGGACAGGCTTCGCGCACTGCCCACTGCGGCGGTCTCCGACGCACTCGACAGGGCCGGGCTCCCCGGCGCCCTGCACGATCTGTCCCCGCTGTCGAACGGCTTCCGCGCGGTGGGCCCGGCCTTCACCGTGCGCTATGAACCCATCGGCGACACCACGGGCGGCACGGTCGGTGACTTCCTGGACGACGTCCCACCCGGCGCGGTCATCGTCATCGACAATGACGGGCGCACCGATGTCACCGTGTGGGGCGGGATCATGACCGAGACGGCGGCGGCACGGGGCATCGCCGGAACGGTCATCAACGGTGTCTGCCGTGACGTCTCCACCTCTCTGACGCACAGTTACCCGCTCTTCAGCCGCGGCAGGTTCATGCGCACGGGCAAGGACCGGGTGCGCCTGGCCGCCGTCGGCGAACCCGTGACGGTGTCGGGCGTGGAGATCCGGCCGGGCACATTCGTCTGCGCCGACGCGGACGGCGTGGTCACCGTGCCCGCTGACATGGCGGATCACATCGCCGGGACCTCCGAGCGCATCGAGCGCATCGAGAGCGACATCGCCGCGGCGGTACGGGGCGGCAGCACGCTGCGCGCGGCCCGCGAGAAGTTCGGTTACCACAACCTCCAGACGAGGCGGTCATGACAGACGCAAGCCGCGGACACAGCTCCGCCACCCTCTACGAGGCGTCCGCCTCCGCCGCACGCGCCTGCGACCCCGCCCTGCGCGCCGCCTGGCCCGGGGCGCGGGTGGCAGGACCGGCGTTCACCGTGCAGGGCATCGGCGGCGACAACCTCGCGCTGCACCGCGCCGTCGCCACCGCTCCGGCGGGCAGCGTGCTCGTGGTGGACCTGCAGGGCGCCCGGCACGGCCACTGGGGAGAGATCCTCGCCGTCGCGGCCCAGCAGCGCGGCGTCGCCGGACTGGTCGTCGACGGCGGAGTGCGGGACGTCGCCGAGCAGGCGGCGCTGGGCTTCCCGGTCTTCGCGCGCCACATCACCGTGGTGGGCACCGCCAAGGAGCACCCCGGCCACCTCGACGTCCCCGTCCGCGTGGGCGGTGTCGTCGTCCGCCCAGGTGATCTCGTCGTCGGCGACGCCGACGGTGTCGTCGTCGTACCCGGTCAGGCGGTGGAGGAGACCCTCGACCGGTCCGATGCCAGGATCGCCGCCGAGCAGCAGGCCCTCGCCGCCATCAGGGCCGGGGCCACGACCCTGGAGTACTACGGCCTCTCGGCCGGGCCGTACGCTGCGGAACGGCGGGCATGAACCACGACCCCATCTTCGCGATCAGGGACCGTGCCGACGAGCTGCGGGCGGCGGGGAAGGACGTCATCGGCCTGGCGGCCGGAGAACCCGACACGCCCACCCCTGACCACATCGTCGAATCCGCGATCCGTGCCGTCCGGAACCCCGCGCACCACCGCTACGGCCCGGCGGCCGGCACAGCAGCCCTCCGGGAGACCGCGGCCGAACGTCTCACCACCGGCACGGCCCAGGCGTGGACCCCCGACGACATCCTCGTCACCTTGGGCGCCAAGCACGCCCTCTTCCTCGCCTTCAACGCGATCCTGCGCGGGCCGGAGGAGACCGTGCTGCTGGCCGCGCCGGGCTGGCCCGGCCACCGTGCCGCCCCGCCTTCCCTCTACGGGATGTTGAAGCTACCGTGAGCTGGCAACTTCGACAGGTGGAGCGAATCCATGCAAACCGTCGTGACCACCGAGCACGTTCCCCCAAGCGAACGCTTCGGCTTCTGGGCTGATGAGATAGCGCGCCAGATGTTCGTCTCCCTGGACGCCCGCCCGGATATGGCAGCCGCCTTCCACGGCACGGCCGCCGCCGGCCAGGTCGGGGCCCTCCAGCTCAGCTCGCTGAGCGCGGCGCCGCTGCGGGTGCGCCGTACGACGGCGTTGGCGGCACAGCACGAAGAGGACTTCTACAAGATCAGCCTGCAGGTTTCCGGAACCGCACTGGTCGAGCAGGACGGTGTCCGCGATCGGCTGGCCCCGGGCGACCTCGTCGTCTGCGACACGTCGCGTCCCTACTCGTTCACGTACGAGAGCGATTTCCGCACTGCGCTGGTGCTGCTGCCGCGCCCCCTCATCCCCCTCCGGCCGGACATGCTGCGAGCAGTGACCGGGCGGCGCATCGCGGCCGGCGACGGCATCGGCGCTGTGGTCGCTCCCTTTCTTCGCTCGCTGGTCGATCAGAGCGGGAAGTGCGCCGGTCCCGCGACTGCCCGGCTGGTCGACGGTGCCGTCTCGCTGGTCACTGCGTTGCTCTCCGAGCGGCTCGACCGTACGGCGTCGGCGACACCCCACCAGGCGATGACGCTCCGCATCCGTGACTACATCGAGCGCAGGCTCTCCGATCCCGATCTCTCCCCGGACGCCATCGCCGAGGCGCACGGCATTTCACGGCGCTACCTGTTCAAGCTGTTCGCGGCGGAGGAGACGACGGTTGCCGGGTGGATCCGCACCCGGCGGCTGGAGCGCTGTGCGCGCGACCTGGCCGACCCGGCACTCAAGGATCAGTCCGTCGCCGCGGTCGCCGCGCGGTGGGGGCTGCTGGACGGCCGCCACTTCGCCAGGGCCTTCAAGGCCGTCTACGGCCACACTCCGCGGGATTACCGGCGCCAGGCACTCCTGTAGCAGGAGACGATGCTCCATTCCGTGCACCGTCATGAGTCACGCCGTGCACGACATCCGCGGATCTCGTCATCCGCCGGGTAGGAACGCCGCCGAAGGTCTGGACGTGGCATGGGCCGGTCTTCTTTCATCTACGTCTGTAGAAAAAAGGCGGCGACCCCTCGGAAAGAGACCCAGTGATGACCTCCCATGCCCACCCCCTCGCACCGCTCACTCCGGACGAGATAACGACTGCCCGCGCCATCCTCACCGAAGCCGGACTTCTCTCCGAGACCAGCCGGTTCGCGTATCTCGGTCTGGCAGAGCCGGAGAAGGACCTCCTGATCACCTACGTCTCCGGCGACGCGGTCGACCGCCGCGTACGGGTCCTGCTGCACGACACCGCGGGCGCGCCCGCCCGTGATGTCGTCCTCTCCCTCACCCGCCGGGCGATCGACTCCGATCGGGCGCTGGATGCCACCCAGGACGGTCAACTCCCGATTCTGGAGGAGGAGTTCGGCCTGATGGAAGAGATTCTGGCGGTCGACGAGCGGTGGCTGACCGCGCTCAAGGCCAGGGATCTCGACGTGGCGAAGGTGCGGGTCGCGCCGCTCTCCGCCGGCGTGTACGCCGACGAGTACCCGGAGGAGTCCGGCCGCCGCATCCTGCGCGGGCTCGCCTTCGTTCAGGAACACGACAAGGACCACGCCTGGGCCCACCCCGTCGACGGCCTCGTCGCCTACGTCGACGTGCAGAACAAGACCGTCGACCGCATCATCGACGCCGGTCCCGTCCCGGTCCCCGCCGAGTCCGGCAACTTCGACGACCCCGCGGTCACCGGTCCCGCGCGTACCACGCAGAAACCCCTCGAGATCACCCAGCCCGAGGGTCCCAGTTTCACTCTCGACGGCAACCTGCTTCGCTGGGAGAACTGGTCGCTGCGTATCGGCTTCGACGCCCGCGAGGGCCTGGTTCTCCACCAGATCGCCTTCCACGACCGGGCCAAGGGGCGTGAGCGCCCGATCATCCACCGGGCCTCGATCGCAGAGATGGTCGTCCCGTATGCGGACCCGTCGCCTGTGCGGTCCTGGCAGAACTACTTCGACACCGGCGAGTTCCTGATCGGCAGGTTCGCCAACGCGCTGGAGCTGGGCTGCGACTGCCTCGGCGAGATCACCTACCTGAATGCCGTCATCGCCGACGAGTCCGGCGCCCCGCGCACCCTGACGAACGCCATCTGCCTCCATGAGGAGGACTACGGGATCCTCTGGAAGCACACCGACCTGTGGGCCGGCTCCGCCGAGACCCGCCGCCAGCGGCGCATGGTGCTCTCCTTCTTCACGACCGTCGGCAACTACGACTACGGCTTCTACTGGTACCTGTACCTCGACGGCACCATCGAGTTCGAGGCCAAGGCCACCGGTGTCGTCTTCACCTCCGCCCACCCGGGCGGGGACTACCCGTACGCCACCGAACTGGCTCCCGGGCTCGGCGCCCCGTACCACCAGCACCTGTTCTGCGCCCGCCTGGACATGGCGCTCGACGGTACGACGAACCGGGTCGAGGAAGTCGACGTCGTACGCGTACCGGTGAGCGAGGAGAACCCCCGCGGAAACGCGTTCGCCTACCGGCGCACACCACTGACGACCGAGTCCGAGGCCCAGCGCACCGCCGACATGAGCGTCGACCGGGTCTGGCACATCTCGAACCCGGAGTCCCTGAACGCCCTGGGCACTCCGGTGGGCTACGCACTTCACCCCGAGGGCAAGCCGACGCTGCTCGCGGACCCCGGTTCGTCCATCGCCGCGCGCGCCGCCTTCGCCACCAAGCACCTGTGGGTCACCGCGTACGACGCAGCTGAGCGCTACCCCGCCGGCGACTTCGTCAACCAGCACCCTGGAGGCGCGGGACTGCCCGCCTACGCTGCCGCCGACCGTGATATCGACGGCCGCTCGCTCGTCCTCTGGCACACGTTCGGCCTCACCCATGCGCCACGTCCCGAGGACTGGCCGATCATGCCGGTCGACTACACGGGCTTCAAGCTGAAGCCCGTCGGCTTCTTCGACCGCAATCCCACGCTCGACGTCCCGGCGAGCCGCCAAAGCTCGCACGGCTGTTGCGATGCATGAGCTGCTCGCGGTGACCGGCCTGGCGGCAGCCGCCTTCTGCCTGGCCGGTCACCTTCCGGGTCCGATGCGCGGCTGGGGACCGCACGCGGCGGCCGCCGGCGTGATGCTGCTGATGGTCCTCCCGAGCGGGCGATCGCACCAGGTGCTTCTGGCCGGTGCGGCCGCCGTGGCCGCCGCCTCCGTGTGGCGGGTGTGCACCGGATGTCCGGGCCACGGCAGGGCCTCAGAAGCAGTGGACCTCGCTGCGATGGCCCTGCTGACGGGGGTGTCCGCCGGGACGGGAATGTCCATGGCGCACCACCATCCCGACTCCGCCACGAGCGGTCTTGGACTGCTCGTGGCGGCCTGCTGGGCCCTCACGCGGGCAGGTGGGGTGCTGTTCGCCCAACTCCGAGGCAGAGTCGCCGAGGCACGAGCCGACGACGCCGGGGCTCTGGTCATGGTGGCGGTCATGACCGCCATGGCCCTCTGAACTGCCCTTTAGGGTGAGCCGAGCAGATGACGAGGACGGAGATGTACACCTGTGCCGAAGATCGTCGACCATGACGCGCGGCGCCGCGAGATCGTCGCGGCGGTCTGGGCACTGATCGCCCGTCGCGGCCTCGGTGCCGTCACCATGCGGGACCTCGCCGCCGAGGCCGGGTACGCCAACGGCGCTCTCGCGCCGTACTTTCGCAACAAGGACGAGATTCTGCTTGCGGCCTTTCAGTACGCCTGTGAGAGCACCAACCTCCGTGCGGAGAGGGCCATCGGCGATGCCACCGGGCTCACCGCGCTGCGCCGCCTGTGCCACGAGATCATGCCGCTCGACGAGACGCGGCTGCTGGAAGCCCGGGTGGTCGTCGCCTTCTGGGACCGTGCCCTGCACGACGAGCAGATGGCGGCTGTCCACTCGAGGGCGATGGACCAGTGGCGGCAGTGGATGATCCGTTGCCTGGCAGAGGCCCGGGCAGCGGGTGAGACAACGGGCGCGACCCGGGACGAGCAAGCTGTCGACTCTCTGCTCGCCGCACTGACTGGCTTTCAGGTCAACGCGCTGCTCGCCCCGCACGCCACCACGGCAGTCCGGCAGAAGGCCGCGCTCGACGGCGTTCTGGCGGGCTTGTGAAGTCGACTGCCGGGCCTTCCGGCGCCGGTGCCCGACGCGAGCGCAGCCACAGGTGTCCTCGATCAGCAGGGGCAACACCCTCCTCGTGCATGCAGTGGCGGAAACAAGTGCACCCAATGGCACCCCAGTCCACCTCGGGCGAGGCCACAGTGCTGCTCACCACGTGATGCGGGTCCGGACGCAGACACCGCATGCGGGCACCTGCACGACTCAAGGGCCCTTCAACAGCAACCCCGACAACCGACTTCGGCAGCCGGTCGGCATGGGCGTCGCCGGCCGGGACAGCCGACGGCACGCACACGTCGCGCCCGGCCTCTCGCCGCTTCCCTCAGGAGTCACCAATGACCGAGCAACCTCAAAGCCCGGGGCACCGTACCGATCTTCGCCGCGGGGCGGTCGGCGTCGCCGGCATCGTCTTCTTCGTCCTGTCCGCGCAGGCCCCGCTGACCGGTGTCGCGGGGACGCTCCCGGTTCCACTGGGGCTCGGCAACGGCGGTGGCGCGCCGGCCGCGTACCTGCTGGTCGGAGTCATGGTGGGCCTCTTCGCGGTCGGTTTCATCGCCATGAGCCGCCATGTCACTGACGCGGGCGCCTTCTACGCGTACGTCACCCGTGGGCTGGGCCGCCCCCTCGGCGTGGGCGTGTCCCAGGTCGCCGTTCTCTGCTACGGCGCGACGCAGGCGGCCATGTACGGGCTGTACGGGGTCGTGGTCTCGGGGCTCTTCCAGCAGTACGCCTCGATCGACCTGCCCTGGTGGTTCTGGTCGGTGGCCACGATGTTCCTGGTGCAGCTGCTGGGCTCCCTGAACATCGAGTTCGGCGCCAGGCTGCTGGCCGTTCTCGTCGTCGCCGAGACCTCGCTTCTGCTCGTGTTCGCGGTCCGCGAGCTGGTCGCCGGCGGCGGCCCCCAGGGCCTCGATCCGCTGGGCACGTTCAGTGCCGACGCCTTCTTCTCCGGAGCCCCGGGCGTGTCCCTGACGTTCGCCATCGCCTCGATGCTCGGCTTCGAATCGACGGCCATCTACGCCAAAGAGGCCAAGGACCCCGAGCGCACCGTGCCCCGCGCCACCTATCTCGCCGTCGCGGTCATCTCGCTCTTCTTCACCTTCGTCACATGGATGGTGGTCAGCTTCTACGGCGCGGACCAGGTCGGTGCCGCGGCCCTGAAGGCGCTGCAAGGCGGTGACGCCACCTCGGTGGTCTTCGATCCCGTCACCCGCACCCTCGGCGCCTGGGCAGCCGATGTCATGGGCGTGTTGCTCGCCTCGTCACTGCTGGCGGGCATCCTCGCCTTCCACAACGGGATCAACCGCTACTTCCACTCCCTGGGCGGCACGGGCGTACTGCCCAGCCGGCTGTCGCGCACCAACCGTCAGGGCGCACCGTACGCGGCGAGCGCGCTGCAGACCGTCCTGGCCCTCTGCATGGTCGTCCCTTTCGCCTTCACCGGCCAGGATCCTGTGCTGACCCTGCTCACTTGGGGTGGCGGGGTGGCGGTGCTTGCGCTCATGCTGCTGTACGTACTGACGTCCATGTCCGTGGTCGTCTTCTTCCGCAGGACCAGGCTGGACACGCGTCGGTGGAACACCCTGGTCGCTCCGCTGATCTCGGTGGTCCTGCTCCTGGGCGGAACCGCACTGACACTGCGCAATTTCACCACGCTGATCGGAGCCTCGGGCAGCACTGCCCTGGTCCTCGAACTGTCAGTGGTCGTCGTATTCGCAGGCGGTGTGGTGCTGGGATACGCGCGGCGCGGCAACGTGGCGGGCAGTACGCGATCGGCAGCCGCAGCCGACGCCGAGGAGGTTCCCGCCTCCGCCTGAGAGCAGACCGGGTGCACGGATGGGAGAAACTTCGTGCATCTGGTGCCGCATGGCCCCGTACCACTGGTCCTAGCGTTCCGACATGCCTGCACTCACCGATCCGACCACCGCGGCGACAGCTCGGGCCGTGGCATGCCTGACCCGCTATCTGCGGTTGTGCGACGTACCTGCGCCCGATACGCCTGACGCAGTCCTGGCCGAGCTGGGCGTGCTCTTCACGCAGGACGCCGTATGGGCCGGGGGCGGTGGGGAGTACGCCGAGAAGTTCGGCCGTGTCGAGGGCCGGGCGGAAATCGTCCGGATGCTGGCCGGCTATCTCCCGCCCCAGGAGCACTTCACTGCCAACGTCCATCTGCTGATGCCGGGCGCCGTCGAACACGACGGTCCGGTCATCAAGGGAAGCTGGCCCATGCAACAGCTGTCGCGCTACGCGGACGGCGGTAGCGAGATCATCGTCGCCCGCCTCGATGTCGCCTTCCACACCGGTGAGGGGCGGACGCAGATCCACGAGTTCCGTACCGAGCGGCTTTTCAGCGCTCCGCTCGGCGGCTGACATCACGACACAAGGAAACGACGACACAAGGAAAAAGGAGCCAGGAGCAATGACCGTCAGGGCACAGGCCGCCCCCCGTACTCACGAGGCGGCACCCTCCCTCTCGCTGACGTGTTACGCCGACACCCATGGCTACGGCTGGCACCACGTGGACCTCTTCATGCACGACAGCGAGGGCAACGAGCTCAACTGGGTTCACTGGCAGGTCGAGCAGGACGGTCCCGAAGGCGCGGACACCGCGACAGCGAAGGCCGAGCCCAAGCTGCGCCGCACCTCCGACTGGCGCCGCGGCGTCAGTGCCGACGGCAGCGAGTACTGGACCGCGTCGGCTGCCTGGGAGGAGTGAGCGACCGTGGGCACGACGACGGCCGAGGGGTCCCCGGTGGCACGGACGGACCGGCGTGGAGTCGTCTACATCCTGGATGACGATGAGCAGCTGTGTTCCTCACTGGCCTGGCTGCTCGACTCGGTCGACATCCAGGCGCAGAGCTTCACCGATGCCGCCTCCTTCCTCTCCGCGTTCGATCGGGACCGTCCCGCCTGCCTGATCCTCGACGTGCGGATGCCGGAGGTGGGCGGATTCCAGGTGCAGGAGTTCCTCAATGCCGAAGGGGTTCCGATCCCGGTGGTCTTCGTTTCCGCCCACGGTGACATCCGTATGTCGGTGCGGGCGCTGCAGCAGGGCGCGGTGGACTTCCTGGAGAAACCGTACGATCCCCAGCACATGCTCGAGGTGGTGCAGCGTGCTCTGAGCACCGCACGGGAGCATTACGCCGAGCGGGAGGAGCGGCGCGCGGTCGAGGCCCGTCTCGCCGCGCTGACCCCGCGGGAACGGGAGATCCTGCGGATGGTCGCCGTCGGCGTTCCCAGCAAGTCCATCGCGCCCCGGCTGGGCATCAGCCTCAAGACCGTCGACGCACACCGGGCCCGCATCAGGGAGAAGACCGGGGCCGAGACCTTGGGCACCCTGGTGGGGGACGTGCTCCGCTGCGGGCTGCGGCTGCCTGAGATGTGACAACCGCCAACGGACCGTGTGCTGGAGGACGCCCCATGGCCGACATCACGCTTGCCGACTTCGGACGGCTCTTCACCTCGCTGCACTACTGCGTTCTGGTGCACGACGCGGAGACGAAGGACATCCTCTGGGCCAATCATGCCGCCTGTGACGTCCTCGGCTTCACGCTCGACGAGCTGAAGCCGCTGAAGGCGCCCGACATGAGTTCCAACGCCCGCCAGTACGCGCGCGAGATCGGCGTGAGCTGGTTGCAGCGAGCCGTCGACGAGGGCACCAGCGCCATCGAATGGTGCTACCGGTCCAAGACCGGCGTGGACATCCTGACCGAAGCCGTCGCCGTCCGGGTGGACCTGGCAGGAGGCCCGGTGGTGATGGTGCAGTTCCGCGACATAGCCGAGGAGAAGGCCACCCGGCGCGACCTGTTCCGCACGGAGGGGCGGCTGCAGGCCTTCCTGCGCAACCTCGACGAAGGCATCGTCGTGCTCGACGACGACGGGCGGATCCTGTTCGCCAGCGAGTCGGCGGGCGCGCTGCTGCACACCGACGCCGGACTGCTCACCGGCGAGGCCTTCACGCGATTCCTCGACCCGGAATCGGGCGCGGTGCTGCGCGAGGTCCTCGACACCACGTCGCAGGGCGGGTTGCCGATGAATTCACGCCTGCGCCTGAGCACTGCGGGCAGCCAAGCCGAATGGTTCGCTGCCCGGTGCCAGTACATCGACATCGAGAACGACCTTCGCGGCTGTCTCCTGCTCTTCCACGACATCACCGACCGGGTCCGTGCCGAGGAGGAGCACCACCGCGACGTGCAGTACCTCAACTACCTGGCCCGTTACAACGCCATGGGTGACATGGCGATGGCCATCGCCCACGAGGTGAGCCAGCCCATTGCCGCCGCGCACAACTTCGTTGCCGGTGCGCGGAGCCGGCTGGACTCGGGCAGGACAGAGACCGAGCCCCTGAGCTGGGGGTTGAAGAACGCCACCCTGCAGATCGACCGGGCGGCGCAGATCCTGTCGAGTCTGCGGCAGTACGTCGTACGCCTCGAACAGTCGGACCAGACCGTCGACCTGAACGACATCGTCGACGACTGCGCCTATTTCATCGAAGTAAAGGCCCAGCAGAACTCGGTGACCTTGCGCTGGGAGCCGTCGGTCGAAAGGCTGCTGGTGCGTTGCGAGAAGGTCCTCATCGGCCAGGTCGTGATGAACCTGGCCTTCAACGCCATCGAGGAGATGGCGCAGTGGCCTGTCGAACAACGAACCGTGACGGTGACGATGAACCGGAATGGCGCGTATGCCGAACTCGCCGTGCGGGACGCGGGCCAGGGATTGCAGGCGTTCCCGCCGGGCCAGATCTTCGAGGGAGCCTTCAGCTCGAAAGCGAACGGCAACGGCATCGGCCTGGCGCTCAGCCACCGCATCATCACACGCCACGGCGGCAGTATCCACGCAGTCGAGAACGCGCCCCGTGGCGCGGTGTTCACCTTCCGGCTGCCGCTGCTCGCCGACGAAACCGCGAGTCGACGGCACGGCGACGGCCACGCATAGGGGAAATCCCCTAAACAGTTCATCCAATCCCCGATTGTCGGCCCCCACTTCACCCGCATAGCTTTGGAAGCAAGGCGGGAGAGCAACCGCCCGGCAGTGCGAGGGAGAAATTCTCATGACGCAGACGCTGGATTCTCCGGCTCCACCCGAAGGCGATTCGCTTTCTGAGTCGAAATTTGACCGTGTTCTTGCTGTAGTAGCGGAACGGCGAGCTGAGTTCGAGGAGAAGCGGCACGTTCCTCCGGATGTGATCGCCGAGTTCAAGAAGGCGGGCATCTACCGGGCCAGCGCCCCCCAGCGGTTCGGGGGCGACGCCCTGCCACCGGCCGAATTCCTGCGCCTCATCGAGCGGATATCGACGGTCGACGCCTCGGCCGGCTGGGTCGCCAGCTTCGGATCATCCCTCGTCTACCTGGCCGCGCTTCCGCTCGAGACCCAGGCCGAGCTGTACGCCGACGGGCCCGATGTGGCCTTCGCCGGCGGCTTGTTCCCGGTTCAGCCGGCCGAACCCGTCGAGGGCGGCTACCGGGTCTCGGGCCGGTGGAAGTTCGCCAGCGGCTGCAAGGGAGCGGACATCCTCGGCGTGGGCATCAAGGCCGGGCAGGAGAAAGCCGGTCGTCCCCTGACCGCCCTGCTGCGGCCGGAGCAGCTGGAGATCGTCGAGAACTGGGACGTCATCGGCATGCGCGGCACCGGCAGTCACGACCTGGTGGTCGACGCAGCGGTGGTTCCCCAGGAGTGGACGTTCGTCCGTGGCGGCGAGCCCACCGTCGACGAACCGCTGTACCGCTACCCGACCGTCCCGTACGCCGCGCAGGTACTGGCCGTCGTAGGCCTGGGAGCCGCACGCGCCGCGCTCGACCAGGCGATCGCGAACGGCGGCCGCGCCGGCTACACGGGCGCTCCCAAGCCCGCCGAACGCGCCACCTACCGCATCTCGGTCGGCCAGGCGGAGGCCCAACTCCGTTCCGCCCGTGCCTTCTTCTACGAGACCACTGAGGAGGTGTGGGGCACGGTGGAGGCGGGCGATCCCGCGAGCGCCGGACAGGCCAGCCTCCTGCGGCTCGCCTCCACCCATCTCGCGAAGACCTCCTTCGAGGTCGTCCGGGCCGCCTACCAGCTCAGCGGCATCGCAGCCATCACCGACGGCAGCCCCATGCAGCGCTTCCTGCGTGACGCCTCGGTCGTCCCGCAGCACGCCTTCCTCCAGGAAGGCATGTACGACGGCGCCGGCGCCGTACTCATGGGCGTCGAGCCCTTCCCCGGCTACCTGTGACCCCCACCCCCGCGAATGGCAGGAATCCTTCATGTCCGACTCCCCCAACGCACCGCTGAGGGTGCTGTTCTGCATCGGCGTCAACCAGAACTTCTTCGACCTGCCCACCGGCCAGGGCAAGGCGGTCTGGGACGGCTTCATGAGCATGCTCACGCAGCTCCACGAGCTGCCCGGGGTGACCGTCCTCGGCACCCTCGACGACGACCAGCACATGGTCGGCCCCTCCGACTCCTGGCCCTGGACCAGTTACGTCCTCGCCGACGTGGTCGACCAGCCGACGGTCGCCGCGGCCTGCAACCTCTTCCGTACCGTCCAGGTCGGCGAGCACGGCCTGTGGCGCTACATGAAGATCGAGGCGCGCCTCGGCCGTCCGCTGCCGCAGCCGGAGGTCGCCCGATGACCGTGCTTCCGAAGACCCCCGGCACCTCCGCCCTCGTCGAGGACGACCGCGTCGCCGGCACCCTCTACACCAGCCCGGAACTCTTCGAGCAGGAGATGGACCGGATCTTCCACCGCACCTGGGTGTGGGTCGCCCACGAGAGCGAGATAGCGAAGCCCGGTGATTTCAAGATGGCCTGGGTGGGCCGCCGCCCCGTCATCGTCAGCCGCGACCGCAAGGGCGGCATCAACGTCCTGCTCAACCGCTGCCGTCACCGGGGCGCCAGCGTCTGTGAGATCCCCAAGGGCAACGGCAACGGCTTCACCTGCCCCTATCACGCCTGGTCGTACGCCCTGGACGGCACCCTGCGCGGCATTCCGTACCCCGAGGGCTACGAGGGCGTCACGGAGAAGAAGGACCTGCCCCTGCAGCGACTCAAGGTCGGCACGTACGCGGGAATGATCTTCGCGAGCTTCGACCACGAGATCGAGCCTCTGGAGGACTTCCTCGGCGGGGCGCGTCTGTGGATCGACCGCTTCATGAAGCAGGGCGCCGGCTACCCGATCAAGGTGCAGGGCGAGCACAAGTTCCGCTTCCAGGGCAACTGGAAGATCCAGCTGGAGAACACCACCGACTGGTACCACTTCCCGATCGTGCACCGCTCGTGGATGTCCTCGGTGGACGCCGAGACGGCGAGCATGCTGTCGATCATGACCGACGAGACGGCGGTCACCCACGCCCTCGGCAACGGCCACAGCGTGTCCATCTCCGTCGCCGAGCATGCGGACCTGGACGTCGACGACGGTACGGAGAAGCTCCAGGACCGCTTCAGCCACATCGTCGAGGAGCTGTCGAAGGACATGCCTCCGGAGAAGATCCGGCGGATCGTCCGCTCGCTGCACGGTGCGGGATTCAACCTCAACCTGTTCCCGAACGTGGCCATGTCGATGTCCTTCTTCCGCGTCCTGCGGCCGGTCTCGGTTGCGGAGACGGAGATCCGCCATGTGGCGCTCGGCCTGGCCGGCGGCCCCGACATCGTCAACCGCGAACGGCTGCGCATCCACGAGCACTTCCAGGGCCCCTTCGGCTTCGGCAGCCCCGACGACGCCGAGGCATGGAACCGCGTCCAGCGTGGCGTCGCAGGCGAGGCGGACATGCCGATCCTGGTCAACCGCGGCCTCGGCCGGGAGAAGCCCAACGACCTGGGACAGGCCACGTCCCACGCGACCGACGAGACCGGCATGCGGGAGGCGTACGCCATGTGGAAGAGGATGATGACCGATGGCAAGTGACGTTCTGAGCACAGCTGTTGTGGACACCGGACTGCCGCTGGACGACCCGCGCGCCCTCGCCGCCGTGTCCCTGATCTGGCGCGAGGCCCATCTGCTGGACGCGCGGCGGTACGAGGAGTGGGACGGCCTGTGGGCCGAGGGCGGCGAGTACGTCGTCCCCATCGACCGCGAGACGACCGACTTCGCCTCCACCCTCAACCTCGTCTACGACGACGACCGGATGCGCCGGATGCGTATCGAACGCCTCACCGGCGGCTTCTCGATATCGGCCGCGGCCGCGGCCCGCACGGTCCGCACCGTCTCCCGCTTCGTCGTGACCGACCGCGAGGAGGACGCGATCGAGGTCTGCTCGGCGCAGGTCCTGGTCGGTTACAAGCGCGAGGAGACCTTCGTCCTTGCCGCCGACGTCACCCACCGGATCACCTTCGGTGCGGACGGTCCCCGCATCTCCCGGAAGATCGTGCGCCTGGTCAATTCCGAGGACGCGGTCACGGCATCGGGGTTCCTGCTGTGAGCCCGCTGGGAACCGCCGAGACCTGGGAGGACGATGCCCATCGCGTCGCCGTCGTCACCGGCGCGGCACGCGGCCTGGGCGCATGCATCGCGGGACGGCTGTACGACCGGGGTTACCGCGTGGCCCTGACCGACCTCGACCAGGAGGCCGCCGTGAAGGCGGCGGCAGCCCTTGACCCGGCCGGGCAGAACGCGATCGGCCTCGGCCTGGACGTACGCGACAAGCAGGCGTTCGTACGGGTGCGGGACCAGCTCGTCGAGCGTTGGGACGCGATCCACGTCCTGGTCAACAACGCCGGATACTCCAAGGTCGAACCGCTCATGGAGATCGGCCCCGACAGTTTCTCCTCGGTGGTGTCGACGAACCTCAACGGCACGTTCTTCGGCTGCCAGGTCTTCGGCGCCTACTTCGCCGAGCGCGGCTACGGACGCGTCGTCAACATCGCCTCACTCGCCGGCCAGAACGGCGGCACGGCGACCGGTGCGCACTATGCGGCGGCCAAGGGTGGAGTGGCCACGCTGACCAAGGTGTTCGCCCGCGAACTCGCCGCGCACGGGGTCACGGTCAACGCCATCTCCCCGGGGCCGCAGGACCTTCCAGTGGTCCGGGAAACGGTCGCCCCCGACAAGCTCGCCCAGATCGAGGCATCGATTCCGGTGGGCCGACTGGGCCGCCCCGGGTTCATCGCGGACATGGCCGTGCTGCTCGCCTCCGAGCACGCGGACGCGGTCACCGGGGCGTGCTGGGACGCCAACGGCGGCCTGTACATGCGCTGACAGCCCCCTCATTCCAGTGCCATCCCCGAACGTGAAGGCAGTCAGATGTTCACTGTCACCGTCACCGAGACCGCCCGGGAAACCGACGCGGTCAAGGTCTTCCGGCTCGAGCGTCCCGACGGCACCGCGCTGGCCCCCTATCCCGCCGGTGCGCACATCGACGTGACCGGGCCGACCGGGATCACCCGCCCGTACTCGCTGTGCGGCCCACCGGACGACACCGGCGCCTACACCATCGCCGTCAAACGCGAACAGGACTCGCGCGGTGGCTCCCAGGCGCTGCACGACAAAGCCGACCGGGGCACGCAGCTGCACATCGGCGCACCCAGGCAGCTCTTCGGCCTTGCCCCGGAAGCGGGTGAGCACCACTTGGTGGCGGCCGGCATCGGCATCACTCCACTGCTGGCGATGGCGTACGAACTGCACGGCACAGGTGCGAAGTTCCGGCTGCACTACGTGGCGCGGAGCCGGGCCGAAGCGGCCTTCGCCGGACTGCTCGAAAGCTGCCCCTTCGCCGACCGGGTCGTCTTCCACTTCGGGCTCGGCCGGGAGGCGGCAGCCCGGGTACTTGCCGGAGAACTGGCGACGCTCCCGGCGGACGCCCACGTCTACTCCTGCGGCCCCCAGGGCTTCATGGAGCAGGTCACCGCCCTGGCGACCCGCAGCGTGCCCGAGAACCAGGTGCACTTCGAGCTGTTCCAGGCAGGCGGCCGGCCGGACGCCGAACCCGGTGACAGCTTCGAGGTCGAACTGGACACCGGCGAGGTGTACATCGTGCCGCCCGACCGCAGCATCGCGGAGGTGCTGGAGGACAACGGCGTTCCCCTGGACACCTCGTGCCGTGAGGGCATCTGCGGAACGTGCGTCCTGCGGGTCGTCGAGGGCGAACCCGACCACCGCGACCACTGCCTGTCCGCCGCGGAGAAGGCAGCCGGCGACCAGATCGCCGCCTGTGTCTCACGCGCGAAATCGCCCCGCCTCGTGGTGGAGCCGTGGTGAGCGGGTCCGTCCCGCGACCATCCGCGCCACGAGCCGGCGCAGAGAGGAACAACCAGTCGTGACCATCAACGAAGCCGCAGGCAATCCCTCACAGGCCGAATTCCGGGAGGCGATGGCGCACCTTCCGGCAGCGGTCAACATCCTGACGACGGACGGCCCGAACGGCCGCTGCGGCATCACCGTCAGCGCGGTGTGCTCGGTGACCGACGACCCGCCGACCGTCCTGGTCTGCGTCAACCGCAAGAGCGCCATGCACGACGTATTCAGCGCCAACGGCCGCGTGTGCGTCAACGTCCTCGGCGGCGACCAGCAGGAGCTGGCGATGCACTTCTCCGGAGCCACCAAGGTGTCCATGGCCGAACGGTTCACCTGGGACGTCTGGGACAGCACCTGGGACGTGCCGGTCCTCAAGGACGCCCTGGTGACGGCGGTCGGCACGATCAAGGACACCAAGCCCATGGGATCCCACACCGTGCTGTTCGTCGACATCGACCAGATCCGTACCCGCTCGGGCGGCCAGAGCCTCGTCTACTTCAACCGCAGCTTCCACCGCCTGGACTCCACACCGCCGCTGGCCTGCTGAGCACTCCAGCCCAGCCCTCGAACGAAACGAAAGCAGGTCGACGTGCCCTCATCCCTGTCCGTCCACGAATCCCCACCCGAAGCGATCGACAGAGCTTTGGGGCGTGTGGCGGAGACCGAGGCGAGACTCCAGGCCTGGACCCTGGTGGACGCGGAGGGTGCACGCGCAGCAGCCCGTCGGACGGCCGACGGTCCCCTCAAAGGTGTGCCGTTCGGCGTCAAGGACATCATCGACGTCGCAGGACTGCCCACCGAGTGCGGATCCCCACTGCGCCAGGGGAGGATCGCCGAGAACGACGCCTGGCTGGTGGACCGGCTGCGCCGGGCGGGCGCCGTCCCGCTGGGCAAGACGGTCACGACCGAGTTCGCGTACTTCCAACCGGGACGCACGCGCAATCCGCACAACCCGACCCACACCCCGGGCGGTTCCTCCAGCGGCTCGGCGGCAGCGGTCGCGGCCTGCGTGGTGCCCCTCGCGCTCGGCTCGCAGACAGCAGGCTCCCTGACCAGGCCGGCCTCCTTCTGCGGTGTCGCCGGTTACGTCGCCCCGGTCGGCGCCTGGTCGACCCGCGGTATCACCGGCCTCAGCCCGAGCCTGGACGCGCCGGGGCTGATCACCGCCCACGTCGACGGCCTGGCACAGGCGGTGGAGGCCATCGACGGTACGAGCACCGAGGAGACTGTGGGGCCCTTCCGGGTGCTGGTCTGGCCAGGCACCGAGCTGGCCGACATCGCCCCGTCCATGCTCGATGCCCTGGACCACACCGAACAGGCACTGACGGCAGCCGGGGCGTCGACCGACGACCTGGGCCGCCAGGTCCGCACGGCCGAACTCGCCGACACCCATGCCACCGTCATGGCCTACGAAGCCGCACGGTCCCTGGCCGCCGAAGCAGAGCATCCGGACGCGCTGAGCGCACCGCTGCGCGCGCTGTTGGCAGACGGACGCCGGACGGCCGAGAGCACGTACGGGTCAGCGCTGGAAACCGCTCGCACCGCTCGCGCACACGTTCTCGAGCTGCTCTCCCAGGTCGACGTCATCCTCGGACCAGCGGCCCCCGGCCCCGCCCCCCACGGACTGGACGCCACAGGCACGCCCGTGCTCAGCCGCCCGTGGCAACTGCTCGGACTGCCCGTCGTCACCATCCCCGGCCACCGCGACCCGTACGGCATGCCCCTGGGGCTGCAACTCATCGGTCACCCCCACCGCGTGGGCCGCCTCCTCGGCATCGCGCAGCAGGTGGAGGCACTCGTCCTTCAGGCCGTCGGGAGCGTCGGGAGCGTCCGGTGAAGATCACGAAGATCGAGACGATCCCCTACGCCATCCCGTACACCAAGCCCCTGCGCTTCGCGAGCGGCGAGGTGCACACAGCCGAGCACGTCCTCGTACGCGTCCACACCGACACTGGGCTGATCGGCATCGCCGACGCACCGCCCCGCCCCTTCACCTACGGTGAGACGCAGCAGTCGGTGATCGGTGTCATCGACAAGATCTTCGCACCGCAGCTGGTGGGCATGGACGTCTTCGCCCGCGAGCAGGTCCACGCCAGGATGCACCGAACAGTCGGCAATCCCGTCGCCAAGTCAGCGGTGGACATGGCGCTGTGGGACATCGCCGGGCAGGCCCTCGGGCAGCCCGTCAGCCATCTCCTGGGGGGCTACACCGACCGTATGCGCGTGGCGCACATGCTCGGGTTCGACGCCCCGGAGCGGATGGCTGCCGAAGCCGAGCGCATGCGGGACACGTACGGCATCACCGTCTTCAAAGTGAAGGTCGGCCGCCGCCCCGTCCGGCTCGACCTCGACGTATGCCGGGCATTGCGCGAAGCCCTCGGAACCGAAGCCGAGTTGTACGTGGACGGCAACCGCGGATGGACGGCTTCGGAGTCCGCCGCCGCGCTGCGGGAGCTGGCCCAGCTCGAGATCACGCTCGCCGAGGAGCTGTGCCCCGCCGACGACGTCCTCGGCCGCAGGTGGCTGGTCCGGCACAGCCCTGTGCCCTTCGTCGCGGACGAGTCCGCCACGACCCCCGCCGAGGTGACCCGCTCGCTGCTCGACGGCGCCGCGACCGCCATCAGCATCAAGACGGCCCGCACCGGCTTCACTCACTCCCAGCGCGTGCTCTTCCAGTGCGAGGGCATGGGCGCGGAGGTGGTGATGGGCAACCAGATCGACGGCCAGCTGGGGACGGTGTGCACCGTCGCCTTCGGCGCCGCCTACGCCGCCGCGTCCCACCGCGCCGGTGAGCTCTCCAACTTCCTCGACATGAGCGACGACTTGCTCGCCGAGCCGATCGCCATCACCGACGGCACTCTCGCGGTACGGGACCGACCAGGTCTGGGCGTCGATATCGACCCGGACAAGCTCACCCGCTACCGCCAGGACCGCTGAGACACACCACACCAACCGGCAAAGGAGCCGCCCCGTCATGCCCGAAACCACTCTCAAGGCCACAGCAGCCGCATCCGGCGCCTCCGCCACGGAGCGCTTTCTGACCGACAAGACCGGCGCGTCAGGTCAGGGCGCCGACGCCGAACGCGTCAACACCCTGGCCACCGAAGTGCTCACGGCCATCCACGATGTCATCCGCCGGCAGGCGGTGACCTACGAGGAGTACAACGCCCTCAAGGGGTGGCTGATCTCCGTCGGTCAGGACGGCGAGTGGCCCCTCTTCCTGGACGTGTGGGTCGAACACGTCGTCGAGGAGGTCGCCACTGCCGCCCGCAAGGGCAGCAAGGGCACCATCGAGGGCCCCTACTACGTGCCCGGCGCCCCCACTTTCCCCAGTGTCTGCACCCTGCCGATGCGGGAAGGCGAAGCCGGCACTCCGCTCGTCTTCCAGGGCCAGGTCACGAGCGTCTCGGGCGAGCCCCTGGCCGGCGCCGTGCTGGAGATGTGGCAGGCCGACGACGACGGCTTCTACGCGCAGTTCGCGCCCGGCATCCCCGAGTGGAACCTGCGCGGCACCGTCGTCACCGACGACGAGGGGCGGTTCGCGGTGACCACCATCCAGCCCGCCCCGTACCAGATCCCCACCGACGGCTCGTGCGGCAAGCTCATCGCCGCCGCCGGCTGGCACGCCTGGCGTCCGGCGCATCTCCACCTGAAGGTCTCCGCACCGGGTCACGACCCGCTCACCACGCAGCTGTACTTCAAGGGCGGCGAACACATCACGGACGACGTGGCCCAGGCCGTCAAGCCCGAACTCGTCCTGGACCCGAAGCCCGTCGGGACCGGCGGCAACCACCAGGTCACCTACGACTTCGTCCTCGATCCCGCCTCCTGACCCCGAGCTGAGGGGCCGGAAGAGAGCCGAGGCTCCCTTCCGGCCCCTCACGTCAGCCACCTCGCCGCACCATCGTCGACGGGACACCGCCATGCTCTTCGCCGTCCACATGACCGTGAACCTGCCCCATGATCTCGATCCCGCCGTCCGCGCCTCGACCATCGCCGCCGAGAAGGAGTACGCACAGAAGCTCCAGCGGTCCGGTGAATGGCTGCACCTGTGGCGCTGCGCCGGCCAGTACTCCAACATCAGCGTCTTCGACGTCGCCGACAACGACCGGCTCAACGAACTCCTATGGGGCCTGCCGCTCTTCCCCTACATGGACATCACCGTGACCCCACTCGCCCACCACCCCTCCGCGATTGGCTGATCTACGCCTCCGTCCCCTTGAGGAAGCCTGCTGTCGGTCCGGTCCGGTTCCGGTCGTGGGGAGTTACTCATGAAGGGCGCTCGGCCAGGACTTCCTGGCCGAGCGCCCTTCGCAGTTGTGCAACGTGGCTCAGGCACCATGGCGCAGCCCCGCCCCGTTGCGGGGCTCCTCTGCTTGTCAGCGGTAGATCGACTGGGTCCGCAAGTATGCCTGCAGGCCTTCCGGGCCGAGCTCGCTCCCCAGTCCGCTGGCCTTGACCCCTCCGAAGGGGGCCACCGGGTCAGGCAGGTAGCGGTTCACTCCGATCGTGCCGGTGCGCACCCGGCGGGCGACGGCTGCTCCCTGCTCAGGGTCCGCGGTCCACACCGTGCCGCCCAGGCCGTAGTCGGAGTCGTTGGCGATGCGGACGGCCTCGTCGACGCCGTCGTACGGCAGCACGCACAGCACCGGGCCGAAGATCTCCTCCTGCGCGACGACGGAGCGGTTGTCCACGTCTGCGAAGACTGTCGGCTCGACGAACCAACCCTTGTCCAGACCCGCGGGGCGGCCGCCACCGATGGTCACCCGCGCCCCCTCGCTGCGTCCCTTCTCGATGTACGCCTCCACCCGCTCCCGTTGCTGCGCCGTGGCCATCGGTCCGATGACGGTGGTCTCGTCGAGCGCGTTGCCGACGGGGAGACTGCGGACGAGTTCGGTGAGGAGATCGACGGCCTCGGCGTAGCGACGCCGCGGAGCCAGGATGCGGGTGCTCAGGAAGCACGTCTGGCCGTTGTTCGCCATTGTCGCGGCCACCAGGTCCTGTGCGATCTTCCCCGGGTCCAGAACGGCGTCTTCCAGGATGATGCCGGCGGACTTGCCACCCAGTTCCAGGGTCACCGGGCGGAGCAGGCGCCCGCAGGTCTCGGCGATGGCGCGGCCGGCTGCCGTGGATCCGGTGAAGGCCACCTTGTCCACCTGGGGGTGCGAGACAAGGTGCGCCCCGGCCTCCCGGCCGCCCGGAACGATGTTGATCACGCCGGCCGGAATTCCGGCAGCGTCCGCGGCCTCAGCGACCAGGAAGGAGTCGAGCACGGCCTCAGGGGACGGCTTGAGAACCACCGTGCACCCCGCCGCCATCGCCGGCGCGATCTTGAACATGGACAGCACCTGCGGGAAGTTCCAAGGCACGATGGCCGCGACGACCCCGACCGGCACGCGGCGCACCTCGGCTGTGCCCCCGAGCAGTCCGGTACGGATGTCGCGGAAGGACGCCTCCCGGGCCATCCCGGCGTAGTAGCGCAGCACCGTGGTCGGATAGCCGGTCTCCAACTGCCGGGCGATCGAGATCGGCATTCCGTTCTGGCTGCTGACCCGGACAGCGATGTCCGCAGCTCGCGCGTCAAGCTCGTCAGCGAACCGGTCCATCACCGAAGCCCGGCGCTCCGGCTCCCACTCCGCCCAGCCACCCGGCTCGTCGAAGGCCCGCCGCGCCGCACCCACCGCCGCGTCGATGTCCTCCTCCACCGCTTCGGGCACGCTGCCCAGCGGGAGCTCGGTGCTCGGATCGACCGGGACAATGACAGCGTCGGTGGCCGGCCGAACCCACTCACCGCCGATGTAGAACTTTTCGTGGCGACAATCCATCAGCGAACTCCTCACGGTCCAAACCCGCTTGGTCATCGGACGCGGGTCTCGCCGCAACTGTCGCCGGAACCGATTGCCACAAGTCACCACGAGGTGCATGAGAAACCGCCAGGCGATGCACCCATCACTCGATCCGTGCTTGCCGCGAGGACCGGTTGAGTCGACCGGCCGTGGAGGTGCGGCAGCGGAACGAGCGCATGGCCCCTCAAGAACACCCGGGACCCGAGGACCCTTTCCGCAGAGTGTTCGCCCGACTAGCGTTCGCCCCGTGGATCAACAGCAGCAGCAAGATGTGCGGCACTTCGATCACTGCCCCTGGCTGTTCGCCCAGGAGGCGACCGAGGAACAGCGCGTCGCTCAACGGGAGCGGCAGCGGGAGATCGGTGGAGACAGCGACGTCGGTGAGCGGTGCTATGTCGCCGAGTCCGCCGCGGTGTTCCCGGACCTGCTGCGGCTCGGCGACGACTCCTACATCGCCGCTCATGCCTATGTCACCGGGGAGTTGACCACCGGAACGGACTGCACGCTGAACCCGTTCGCCACAGTGCGGGGCACCGTCACCCTGGGCAACGGCGTACGGATCGGCGCGCACACGTCGTTGCTCGGCTTCAACCACTCCATGGCACCCGACCGTCCTGTCTTCCAACAGCCCCACACCAGCCGGGGTATCACGATCGGCGACGACGTGTGGATCGGCTCGCAGGTAGTCGTGGTGGACGGCGTGACCATCGGCGATCACTGTGTGATCGGTGCCGGTGCAGTGGTGACCAAGGATCTCCCCGCCTGGACGGTGGCGGCCGGGAATCCGGCACGCCCGCTGCGCGACCGCCGAGGCGCCAAGGCAACTCTTGCGGCCCACGGCGCAGACCCTCTCACGCGGTTCGCCGACACCGCCCGCGCCCAGGCCGCCGACATCCTCGCCCGGTGCTGGGAGAGCGACCGGTATGTCGACCACCCCGGGGCCACACCGACGATACGGGCGCACTGCGACGCCGTGGAGATCGCCGACCTGCTGCTGCGCTCGGCACCCGAGCAGTTGACCGCCGACGACCACGGCAAGCGGCTGTGCGCCTCCCAGGACCCGGAAACCGGGCTGGTGCCCGAGTTCGGCGAGCCGCTGCCGGCGCCCGACGACGACGGTTTCATCGGCGAGGGACCCGCGCTCTACCACATCCTGTCCGTCGGCTACGCCCTCGACCTGCTGAGCCTCTCCTTCCCCCATCCGGTACGCGGCGTACGAGAGATGACAGCTCGTCAACTGACCGCGCGGCTGGACGGACTACCGTGGCGGGGCGGTGCATGGGGAGCCGGGGCCTGGATCGACGCATGGGCCACCGCCGCGCACTGGAACCTGCGGCACGCCGGAGACGACGGTACGCAGCCGGGCACGCGGGAGGCGCTGTTCGGCTGGCTCCTGACCCGGGCCGACCCGTGGACGGGGATGTGGGGCAGCCCCTCCCCCGAGACCGGTCGCCTCCAGGTCGTCAACGGCTACTACCGGCTCACCCGCGGCTCGTTCGCCCAGTTCGGGCTGCCGGTTCCGCATCCGGAACGGGTGGTGGACGCCGTCCTGGACCATGCCCGCGATCCCCGGCACTTCGGCAGTGGCCGGGACAACGCGTGCAACGTGCTCGACGTCGCCCATCCTTTGTGGCTGTGCACCCGGCAGCTCGGAACCGGGGACCGTGGCGACGGTTACCGTATGGCGGACATACGCGCCTGGGCCGAGCGCCAACTGGCCGCGGCCCTGCCCCGCTGGCAGAACGGCCGGGGTTTCGGCTTCGGTTCCGGGCCGGCGGGCCCGGGTCCGGAGCCGGGGCTCCAGGGCACCGAGATGTGGCTCGCCATCATCTGGTACCTCGCCGACCTCCTGGGCCGCGCCGACTCCCTCGGCTACCGCCCACGCGGCGTCCACCGCCCCGAGCCGGCCCGGTCCTCCGTACGGGGCACCACTGCGGCATCGACCACACAGTGACCCGCGGCAAGACCGGGTTCACCGGCACGGGTCCGGAACCGTGGGCGCCGGTGGCCCTCACATCCGGCGCCCACTCGCCCCTGTCCGTGGAACTGGCGCCCGATCGCTGTCTCAGCTGCGAGACGATGATTCTGACGCTCTGGCGCTTCTTCAGGCGGTAGCGGCCCCCGATGACGGTGTCCTCGAGAACGGCCTCGGTCAACGGCACCCTGGGACGGATTGAGTTCGCGCGCGACTTCTTCCATGCGCCTCCGGGACCGGGGCCCGGTTCGGCGGGGTCTCGAACAACGAGGCGTTCACCGCGACCTGGTGGATCACTGCCGGTCGACGCAGGCCCGTTGCCCCTTCTGAGCGTCGCGCGCTGTTGGAGCTCAGGCGCGGGACTCGGGTGCAAGGACCGCCGTGAAACCCGTGTCGATGTCGCCCAAGCCCTTGATGGCGGTGCTCAGGTGCCGACCGGGTGCGCGGTCGTCGCGGACGGCATGGGCGTCCCGGCGCGCGTAGCGCAGCAGGCGTTGCATCCGCCTGGGCCGGGTGTGGCCCGCCTCTTCAGGAATCCACACAACCCCCGGTGATCACGCGGTGGCCGTACCCCTTCCCAGCCGGGCCCGACGCAAGATCGCGAAACCAGAGTGGAGTACCAGGCGTGTCGGGTCGGTGTGTCGGGTCGGGAAGAACCCACGGCCGGAAGCGGAGGTGGGTACGTCGGGGACGGCTGGAACGGACACCCGTCCGTGGTCCGGCCTGTGGGCATGCCGATGCCGGGGAGGCGGGCACAAGGTGTGGGGGCCACTCGGGTGCGGTACGTGGCGGAGGGCGCTGTTGTCGCCGAGCGGGGGGCCGATCGTGGTGAGCGCGGCGAGGGCACCGATGCACAGATGCCTGATGGTGAGTCAGGACTTGGAAGCCGACCGCTCGGGGCGGTGGGCCGGGGCGGAGCCGTCGCGACCCGTGGACGTCACGGCCGATCGCTTGAGGTCGGCGCATCACTCCGTAACGGCACGCCGCTGGCAACGGCGCCTGGTGATCGGGGTGTTGGTGACGCGGTGGTGATCGCGGCCGGATCGTTCCAGGGTCACGCCAACTGGCGGCTGTCATCTCGGACTTCCTGTTGGTGCCGCGGGCGGGTCGCCGAGGTCCGCACCACAAGACTGGGCGGTATGACGATGTGGGGTGTCTTGCCGGACTTCGGGATCCCGGCGTCCGGATCACCGACGATCTCGATCAGCGCACGCAGGGCACGCCGGCCGAGTTCGTCGAAGTCCTGGCGGACGGTGGTCAATGACGGGCCGAAGTACTCGGCCTCCGGCATGTCGTCGAAACCGACGACGCTGATGTCCTCGGGCACCCGGCGCCCGGCCTGTTGCAGGGCCCGCAGCAGGCCGAGGGCCATGTGGTCGTTGGCGCAGAACACCGCGGTGACCTCGGGGTCGGCGGCGATCCGCTGGCCGTGCTCGTATCCGGTACGGGCCGTCCAGTCGGCGCCGGCCAGCGGTTGGACCACGGGAGCCCCCCGCTTGTGCAGGGCGCTGCGCCAGCCGGCCTCGCGCTCCTGCGCGTCGAGCCAGGAACGCGGCCCGACCAGGTGGTGCACCGTGCGATGGCCGAGATCGAGCAGGTAGGAGGTGGCGAGCTCGGCACCCGCCTCGTTGTCCACGGCGACCGAGACCAGCGCGGTGTGGGTGCCGCAGCCGACCGCGACCAGCGGCACGTCCGCCGGCACGTTCGCCAGTGCGCCCACCGCGGCGGTCTGCGGCGCGATGACGACGATCCCCTCCACGCCCTGGTTCCGCAGCCGGTCGACGGCATCCAGCACCGACCGCCGGTCGAGCGCGCCGACAGCCGCCACGGTGACGAAGTACTCGTACTCTCTGGCCGCCTGCTCGATGCCGTAGAGCATGCAAGCCGGGCCGTACAGCGTGGTGTTGAAGCTGATCACACCCAGGGTGCGGGTCCGGCGCGTCGCCAGGGTGCGGGCGGCGGCGTTGGGCCGGTAGCCGAGTTCGCGAACGGCGGCGAGCACCCGCTCCCGGGTGTGGGGCCGCACGCTCGGGTGGTCGTTGAGGACCCGTGAGACGGTCTGGTGCGAGACGCCCGCGATCCGGGCCACGTCCGCCATCACCGGCGCGCGATCGCCGTCCATGCTCCACCTCCTCACGCGCCGTCGTGTTGTACCGATCGGGTGCTTCTCCGGTGGGAGCAGCACGCCGTGACGGATTGTTAGCGCACACATTCCGCGGGGGTCAAGACTGCTCCGGCCCTCGACTTTCGTGCTTTCCCGACCGCGCCGCGCGCACCGAGACCTTTTTGACCTGGCGTAACCGCCGTATGGAAGGTCCCTTCCGGCACGGCCGGTCACCCGAGTAAACAGATTGCACAGCTTTTGTTTCCGCACTCTTGACTGTTCGACAGTGTTGACCGGGTATTCATCCCGCCGTAAAAAGACGGAGCCGCGACAGCGGTCGTTCACGCGCCGACCACGCGAGAACGGCATGCGCAATAGTCCCCCCAGTCCGGGCCAATTCGCCGCTCTGACCTGCTGTGACGCTCTCGACAACGCCGCTCGATCAGCACAGCACGCAGTCCGGCCCTCCCCCATCGCCCTCCCGTGCAGCTCGAATGAGTGACGGCACCCGAGGGCCTGCGATGTTAACGCCCACATCCTTGTCTCCCGGAGCACGCGGCGCCGGATGAGAGAGGAACGAACGACGGAAGAGGTTCACCGTGATAGGTCGATTGACAGACCGACACCTGAGAGGGCTCCTGCTGACAGTGGGCGCGGTCCTCACCCTCCTCGGGGGAATCCTGGCCGGGGTCGTCGGCACCGCGGGCACGGCCCAGGCCGCTTCGACCCTGCCCTGCGACATCTACGCCTCCGCGGGGACACCGTGCGCCGCGGCACACAGCACCACGCGGGCGCTCTACGCCACTTACAACGGCGCTCTCTACCAGGTCAAGCGCGCCTCGGACTCCGCCACCACCAACATCGGCGTACTCAGCGCCGGCGGCTATGCCAACGCCGCCGCGCAGGACTCCTTCTGCTCCGGCACGACCTGCGTCATCACCGAGATCTACGACCAGAGCGCAAACCACAACGATCTGACCATCGAGGGGCCCGGCGGCAACGGCGGACAGGACGTCGGCGCGATCGCCGACGCCCTTCCGGTCACGGTCGGCGGCCATGCGGCGTACGGCGTCTTCGTGTCCGCCGGCGTCGGCTACCGCGACAACAGCACCACGGGCATCGCCACCGGCAGCTCCCCCGAGGGCGCGTACATGGTGACGAGCGGCCACCACGTGAACAACCGGTGCTGCTTCGACTACGGCAATGCCGAGACGTCCGGCAATGACACCGGCAACGGCCACATGGACGCGATCAATTTCGGCACGGAGTGCTGGTTCTCCCCCTGCTCGGGTTCGGGGCCGTGGGTCCAGGCCGACCTGGAGAACGGCCTGTTCGCCGGCGGCAACGGCTCGAACACCAACAACAAGGGCAACTCCAGCGAGTACGTCACCGCCATGGAGAAGAACAACGGCACCACCACCTACGCGATCAAGGGCGGCAACGCGCAATCGGGCTCATTGACCACCTGGTACAACGGAGCCCTTCCCAACCTCGGCGGTTACACCCCGATGCACATGGAGGGTGCCATCGTCCTCGGTACCGGCGGTGACGACAGCAACGGGTCCGACGGCTCCTTCTTCGAGGGCGTCATGACCTCCGGCTACCCGACCGACGCCGCCGACAACGCCGTACAGGCCAACATCACCTCCGTCGGCTACACCACCCCGGCCGCGACCTTCCCCGTCGCCGGCACCGCCTACCGCCTGACCAACACCAACTCCGGCAAGGTCCTGGACGCGGTCAACTGCGGTACCGCCAACGGGACTTCGATCGACATCTGGGCCTCGCTCGGCAACACCTGCCAGCAGTGGAAGTTCGCCAGTGCGGGCAACGGCCACTACACCATCACCAACGTCAACAGCGGCACGGTCCTGGACGACAAGAACTGCGTGCAGAGCAACGGCACGGCCGTCCAGCTGTGGGCCTCGCTCGGCAATACGTGTCAGCAGTGGGACGTCACCAAGGTCGGCAGTCACTACACCATCACCAACGTCAACACCGGCATGACGCTGGACGTAGCGAACTGCGGAACGGCCAACGGCACCGTGGTCCGCCAGTGGCAGCAGCTCGACAACACCTGCCAGCAGTGGAACATCGCCCCCTGACCGAACGACCGACTCACCGACGGCCCGTCGGCCGTCCCCACCGACGGGCCTGTCCTCGCACCACACCCACCCCACAGAAGGGCTCCGCCCCGTCTCCAGGCGCGCGACCGGGAGACGGAAGGGTGAGCAGGAGACGTAGTCCAGGCCGGCGCCGTGGAAGAAGTGCACCGACTCCGGGTCTCCGCCGTGCTCACCGCACACACCGATCTTCAGGTCCGGCCGGGTGGCGCGGCCCTCGGCGACCGCAATCTCCACCAGACGGCCGACGCCCTCACGGTCGATCGTCTCGAACGGGGAGACCTTGAAGATGCCCTGCTCGAGATAGGCGGAGAAGAACGCCGCCTCGACGTCGTCCCGGGAGAAGCCCCAGGTGGTCTGGGTGAGGTCATTGGTCCCGAAGGAGAAGAACTCCGCCTCCTGCGCGATCCGTCCCGCCGTGAGCGCGGCCCTGGGCAGTTCGATCATGGTGCCCACCGGGCAGTCGACGGCCGCCCTTGTCGCCTGGGAGACCTCGGCGAGTACGTGTTCCACCTCCGCGCGGACGATGCGGAGTTCCTCGACCGTGTCGACCAACGGGACCATGATCTCCGCACGAGGATCACCGCCCGCCCGCCTGCGCTCTGCGACGGCCTCCGCGACGGCCCGTACCTGCATGGTGACCAGGCCGGGCACCACCACGCCCAGACGGACCCCGCGCAGGCCCAGCATCGGGTTCTCCTCATGCATCCGGTTCACGGCCGCGAGCAGCTCGGTCTCGTGCGGGTCCGGGGTGTCGCCATGCGCCTCGGCGGTTGCGACACACACGGCCAGTTCCGTGCGGTCGGGCAGGAACTCGTGCAGCGGCGGGTCGAGGAGGCGGATGGTGACCGGCAGACCGTCCATCGCGGCGAGTATCCCCACGAAGTCCTCGCGCTGGAGCGGCAGCAGCGCCTCCAGCGCACGGTCGCGTTCGACGTCCGTACGAGCCAGGATCATAGCCTCGACGAGGTGGCGGCGCTCGCCCAGGAACATGTGCTCGGTGCGGCACAGCCCGATGCCCTCCGCGCCGAACCGGCGCGCGCGGGCGGCGTCCTCTGGGGTGTCGGCGTTGGCCCGTACGCCCAGCCGCCGCACGCTGTCGGCGTGCGCCATCATCCGGTCCACTGCGCCGACCACCGGCTGTGTCGGCTCGTCGGGGAGTCGGCCGCCGCCTTCGAAGTACTTCATCACCGCCGAGGCGACCAGCGGAACCGGACCGAGATGGACCGCACCCTCGGTGCCGTCCACGGAGATGACGGTGCCCTCGGTCACGGTCGTGCCGTTCGCCGTGAACCGCCGTGCCCCAGGGTCCACGGTGAGTTCCTCGGCCCCGCACACGCACACCTTGCCCATGCCCCGGGCGACCACGGCCGCGTGGCTGGTCTTGCCGCCGCGGCTGGTCAGTACGGCTTGTGCGGCCACCATGCCGGGCAGGTCGTCCGGAGCGGTCTCCTGCCGTACAAGGACGACCTTCTCCCCGGCCGCGGCGCGTCGTACGGCCTCGGCGGAGTCGAAGACCGCGGCCCCGACGGCGGCGCCGGGCGAGGCCGGAATGCCGTGGGCCAGCGGCGCGCCGACCGCGGTGGTGTCGAAACGGGGGAACATCAACCGGGCGAGGCCCTCGCCGCCGACCCTGGCGAGCGCCTCGTCGAGGGTGATCAGACCCTCGTCCACGAGTCCGGCGGTGATGGTGAAGGCCGCCTCGGCTGTGCGTTTGCCGATCCGGGTCTGCAGCATCCACAGCTTGCCGCGCTCGATGGTGAACTCGATGTCGCACAGATCGCGGTAGTGGGCTTCCAACGTCCGCATGTGTGCGCCCAACTCCTGGTACGCATCGGGGTTCAGGCCCTCAGCTCGAGCAGCGGAACAGCGTTGCGGATGCCGGCCACGACCCTCGTCGAGGTCCTGCCGGGTGCCGACGATCGAGCCGATGACCGAGGTGCCGCCCAGCACAGTGTCGAAGATCGGGACACGGATCGTGCCGCCCGCCGGGAGGGCGACCATGACCAGCTTGCCGCCGCGCCGCAGTCCGCCGTAGACGTCCTCGAACGTCTGCTCGTTCACCGCGAGGGCGAGGGCCGCGTGTGCGCCACCTGGCCTCGACCGCCTGTACCACGGCGAGTAACACCCTCGCGTCCCGCAGCGCGCGCTCCTCCCGGGCGCTTGGGCGTGTCGTCATCCGCCCATCGAGCCATCGAGGCCCCGGACCGCGACTTCGGCCGGGCGGCACCTGTGTCGATGTCCACCGAGATGGCAGCCGGCAGCAGAGGAGTCAGGCTGGTAGACGATGCGCAATCACGACGATGCGCAACCACTGTGCGCACCACGCCGGAGGCTTCCCAATGCCGATGTCAAGCGGCACTGGTGACAGGAGGTGTGACTTGGTAGCACCGTCGGTCACGTATGAGGGCCCACAGAACGTTGACTCGTCGGCGGGCGAGCGCGATCACCGCCTGGACGTGTCGTTTCCCTTCAGCGCGCTTCCTGTCGTAGAACGCTCGGGAGTTGGGATCGCGCTGGATGCTGAAGAGCGCGGAGGCGTAAAAGACACGTTGCAGACGCCGGTGGTAACGCTGGGGCCTGTGCAGGTTTCCGCTGGTCTTGCCGGAGTCCCGGGGCGCCGGGGCCATGCCGGCGAAGGCCGCAAGACGGTCCGGCGTCGGGAACGCTGCCAGGTCACCGCCGGTCGCCACGAGGAACTCGGCGCCGAGCAGGGTCCCGATGCCGGGCATGCTGGTGATCACTTCGGCGAGTTCGTGCTGACGAAACCGGCCCTCGATGAGCTTGTCGACCTCGGCGATCTTCTCATTGAGGGCCATCACCTCCTTCGCCAGCGTGCGCACCATCGCCGCGATGGCCTTCTCGCCGGCGACGGCGGTGTGCTGGCGTCCGGCCGCGTCGACGGCCGCCGCGGCCAGGGCCTCGGGGCTGCGGACCTTACGGTTGCGCAGCCAGGTCGTCAGCCGGTTGACGCCCGTGCGGCGGACGGCGGCCGGCGTCTGATAGCCGGACAGCAGGACGAGGGGGCCGGTGTTGGTCATCTCCAGCGCACGTTCCAAGGCGGGGAACATGCCGGTCAGCGTCGAACGGAGCCGGTTGATGATGCGTGTCCGGTCGACCGCGAGGTCGGCCCGGCGATCGGTCAGGAGCCGCAGCTCGACGGTGGCGTCGTCGCCGGGGCGGACCGGCTGGAGATCGCGGCGCATGCGAGCCTGGTCGGCGATGACCAGGGCGTCGCGAGCGTCGGTCTTGCCCTCGCCTCGGTAGGCGTCGCTGGCCCGGTTGACCACGCGTCCGGGGACGTAGAGAAGTTCCTGACCGTGGTTGACCAGCAGTGCGATCAGCAGGCCGGGCTCGCCGCCGGTCATGTCCATCGCCCAGGTCACCTGACCACCGTCGGCCAGGTCGAGAACGCCGCCCAGGATTTGGAGCAACTCCGGTTCGTCGTTGGCCACCCGCCGCGACAGCAGTCGGCGGCCCCCGCCGTCCGTCACCAGGCAGTGGTGGTGGGTCTTGCCGCAGTCGATCCCGGCCCATATCCGGCTCATCGTGCTCCTGAGGTCGTATCCGGCTTGCGTACCACGGACGACCTCGCCGGCATTGCTCTACACAGCGACCTGTTCGCACTTCCCAATCGGCGGCCGAGTCGTCGTGGGGAGCTGGGCGGCCAAGCCTCCCGAGCCACGGACGGCACAGCGATGAAAGCCACACCCAGCTCCCCTGGGTTCCACAACCCTACGAACGGCTGGGGCGACCCAAGCAGGAAGGTAGAGCAGCGATGACAAGTGCAGAAGGACGACGGCCGATCGTGGTCGGCGTCGACCCCGACCCCGGCAGACGCACGGCGCTCGCCTGGGCCGCCGACGAGGCTGCCCTGCGCCGCCTGCCGTTGCTCCTGGTACATGCCGAGGGCGTGCCGACGGGCGGATACCGGTCCCGGGAGGTGATGCCGTCATGGGAGCAGTGGAACGCAGCGCTGCACAAGGCTGGAGACCGGGTGCTCAAGGAGGCGGTCGCGTTCGCGGAGTCCCGGCAGCCCCAGGTGGAGGTCTCGGGGCTGCTGGCGGAGGGGCGCCCGGCGTTGGTCCTGCGTGAGCATGCGCAGGACGCCGCGGCGGTCGTACTCGGCTCATGGCACCTGCGTATGGCGGAGGAGCTGTTCACCTCCGCATCCGTGGCTCTGTCCGTCATCGCCCGTGCCCGCTGCCCGGTGGTCGTGGTGGCCGAGCCGGCGCACATCACTCAGAGTCCGCCGTACTTCGTGGTCGGTGTGGACGGCAGCCCGGACTCCGCCGCGGCCGTCGATTTCGCCTTCCAGGAAGCCGCCCTGCACGGCGCACTCCTCAGGGCACTGTACGTGTGGCATCGTCCGCTGCTCGGCGTCCTGGACGAGCGGGCCGCGGTGCAGGAGTGCCGCCGCCTGCTTTCCGAAACGGTGGCCGGGCGCGTCGCCACGTACCCGGAGGTCGAACTCCACCACGAGGTCGTCCGGGGCCACCCCGTGCAGGCGCTGGCCGAGGCGTCCGCCCATGCCCTCGGTCTGGTGGTCGGGACACGCGGCCGCGGCGGCTTCGCCGGGATGCTGCTGGGGTCCGTCAGCCAGGGCGTGCTCCACCACGCGCGCTGCCCTGTCATCACCGTCCCGCATCCCGACGCGGACGCCACGTAGCCCGCGGGAGGAGCCAGGAACCGTCCTGAGCTGGCGGCATTGCTGCGCGCCGCGATGCTCTGCAACGACGCCGCGCTCGAGCCTCCGTCGAAGGGCAGAACGGCGTGGCGTGCGCTGGGGACCCGACGGCGGCAGCCCTGCTCACGGCCGGAACCCGACTGGGCCTTGACCTGGCAGTACTGGACCGGGAGTTGCCGCGGGTGGACGAGATCCCCTTCGACAGCGGCCGGAAGCGAATGCCGAGGGTGCACCGTCGGCCCGACGGGGGGGCTGCGTGTCATCTGCAAGGGGGCTCCGGAAGCGATGCTGCGCCCGGGCGTCCTGACCGATCCCCAGGAGCTGCTCACCGAGACGGCCGCGCACAGCGAACACCTCGCAACCGACGGATACCGGGTCCTCGCCGTCGCCTCCGCCGACCGCGACGCATGGCCTCGCGTGCACCTTCTCTGGCGTCGGCCATGTGGTGATGCGTCTCCAGACACGGCTCCGGCCCGAGCGACGGCTGGACACCGCTGCCCCGTCCCGGGTCCGAACCCGATTGGCCGGAACGGGCCTGGCTCCTCCGGGACAACGAGGTCGGGCAACGCAGTCTGAACGCTGCAAATCGTGGGACTCGTAGGTCCAAGGACTGTGGGTGCGATACGGAAGGAGGCGGACATGACCACCGCTCGAGAGATCATGCATCCCGGAGCCGCCGAGAATGAGACGCTGCAGGATGCGGCACGCCGGGATGAGCGAGCTGAACGTCGGTTCCCTGCCCATATGCGGCCCCGACGACCGGCTCCACGGAATCATCACCGATCGTGACATCGTGGTGAAATGCCTGGCCAAAGGCAAGAACCCCAGCACTATGACTGCGGGCCAGCTCGCCCAGGGGAAGCCGATCACTGTCGACGCGCATGCCGATGCCGGAGAGGTGCTTCAGACCATGGAGCAGCACAAGATCAGGAGGCTGCCGGTCATCGCCCTCGACGGCTCACCGGAGAGCCTTGCCGCCGCCCACTGGGCCGCCAACGAAGCCAAACGGCGCGGGCTCACACTGCGCCTGCTGCACGCCTGGCCCTGCTGGCGCCGGAACCGACCCGAGTCCCCTCGAAGATCGACCAGAACTACTGAGCGTAGCGGCTCGTGCACAACGCTGCAGTCCCTGATCCACAGCCTTCAAGTGCCCGGCGTCCCGCCCGCGCCACGCGACCCTCTCGTTCGTACAGCAGCTGACGGTGGTGCCCGCGGGCCGTTGGCGCGGCCCGGCTGCCGGGCCGCGGGGCTGCGTCGGATGGCAGGCGAAGGTGCGGCTGACCGACATCTCCGCCTCGCACGGGAAGACGCTGCTGATGCGAATGTCGACGGTGCCGCCACGGCTACAGGCCACCGCGCCGCCATGGAGCGGTGTTCATCAGCCATGTCACCGTGCGGCTGACGTCCGAGAGGGAGACGATTCCGACGAGGCTGCCGTGATCCACGACCAGGACCCGGTGCGCGGCGCCCGGCTCCATGCGGGGCAGCAGATCCGCCAGCGGGCTGTCCGGCCCCACCACGGTGGTCTGCGACAGCGGCACCATCACCTCTCTCACCGTCGTGGCGTGGGCCTCGGCGTGCGGCACGTGTCTGGCGCTGTCCAAGGTCACCAGCCCGACGAGGACTCGGTCGTCGGTCACCGGGAACGCCGAATGCCGGTAGCGGTAGCGCGGATCGGCGAGGAAGCCCGCGACCGTGCTGTCCGCGGGAACCGTGAGAGGTTCCGGCGTCATGGCGTCCCGCACCGGGACGCCGGCGAGCACGCCACGCAGTTGGGCCTGCCGTCCCTCGGCGGTGGCAGCCGCGATGAGGAACCAGCCGAGCAGTGCCAGCCAAAGACCGCCGAACGCGCGGGTCCTCATGAACGCGATCAGCCCGAGCACCACGAGCAGCCACCCGAACACCCGCCCCGCCGCAGTCGCGCCGACTGTCGCCCGGAGCCGGTCTCCCGTGCGCCACCACAGGAACGCGCGCAGCAGCCTGCCGCCGTCCAACGGGGCGGCAGGTACCGCGTTGAAGACCGCGAGCAGCACATTGATGCCTGCCAGCCAGGCCACCATCTCCACCACGATCCCGGACGCCGACACCAGGTCGAGCAGCCAGGCCCCGAGTGTGAACAGCCCACCCAGAAGGAGGCTGACGAGCGGGCCGACGCCGGCGATCCTCAGCTCCGCACCAGGACTGGACGCCTCGGCCTTGAGCCGGGCCGCCCCACCCAACAGCCACAGGACGATGTCGTCCACCTCGACCCCGTTGCGCCGGGCCACGACGGCGTGCGCCAGCTCATGTGCGAGGAGGGAGGCGAAGAAGACCACGGCGGTGCAGAGGCCGGCCGCCCAGTACACCGCCCAGGCACGCCCTGGATACGTCTCCGGAAGGCGGCCCTGCGACAGGCCGAACGCGATGATGCCGAAGATGAACAGGACGCTCCAGTGCACGCCGACCCGGACCCCCGCGATCCGTCCCAGAACGAACGTCGCCTGCACAGCTCTCTCCCTTGCTCAGACCGTCACCCGACAGACAGCCGTCCCGCTCCGACCACCGCCCCGCCCGCACCGTCCGTCGGACGACGCGAGCCGACAGATCCCGATCCCCATGGCAATGCCACGGGTCGGCGCGAAGGGACACCGCCGCCCTGTGGTGGGACGGCCGCCGGATGACGGCCTCGACCTGGTCGGTTCATCGGGAGTGATAGGCGCTGTACGCACCACGTCATCCTTGATCACGCGCTGCTTCGGACCTCTCGCTGCGCGGATCCTCCTGCCTTCCAGTAGACCCTCGGGCCCACGGCTTCGCGCACCGGAGGGGCCTGAAGAGCACCTCGGGCCCCCGTCCCCGGTCGTGGCACGCCGAGCACATGCCTTCAACTGGCAGGCCAGCCAGGGCGGTCCCTGGACCTGAGGGAAATCCCGGGCGTGGGCAAGTCGATCGCCGAGAAGGTCATCGAGTACTTCCGCACCGGCATGTAACGGTGGTGGAGGAGACACTGGCCAGGCTCATGGCGTGCGGCAGACGTTCCGGAATCTCATGCTCGCTGCGGGACGACGGCGATCGGGCACTGCGAATGGTGCAGCGCGACGCGAGCGACCCGGCCCAGCTGCAGACCGAAGTGACCATGGCGCCTCAGCGCACCGACGACCAGCAGATCCGCCTCGGCCGATTCGCTCACCAGCACCCTGTGCGCGGCGCCCTCGACCGCTCGGCGGACCACCTCGGCACCGGGATGGTCCCGTTCTCACCAAGGCGGCACGACGTCAGCCCGACGACCCCACCCAGATATTCGGCCCATCAGGGCGGGGCCATGAGGCCCCAGCCCCGTCCACCAGTCCCAGCATGTGCCCGGCCGGCGGTGGCGATCAGGATGCGGAGGAAGTGCCAGGCCATTCGGTGTAGTCCGGCAGACCCGCGATCATGTCCTCCGCACGGGCAAGGAACGCCTCACGCGGGCAGGGGTGAGTGAGAATGTGCGGAAGATCGAGCTCGATTCCGCGACACACCAGCCACCCCGTGGCCGCCGGCGTGATGTAGTCCGACCAGGTCGTCGGGACATCGGGGTCCTCGCCACTGGGCTGCAGGTCTTCGGGCTTGGCGTCGGTGATCGGATTTGTTGCCTGCTCGACGTAGGTCGACCATGGGGTCACGCCGCGCTCAGCCGATCGGTCCTGAGCACTCCGCAGCCGCTCGCTGGTCGTGATCCGTGTGCGAACGGCGCCGGGATGCAGCATCGACACACCGATCCCCTGCCCGCGCAGCTCCTGACGTGCGGTCAGAGACAAGGCTTCCACGGCGGCCTTGGAGACGTTGTATGCGGAATGGCCGGCGGTCATGGCCGTGGTGCCCATCGATGAGGTGTTCACGATGTGCTGGGGACCCGGAGTCGCTCGCATCCGTGGCACGAAGGCGGCGTGGCCGTGCAGCACTCCCCAGAAGTTGACGTCCATGACCCAGCGGTAGTCCTCGTAGCTGGTGTCCCAGGTCGCCCGAAACGGGCGCAAGGTGACCCCAGCATTGTTGACGAGGATCTCGACCGACCCGTGCCAGTCGTACGCCAGGTCGGCGAGCTCCTCGACAGCTTCTCGCTGCGACACGTCAACCTGCACACCGATCGATCGCCGCCCGAGCGCCTCGATCTCCTTCGCGACCGACTCGGCGGCGGCGCCTTCGACGTCGGCGACGACAACGTCGACCCCCCGGCCGGCAAGAGCCAGGGCGATCGAACGCCCCATGCCACCGCCCGCGCCCGTGACGACCGCAGCTGTTCCCTCGACTATGTCCACCAGGTTCCTGTCGATCTGGCACAGCCGCGGCCCTCGCCGATAGCTGCGCGACTCGCCCGCGTGATCGCGGTGTCTGTGGTGGGAGCCGCCAGCCGCCGCACTCGACTGGCTTTCCCTAAAACAGAACGTGCGTCCCGTTATATGTTGATGACCAGGATGGCCAGGGCCTCTGAGTGATGTCAAGAGCAGGGATCGGATAGAGCTCCCCGAATAGACGTTGCGCCATGCCCAGCCTCGGCCGTGACTGCGCGCGAGAACTGAACCGCCCTCGTCGCCATGGCATCTCTGCACTACAGGGGCCTACTTGGCGCGCCGCAGCGACCCCCGGAACCGCGATCACCGTGCCCCCCTCGGAGGCACCCCGCCTTCTTGGGCAGCTCAACTCCGCCACTTGACGCCGGGGCGAACGCCCGTCACAGTAGGTGCGCCGAAGATGCACTGAAGACGCTTAATGTTCCGTTGAAGGCTGAGAGGCAGATTCCCCAGCCAGGGATCCGGTTGCGAACAGCAGTCCCGGACTCGTGCGAACTGAGCAGGGCTTACCAGGGTGCCCGGATTTCATCGCAGTGCCCCCGCGCTGATGGCGAGACACCGGAAGAGGCAAAGAGAGAGTCGGCGCGAGCCTCGCTGTGGTTCGTGCGACCGAGGAAGGAGTGATGTCCGGTGACCAGACTGGTTCCCGGCCAGGTGGCAATCGTCACTGGCGCAGCAAGCGGCATTGGTAAGGCGCTCGCAGAGGCGTTCGGGGAACGCGGGCTCAATCTCGTGATCGCCGACGTAGACGCGGACGGACTCCGCGACACCCGCGATGAGCTGTCAGCGCTGGGCGTCGAGGTAGTCGCCGTACCGACCGATGTCACAAGCGCCGAAGCGGTCGCGCGACTCAGCCGGACAGCTATCGAACGGTTCGGTACCTACGACGTCGTCTGCAACAACGTCGGAGCGGCGAACAGGCTTCGTCCGTCGTGGGAGATCACGTCGGCGGAATGGGAGCGACTGCTCTCCCTGAATCTCCGCAGTGTCATCAACGGTATCCGAGAGCTCGTTCCTCATCTCGTGCACAAGAACTCGGGCCACATACTCAACACCGCCTCGATGTCCGGTCTCTCCATCGTCCCCGGCATCGCCGACTACATCGTCACCAAACACGCAGTTGTAGCACTCACCGAAACGTTGCATGCCGAATTGGCTGGTTCAGCGCCAGGTGTAGGCGCTACCGTCCTCTGCCCGGGCATCGTGCGCACTCCTATGAGCGCGAAGCGTGAAGATGGTCATGCCGGCGGCGTCGATGTTTCCCCAACGCCCATCCCAACGGATCCTGCCATTGACCCCAAGGAGGCGGCAGGGATCACACTCGCAGCGATCGAGGCCGACTACCTCTACGCGGTGCCGGCCATCAATCCTCTCGCGCGCATTCGGGGTAAAGTCGATCGGCTGCTTCACGAGGTAGCGAATCAGCCTGTGCCTCCCATAGCCGCACGCTGATTCCTCATGCCGACGTACTGCCGCCCCGCAGGCCGCTCCGTGGGTTTCAGTCGCCGAAGCGGGCCACGAGGCGGCCGGTGACCTGGGCCTTGGCCAGGCGGTCCAGGCCGTCGGGGATCTGGTGGAAGCCGATCTCCTCGTACACCGGGGCGATGGAGCCGTCGAGCATGAGCTGGTAGAGCTCCTCGATGTCCGCGACGGTGCCCCCCATGGAGCCGATGAGGTTCTTGTTGTGCAGCAGCGCGTGGGACGGGATGGTCATCTCCCTGGCGCCGATGCCGACGGTGACAACGGTGCCGCCGGGGCGGATCGCGTCGATGGCCGCGGCGGCGGTGTTGAAGCCGGCGTAGTCGACGATGAGGTCGAAGTTGCGGCCCTTCCACTCGGCCGCGTCGGCGACCGTGCCGGCCAGGCCGAGGCCCAGGGCAAGTTCGCGTACCTCCGCCTTGGGCTCGGCCACGTGCACCTCCGCTCCCTTGAGCACCGCGGCGCGCGCCCCGATCTGTCCGAGGCCGCCCAGGCCTATGACGCCGACCTTCATGCCCTCCTTGGCGCCGCCGCGCACGATGATCGCGTGATAGGAGGTCATGCCCGCGTCGGTGGCCACCGCAGCGAGGGCTATGCCCAGGCCCTCGGGGACACGAGCGAGGTCGTCGGCGTGGACGAGTTGTTTGTCGGCGAAGCCGCCGGGGGCGAAGAACCCGGGGATCGGGCCGGTGCCGGACGGGCACACGCCGACGCGGTCGCCGACCTGCCAGCTGGTCACGCCCTCGCCGATGGCGCTGATGACGCCGGCGGTCTCGTGGCCCAGGGTCATCGGGGTGTAGGGCATGTTGGCCTTGGTGCCCGGGTTGGTCATGTAGGTGATGTCCGAGTGGCACAGGCCGCAGGCGCGCACGTCGACGACGACCTCGCCGGGACCGGGGACGGGGTCGGGGACCTCGTTGAGGACGAGGGGCTCGTTGGTCTCGACGAACTGCCAAGCCTTCATGGTTTGCGCTTCCTTCTCCAAGGGCCGGGTGACGGTGCCCGGCGTCGGCGGGCCCGCGGCAGGCCCGCGCCCGGAGACTAGCCCCGGACCCCATTAAAGGCAACGCCCTGTTGCCTTTCTCGTCGTAGGGTCCGGTCAGGGATGAGGAGGACGGCGCATCCGTCGGCTGCGCTGGTTTACATTCACCGGTGATGGAGACGACGACCAGGCGCACCCGCGGGGTGCAGACCGGCCCGCGCAGCCGGCAGGTGATCAGCAGCGTGCGCGCGGCGACCCTCGCCGAGCTCGAGCGCGTGGGGTTCACGGCGATGACCGTCGACGCCGTCGCCAGGACTGCCGGGGTCAACCGCACCACGATCTACCGGCGCTGGCCCTCCAAGACCGCCCTCCTGGCCGCCGTCGTCGAGCCACTGCTGCAGCGGTACGACGACATTCCCGAGACCGGCGACGCACGCAAGGACCTGGTCGCGGTCATGCTGCTGATCCGCGACGCCTGGACCAGCCCCGAAGGACAGGCACTCCGCGCGGCCGCAGGCGCCGCCCATCACGAGCTGCAGTCCCTGGTCGAGCAGGTCACCGAGCGGTCGCTGGCACCGCTGCGGCGCGTCCTGGGCCGTGCGGCCCGGCGCGGCGACATCCGTGAGGACGACGTGGCGATGATCGCGCACCTGGCCTTCCACGGTGTGGCCACCTGGCAGCGATCCCCGAGCGCGCCGCTGACCGACGACGACTGCGGCCGCATGGCACGCATCCTCCTCGGGGTCTCAGGCGAGGACGTGCCACTGCCCTGACCCGAGCGGACGGACGCCGGACGGCGCCTACCGGCTCGGGCTGGAGTTCCTCAGGCTCGCCTGGACCACCACGGCGCGCTTCCCGCTCCGCGAAGCGGCGGTCGGCATCCTCCGCGAACTCACCGACCGCAGCGGCGAGTCGTCGCTCTTCGGCCTCTACAACGACCAGCGCCGACAAATGATGTTCGCGGCGTCAGCCGAGTCCCCCCACCCGCTGCGCTACGTCCTCCCGCTCGACACCTGGCTGCCCCTCCACGCCAGCGCCAGCGGGCTCGCCATCCTCGCGTTCCTGCCCGACCAGACCCGCAACGAGATCCTCAGTGGCCCTCTCACCGCCACGACCGAGCGCACACGCGTCGACACCGACCGGCCGACCGAACGCCTGGCCACGATCCGCCGCGACGGCTACGCCCTCTCCCACGACGAACGCATCCCCGGGGCGATCGCCATCGCCGCCCCCGTCTTCGGCCTGTCCGGCCACGTCCTCGGCGACGTCGGCATCACCATCCCGGAAAACCGCTTCACCGCCACAAGCATGCCCCAACTCGCCGCGCTCGCCACACAGTCAGCCGCCACCCTCACCGAACACATCGGCGGCACCCAGCCCGTGCACTGAACGGATCGCGCCCGCGGCCGACCTGCAGAACTCCTTGACACGGGTTCTCGGTGAGGTCACACTCTCCTCGCTAAAGAAATCAGTCGTTCCGTTAAATGGAACACTGGTGTGAGGAAGCTTGTGCCAGTCCTCTACGCCTGTCGAGCCTGAGAGCCCCTGGGCGGTTGCCCGAGATCGTCGTCCCACGCCCGGAGATCCTTATTCCACGGAACCGGTGTCCGGTTCACGCGCGGCGTTGCGAACGTACGCCCAGGGCAAGGCGATCACCGTCGATCATGCCTACCCGAGAGAGACACGATGCACCGATCCGAAGAGGTCAGCGGCGATTTCATCTCCGAAGATGTTGATGACGTCCTCCGTTCAGCACGCCCCGCCACGCTCATCATCGCGGTCCTGATCTTCGCGGCCGTCGTCAGCTCGTTGGAGTCGACGATGATGGCCAACGCCCTCCCGCAGATGATCGTCATCTTCCATACCAATGCAGCCGACGCCAGTTGGATGCTCACGGCGTACACATTGGTTGGCGCGGTGTCCGCCGCGCTCTGCGGGCGGCTCGGCGACCTCTACAGCCGCCGCAACATGATCATCATCCTGCTGCTCATCTCGGCCGCGGGCTCGATTGTCAGCATGTCCACGGACACACTCACCGGGGTCGTCGCCGGCCGGGCGCTCCAGGGCGTCGCCGGTGGCCTCCTCCCCCTCTGCTTCGGCCTTGCCCGGGAGAACCTTCCGAAGAAGCGGGTGCCTGTGGCGACCGCCTGGATCGGCGGCGCCACCGTGCTGTCCGGGGCGTCAGGCATGGTCATCTCCGGCTTCCTGATCGACCACACGAGCTGGCACTACATCTTCGTCACCACCGCAGTGGGCGGGCTGCTCGCCGCCGCTGCCTCTTCACTGCTTCCCAAGTCGACCGTCGCCGCCAAGGTGCAGCGCATCGACTGGGTGGGCGGTGTGCTGTTCGCGCCCGCCATCGCTCTGGTGCTGTTCGGCGTCACCAAGTCCAGGACCTGGACCTGGCTCGACAGCCGGACAGTCGGCACCATCCTCGCCGGCCTCGTGCTCATGGCCGTCTGGGCCTGGTGGGAGCTGCGCCTCGACAGCCCCATGATCAACGTCCGCAGCCTCGCCAACCGGAAACTCGCCCTGACCACGCTCGCGACGATGGCCGTCGCGGCCGGGCCAGTGGGCGTCACCGGCTACCTGCTCAACCTCATCAAGCAGTCCCCGGAGATCGCACCCGTCGGCCTCGGCCTCAGCGCGACCACGGCCGGGCTGCTCGCCTTCTGCACCGGGATCGTCGGTTTCCTGCTCGCACCCCTCAGTGGCCGGATCTCCGCCCGCACCGGCTCCCGGCGCGCCCTCATCATCGGCACAGTCTTCGGCATCACCAACGCCATCGTCCTCTCCCTGTTCTGCGGCAACGTCGTCGGCGTCGTCGTCTCCTCGGTGTTCCTGTCTGTGGCGACGACCTTTATGCTCACTTCGCTGCCCAACCTCGTCATCGAGAGCGTCCCGGCGGAGAACACCAGCGAAGCCACCGGTGTCAACGCGGTCGCCCAGACGGCCTTCAGCGGCGTGGGCATCTCGGTGGCCGCCCTGATACTCAGCAAGTCGACCGTGCCCGGTACCCCGTTCAGCACCAAGAGCGCCTTCTTCGAGGTCTTCGGCCTGATCGGAGGCTGCTCTGCCCTCGCTCTGGTCCTCGCCCTGTTCATCAGCCGGACTCCGCGTACGACCGCCGACGCACGCCCCGTGGCGGCAGTCCAGGAGGCATGAGCGCCCCGACCCCGCACCGTCTTGCCGACCAGCCCTAGTTGTGCCATCTCATGACATTGGTTCCTCGCTGTCAGGCTTGGCGGGCGTAGGACGCGAGGCGTTGGGCGAGCGCGATGACGAGGATGCGCAGTTCATCGGGGCGCTCGATGACGAACGGACGGTCGAGTGAGGCGAGTAGCGGAGGCAACCAGTCGAGCCGCTCCGCCCGTAGCTGGACGCGCAGCCAGCGCTCGGCCGCCCGGTCCTTGTCTGCCGTGGGCGCGTGCTCCTCCAGGCTCGCGACGCTGGCGGGAAGGTGGGCGCGGATCTGCTCGACTGTCCCGTGGATCCGCAAGGTCACCTCGTGCCGGTACTCAGCCGTGGCGAACCCTGACAACACGCGCTGTGCCGGATCGGGACCCACGGGCGCCTCGAATGAGCCGGGCAGGGTCCGTGCGTCTGTGATGCGATCGAGCCGGAAGGTTCGGTCCTCGCCGATCTCGGGGTCCGTGCCCGTGACGTACCACCGGCCCGAATGGGCGACGATCCCGTACGCGTGCAGCGTGCGTTCGCTGCGCCGGCCGTCGCGGTCGGTATATCTGATCGAGACCGGCCGGCGGTGGCGTACCGCATCGGCGATGGTGAGCAGGACCCCGGCGTCCGGGGCGGCGAACTCGCCGGGCTGATCCGTGAAGGCGAGAGATTCCAGGAGCGTGTCGAGCCGGCGGGCGATGTGCTTGGGCAGCACCCGCCGGATCTTCGCCGAGGCCGTCTCGCTCGCGGTGTGACCTGCCGTCATCACCCCTGCTCGGCGGCCGGCGACCAGGCCGAGCATCACGGCCAGCGCCTCGTCGTCGCTGAGCATGAGCGGAGGCAAACGGTACCCGGGGGCGAGCCGGTACCCGCCGTAGCGGCCGCGCACCGACTCCACGGGCACGTCAAGGTCGATCAGCTGGTCCACATACCGCCGCACGGTGCGCCCATCAACGCCGAGCCGGTCGGCGAGTTCGGCCACCGTCCGAGTGCCGCCCGACTGCAGCAACTCCAGGAGTGTCAGCACGCGGCCGGTGGGTCGAGGCATGTGCACAGCCTAACGCGAATACAGGACCGATTCTGTCCACTATTTCTCCTAGCCTGCGACGTGCAGCGATTCCATCTGCCAAGGAGATCACCATGGACTTCGTCTCGATCCGCATCATTACCACCGACGTCGCACGCCTCGTCGAGTTCTACGAGCGAGCCACAGGGGTGCGGGCGATGTGGGCCACCGAGGACTTCGCCGAACTCAAGACCCCGGGCGCCACCCTCGCGATCGCCGGCACCCGCACCGTCCCGCTGTTCGCCCCGGGCTCTGCCCGTCCAGCGGACAACCAGAGCGTGATCACCGAGTTCCTCGTCGACGACGTGGACCGCATTCACCAGAACCTGACCGGCTTCGTCACCGACTTCGTCACCGAGCCCACCACGATGCCCTGGGGCAACCGGTCGCTGCTGTTCCGCGACCCCGACGGCAACCTCGTCAACTTCTTCACCCCCGTCACCCCGGCAGCCATCGAAAAGTTCGCACGTTGACGCCACGCACAGCCGCTCACGCGGGAGCCCTGAGATCCCAGGGCTCCCGATGAACGCGTCCGCCGAGTCCAGGAGCGCCAACAGCAGGAGTCACCGCAACGCACCGCTGACCCCGGAGGGACGTCTGCGGTTGTGCCTGCGGATCGACGCTGGCCGCCCGATCGCGCACGTCGCTGCCGAGGCCGGGCTATCGCGCCGCTGCCTGGCCAAGTGGTACGTCCGCTGGCGTGCGCACGGCGAGAACGGCCTGCTTGACCACTCCTCCCGCCCCGCCACCAGCCCGGCCCGCACCGCCGAGGACATCGCTGACCTGGTGGAGGCATTGCGGCGGCAGACCAAGCACGCCCGGTGCCAGAAGGCGACCGCGGTCACGGCTCTCTCGTCGTCCAGGGCCTCGGTGTAGGCGAACCGGGAGTGGTCGTCGAGCGCGGAATGCAGGTTGGTGTAACCGACCTTCCCGGTGCCGGGGCCAGCACGTTTGGAGGCGCGGGCGGCGTCTGCACCCACGCCGTGCATGCGCCAGCCGCCGCCCTGCGGAATGCGTTCGAGCTTCTTGATGTCGCAGAACCTGCAGCAGTTCGTGAACCAGTCGCCGTGGGAGCCGGTGCCGGTGCGGCGCCGGATCGCGCAGCGGATGGTGCCGCTGATCGGTCCGGATGCCTGGGCGGTCGACGACGTGTCGTTTCCCAAGGACGGCCGAATGTCGGTCGGTGTTGCGCACCAGTACTGCGGGGCCTTGGGCAAGCAGGCGACCGACCCCGCATCCCGACACGTGCACAAAACCCGCACCCACCAGCAGGACGGATACAAAGCCCACCTCGCCGTCGAGCCGGAGACCGGCCTATACACCGCCGTTGCCCTCACCCCCGGCACCGGGCCCGAACACCACGAGGCCCAAGTGGGCCTCGACCTGGTCGCCGACGAGGACACTCCACTCGACGTCTTCGGTGACACCGCCTACTCCACCAGCGACGCCCGCCACACCCTCCAGCACCAAGGGCACCGGCTGTTCCTCAAACCCGCCCCCCTGCGGCCGGCCGTCCCCGGCGGCTTCACCCTCGACGACTTCGCCACCGCCGCCACCGTGACCTGCCCGGCCGGACACACCGTCGCCCTCTCCGAGCCCGGCGGACAGCACCAGCAGCGCAAGGCCGTTTTCAAGGAGCTGTGCAGCGTGCCCCCTGCGCGAGCGGTGCACCAAGGCCAAGGCCGGACGCATCCTGACCATCCGCCCGCACCACGACCTCCAGGCAGCAGCCCGCCACCAAGCCGCCACCGACCCCGACTGGCAAGCCGACTACCGACGCTGGAGACCACCGGTCGAACGCGCCGTCGCCTGGCTCGTCCAGCACGGCAACCGCCGCCTGCGCTACCGCGGCACCATCGCCAACAACACCTGGCTCCACACCCGAGCAGCCGCCCTCAACCTCCGCCGACTGATCAGCCTCGGACTCACCCGAACCAACAACACCTGGCACCTTCAACCCGGCCACCCCCTAGCCACAAAGGCCGCCCGGCCTGCGGCCGGGCGGCCTCTCACCAAGATCTTCATGAGCCTTCTAGGGGTGACGGATCCGGACAACCGTGCATGCGGTCGTCCGGCCCCGTCCCCCTACATCGCGGGGACGGATCAGCCCGCGGGCTGCGGCGGCGGAGTGAAGTGGTGGCCCCAGAAGGCGCCTTCGGTGATCTCGTAGACGGGGACGGGCTCGGGGACCTTCAGCCCGTTCCAGCCGAACTCGATCGCGTAGTTCTCCGGCGACCAGACGTAGAAGGAGACCATGTGGTCGTTCGTGTGCTTGCCGAGCGTGTGCATCATGGGGATCTCCTGCCGCTGGGCCCTGTCGAGCGCGAGCCCGACGTCGTCCAACGTGGCCGACTCGACCATCAGGTGCAGCAGGCGCCCGGGGCCCGGCATGGGCGTGATGCCCAGGGTATGGTGCCGCGGGTTGCACCCCATGAACCAGGTGGTGCCGCCCTCGGAGCGCATCGTGTTGCGCTCGATGAAGCCGAGGACGTTCACATAGAAGTCGAACGCGGCCTTCGCGTCCTCGGCGGAGACGATCGCGTGCCCCAGCCCCATGTCACCGGTGACGAACTTCGACACCAGCGGGGTACGGACCGGCTTGTGGTCGAGGACAGCGCCGTAGTAGAGCTCCACCGGGTTGCCGCCCGGGTCGCTGAAGCGGACGAAGCCGGTGACCCGGCGCTCCACGCACTCGTCCTCGGTACCGGCTGTCACCTTGATGCCGGCCTTCTCGACGGCTGCGGCCAGGCTCGTGAGCTCCCGCTCGTCGAGGACCTCGAGGCCCAGCGCCGTCATACCGCTCTGCGGCCCCGGAGAAACCGCGATACGGGTCGGGTAGTCGTCCATCCTGAAGTACAGCGATTCCGGATCGCCGCCCTCGACGGGCATCAGCCCGAGGAAATCGCCCCCGAACTGCTTCCATTTCTCGATGTCGGTGGATTCCAGCCTGACGTACCCGAGTGAGCGAACACCCATCGGACTCTCCAATCACGGTGGTTACGTGAAGGCCGTTGCGGGCCTCCGGTCACGTGACGCGGGTGGCAGTAGCCACTCTCCCGCGCACGTCGTCTGTGCTGTTCCGTTCAGCGGTCCGCTCCTAGCGGGGTTCCCGGGGCAGCCCGAGTCCCTGCTCGGCAAACTGCGTCCGTAGAACCCCGTTCGGCTTGCCGGCGATCATGTGCGTGCGTGAGTAAGCTCGCCGCAGAAGAACTTGCAGAGCGGGGCTTCGGCGGGCTGCACGGTGTCGTGCAGCATCCGCGACTGGGCGAGGCCGACCATCTCGGCACTCACGTGCACCCGGGTGGCGAGCTCGCCGACCGCCGGCCGGGATGCGGACGCCGTCGAGGAAGACCGCGTTGAAGTCGCTGGTCCCGGTGATCTCACGCGGCGGACGTACGTCGGCGCCCGCGTGCTTCTTGATGCCCGGGCTGTGCTCGGCGACGAACGCCCGTACCGTCTTGCGGAAGGCCGCGAGCTCCGGCGTGGGCTCCAGCCGCATCACTGTTCTCCCCTCGCCCTCGACCGCCTCGGCATTGATTATGAGGCTACTCTAATGACGCCGTCGACCGTTGCGTGGGAAGTTTTTCCGACTACTTCTCGACTCCACTCCGCAAAAGAGGATACTTTCTTTGCTGCCACACGGGTAACCGATGCGACAGCACGAGACGTGGAGACTGGTGGACTTCGAGCTCGACGAGCAGGCGATGCCGCGTACGGTGTCGCGCGGCTGGCTCCACGATCGCGCCCGACGCAGACCCTGCGGGCGCAGACCTGTCAGCGGGAGGACGTCGACCCCGCGTTCTGGCGCCTGGCGGGCCGAGCTCGACCGACTCGGCCTGGGCCTGCCCGAGGAACACGGCGGCACCGGCCAGGGGCTGGTCGAACTCGCCCTGGTCGCCGAGGAGATCGGCCGCGCCACCGCCCGCGGCCCCTTCCTCGCCACCGCGCTCGTCGGGCGCGGGCGGGGCACGCCGGCTGCTGGTGATCGCTCAACACGAGGGCTCCCCCGCCTCGTTCCTCGTCGACCTCGACGCCCACGGCGTCACCATACGGCGCCGGCAGGGCCTCGATCCGACCGGCATCTTCTACGAAGTCCGCCTCGACGGCGCCCGGGTGCCTCCACGGCGGCCCCACCGAAATGCAGCGTGCGTAGAGGGCCGCGGCTATCCCCCCGCGATCGTCATCCCGCCCATCGAGTCACCATGGGCGCCGGACGGCATGCGCATCATCCGCTCGGCCCCGGGCGGCGTCACGCCCACCGCACTGCCGCCGCGGGCCCAGAAGGCGGTGCTGTCACGGTGCTGGGACAGAGTCCTGTGCCAGATCAACACGGCCTGCGTCCGCATGGCGCGGTCCGGAGCCTCGAAGACCTGCTCTCCACATCCCGACATGACTGCGGCCGCCGCAGACCGGGGCCGGGCCGCTCAAGCGGCAGTGCTCCTGGTGGCCCGGGAGGCGGCGCCGAGCCGCACGGCGCACTGGTGGATGTGGTCACCTCACTACGGGCCGGTGATCTTGTGCGGGCTGACGTCGCCAGCCCGCACAAGATCACCCGTCAGGCTCCTGCGCCCCGGGCACCCAGGCCGCTCCTCAGACACCGGCCCTCAAAGGGAACAACTCCTCCAAGTCCGCCTCGCCCGCACTGTCCATGGGCTCATGCGAGGAACGCGTCGTCGTGCATGACCAGCGGGATCATGACGATGCTGGAGGTGTCCAGTGTGTCGCTGGAACCGAGCCCGGAGGTGAACAGCCTCATGCGCGCCTCCTCCGCTGAACCCTCCACCTCGTAGATCGTCGCGTAACGGTAGGGGATGCCCTCCGTCGACGTGTCGGCTGCCCGGAGGCGACGTACCGCCACGAACCCGGGCAGTGCCAGGATCTCCGGAATGTGCGTTCCCCAGTACCAGTCCTGGAACTCCTTGTCCTTCCCCTCGACGGGGTTGGTGAGGGCCAGCAGGACTTCGCGGCGCGACTGCGCTATGTCACTCATCGTGTCTCCTGAAATCGTGTGTCTCCTGGAAGGGAAGCCGTCGTGAATCCCCACGGGATGCCGAGGCTGGTCGCCGGATCGGTCACCAGGGCGGTGTCGCAGCGGTGGGCGATACGGACGCCTTCGGCGTCCAGGTGCTTGGCCACCCGCTCCAGATCAGCAACCGTCCAGGTGATGGCGTGGTAGGTATCCAGCGGCTCGTTCCCCGACCCGTCCTCGGCCCGTTCGCCGCAGGGATCCGGTGTGGCGAAGTGGAAGACGGCATCGGCCAGCTGAACGTACGGCCCGTAGACGCCGCGCAGCTCGTCACGGCCCGTGTGGATGACCTTGCCGCCGAGGACGTCGACGGTGAGCTTGAGCGCGCGCTCCGGCCGGGAAGTCAGGACGGTGTGATGCGATGCGTGCACGATGCCGAGCGGGTCGTCGTCAGTGACCGCGGGGATCGTCCACCCCTCGGTCACCCGCGGGTCGAGGGGGAAGGGGAACATCTCGAAGAAGCGGTACGGCAGGCCGGCGTCGTCCTTCAGGCTCTGGAACGGCGACGGGCCTCCTGCCCACTCGTCCGCCTCCAGCACCTCGTCGCGCGCGTCCACGAGGCGGAAGCCCTGTGCACGCAGTTCCTTGTAGAGCTCCTTGACTCCCTCGACGTACCAGCCGGTCGTCTTCAGCTGCGGTGTACCGACATCCGGATACCTCTGCACCCCGCCGGTGAGGTACCGCTTCGGTTCGAGGTTGTCGATGAGCACATCGCTGATCGCCGTGAACGTCGAGTAGCCGACGGAGTGCCCCGGCGCCGGCGGGTTTGGCATGACGACGGAGAAGTTGGTGCTCGGGCGGCCGAAGACCCGGCTGTAGAAATCCTCTGCCTCGTCGAGGCTGGGCACATGGATCACGGGCTGGTACAGCATCCGCACACGAAAGGGGCGGTCGATGCCGGTCACTTCGTACTCCTTTCCCTGGGTTCCGGTCGTTGGCAGCGCCCCGCTACCCGGCATGGGCGGTCTCGTTCGCGCGCGAGAGAGCGCCGCCGAAGTCCTCGGTCGACGTCATCGCGTCGAGCATCTCGTGGAGCTTCGCCCGTCCGCCGGGGTTGAGGAGGAACTTGCGTACCTTGCCCTCGACGTTGGCACCGTAGTAGTGGCTGTGCTCGGCCGAGAAGATCGACTGCGGGGCGAGCGTCTCGACCATCGTCATCCACTCGTCCTGCTGCGCGGCGGTCGGCTCGAAGACGGCGTACCCGTGGTCGCGCGCGTGGATCAGCGTCTTGGTGATCCAGTCGACCTGGTCCTGCGAGTAGCGCGGGTAGTTGCCGCCGCCGGCGCCGTGCGGACCGCCCGGGAAGAAGAAGTTCGGCAGCAGGTGCGCGCTGAAGCCCCCGAAGTCGGACGGCCCGTCCTCCCAGTCGGTGCTCAGGTCGAGATCCTCACGCCCCTTGATGCCCATCCGGGTCAGCGCGCCGGTGCCGAAGTCGAAGCCGGTCGCGAACACGATGATGTCGTAGTCCCGGTGTCGCTCGGTGGTCTCGATCCCGGTGGCGTCGACCCGCACGAACGGCGTCTCCCTGAGGGAGATGAGTGAGGCGTTCGGCTTGTTGAAGGACTCGAAGTAGCCGGTGACGAACGGCGGACGCTTCGCACCGAAGAGGTGGTCCTTCGGGATGAGCCGCTCGGCGGTCACCGGGTCCTTGACGATCGAGCGGATCTTGTTGGCGAGGAACGCGCAGAACTCGAGGTTCACCTCGCGGTTCGTCGTCATGTCGTAGTAGTTCGACGTGAGCTTGGCGAAGCCGGGGCTCTTCCAGATCTTCTCGTAGAACGCCTGGCGTTCCTGCGCCGAGTCCGCCGTCGAGAACTTGCCCGCCGGCTCGTGGAGGAAGCCCGTCGGCGACGTGCTCAACGTCTTGACGATGTCGTCGAAGTTGTCGCTGAGCCATGCCTGGCGCTCGTCCGAGATGGGGGCGTTGTTCAGCGGGGTCGTCCAGGTCGGCGTGCGCTGGTAGAGGTCCACGGCCTCGACGGTGTCGACGATCGCCGGCAGGAGCTGGGCGCCGCTCGGGCCGTTGCCGATGATGGCGACCCGCTTGCCGGCGAAGTCGACGGGCGTGTGGGGCCAGGCGCCGGTGTGGTACGCCTGGCCGCCGAAGTCCTCGAGTCCGTCGATGTCGGGGTAGTTCGGTACGGACAGGCCGCCCGTCGCGGAGATGACCCAACGGGCCCGGACGACGCTGCCCTTCTGCGTCCGCACCACCCATGCCTGGCCGGCCTCGTCGAACTCGGCGGAGACGACCTTCTCGCCCGTGCGGATGTGCCGGCGCAGGTCGAAGCGGTCGACGACGTGGTTGAGATAGCTCTCGATCTCCGGCTGCGTCGCGAACTCCTCCTTCCACCGCCACTCGTCGAAGAGCTCCTTGGAGAAGATGTACGCGTAGGCGTAGCTCTCGGAGTCGAAGCGCGCGGACGGGTAGCGGTTCCAGTACCAGACACCGCCCACCCCGTCACCGGCCTCCAGCGTCTGCGCCGTGAAGCCGGCGTCGAGCGCCCGGTAGAGCGCGTAGATGCCGACCACGCCGGCACCGATCACCAGCACCTCGACGTCAACGTCGTTGTCGATCTGTCCTGCCACTTTGACTCACTCCCACTTGGTACGACTGCTCCAGCGGCGATCAGCCATAGGTAAGCACAAGTGCTGAAAAATAAAAACCACCTTTGCAACACATGGCCTGCACAGCGTCGTAGGGATTGTCTTATCTGAGCTCGCGTGATGAAATCCCGCCACGATCACTGTCGAAGGAGCATGATGAACGCCACCCCTGACTTCCGGTTCGACGGACGAGTCGCCATCGTGACCGGCGCCGGCCGAGGCCTCGGCCGGGCCCATGCGCTGCTGCTCGCGGAGCGCGGCGCCAAGGTCGTCGTCAACGACCTCGGCGGCACCAAGGAGGGCGAAGGCAGCGACGCCGGACCGGCCAACGATGTCGTCCGGGAGATCATCGCCGCGGGCGGCGTCGCCGTCGCCGACACGAACAACGTGGGCCAGGAGGAGGGCTGCCACACGCTCGTCGAGACCGCTGTCCGCGAGTTCGGGCGCATCGACATCGTCGTGAACAACGCCGGCATCTCCCGCTTCGCCACGTTCCCCGAGGCCGATGCCGAGAACCTTGACCTGACACTCGACGTGCACCTGCGCGGCACATGGCACACGACGCGTGCGGCCTGGCCGTACATGGTCGAGCAGGGCTACGGCCGGGTGATCACGACGACGTCGACCGGCATGTTCGGACTGGCGGACAACCTGGCGTACGCGACCGCGAAGGGGGCGCTCATCGGGTTCACCCGGAGCCTGTCGCTGGAGGGCGCGTCACACGGCATTCGCGTCAACTGCGTCGCACCGAACGCAATCACGCGTCCGAGCACCTCGGCGGCGAAGCCGAACATCACGACCACCGCGCTGGACGACGCTCGCCTGCAGGCGCTGCGCACCGACCTGGTGTCACCGATGGTGGCGTACCTGGCGCACGAGGACTGCACGGTGAACGGCGAGATTCTCGTGGCAGGTGCGCAGCGGTTCGCCCGGTGGTTCCTCGCCGTCAGCCCCGGATACCACTCGGCCGGGACCGGGACACCGACGATCGAGGAGATCGCCGGAAACTGGAAGGAGATCACCGACGAGAGCGGCTACTACGTGCCCGCAAGTCTGCACGACTGGACGTCGAGGTTCATGGCCCACCTCGGCGCCTGACAGCGACGCGACGCACACGGCGAAGGAGCCCGGTCGGTGACCGGGCTCCTTCGCCGTGTGCGTCTTCATGACCACTGCCGAGGGGCTGTGCCTGGCTCAGCCGCCTGCCGTCGTCCTCGGATCGCCCTCGACGAGCGGTGCCGTGAGTCCCGCGCTGAGGAAGGTCACCAGATCGTCGACCAGGACGTCGATCTCCGCGGGCAGGTGGGAACGCTTTCGCTGCGCCGCTTGGTAGCGCGCGAGTGCGTGCACGGCACTCGTCAGGATCACCCACCATCTCTCTTCGAGTACCGCCTCGGGGACCTGCGGTACAAGCCGGCTGAGGAGAGTCCGCAGCGTAAGGACCGATGCACCGGCGCGGACATCGCCCAAGCCCTCGTATCCGCCCTCTTCGATGATGAAGTGGGACAGGAAGGCAAGGTAGTGGTTGTCCTCCCGCAGATGGATCGCGAGCGGCCGCACGAACGCGCCGACGACGTCGACAACGGTCGGCGGGGTCGGGCCGAGCATGAGATCGGCGACGATGCCGGTCCGGCTGACTTCGCTCTCGGCGCCGCGCAGTTCCAGGATGGCCTTCACGACCTCGTCGCGGTCGCCGAAGTGGTACTGGACGGCGGCGTGATTGCGCTGGCCGGCAGCGATTCCGATGTCGCGCAGAGGCACAGCCGAAATGCCGTGCTCGGCGAACAGGCGCTCGGCCGCAGCGAGAATGAGCTGACGCGTCACTTCACCGCGAACGTTCTTGCGCCCTTCGCCGGTTCGGGCGCCGCTGCGCCGCGCAGGCTGATGGGGCGGGGATGAAGACATTGCCTACGAATCTAGCAGGACCAGGGGATCGAGCGGTGCGAGGTCGGAGCCGGGCGGATAGACGTTACCGAAGAGCTCGGCCCCGGCGTCGGTCAGGCACGGGACGAGGCCCGGCCAGCGCACCACGCCGTTGCCCTCCGCAGGGGCGGCGGGCGCCACGGTGGCGATGGTGACGCGGTCACCCCGCGCGGCCACGACACTGAGGGCGCCGCCGCGTGCGTCCGCCGTCACCCTGAGCTCCAGTTCGCGCAGTTCGACATCGAGGAACCCGTGGTGGGCCATGAAACGCGCGCCTCCACCGAAGTGCAGCAACCAGCCGTCGCCGTCCCTCGACGCCGCGGTCAGCGGGAACTGGAACACCCCGTCGGCATCCAGCTCGGCCCCATCGACAGCATCGCAGGTGCCGACCGCGATCGCCCGTACGTAATGGACGAAGGACGATTTCACCTGCCAGCGCAGCACCCCGCGGCTCACGTACCGCGCCGGTGGTCGGCGGGGAAGCCGGTCATGCCCGGCTCGAGCTCCAGGCCGAGCGTGTTGAACGCCGTGCAGTGCATGTCGTAGGTGCCCACGGTGAACACGAAGTCGATGAGCTGCTCTCGGGAGAACTGCTTCTCGAGAGCGAGCCATGTCTCGCCCGAGACGTTCTTCACGGTGCACATCTCATCGACGGCCCGGACGACCGCGGCGTCGGCGTCCGACCACTCGGCGGCATCGGGACCTTCGCCGAGCGCGTCGATCTCCGCGTCGGTGAGATGGCCGCCCGCCCGGCTCATCCGGACGTGCTGGGCCCACTCGTACTCGCCGAAGCCGAGCCAGGTCGTCCGGATGATCGCCATCTCGCGGACGCGGTCGGAGAGCGTGGAGTGCCGCAGATGGTTCGAGAAGGGCATCCACCCACGGATCAAGTCCGGGTGCCAGGCGTAGATGCCGAGGATGTGGGACTGCGGACGCGCCGCGGGCCCGCTGGGCGCGCTGCCCTGCGTGCCGGGCGCCTGAGCGCGCAGTACGGACAGGGCTTCGTCGACCTCGTCGGTCCAGTCGTCGACGGGGCGCGGGGGAATGCGTGGCTGAGTCATGAGATCACCCTATGAAGGAGCCGCCGTTGACACTGACGGTCTGGCCGGTCACGTAGGAGGCCTCGTCCGAGACGAGGTAGGAGACCGCGGCGGCGATGTCCTCGCCGGTGCCCATCCGCCCGACGGGGATGTACTTCGCCATGTCCTCCGCGGACGGAATGGCGCCCGTAGCACGCTTCTTCTGCACGCTCGGGGTGTCGATCGAGGACGGAGCGACCGTGTTGACCGTGATGCCCGACTTGGCGAACTCGACGGCGAGCGCCTTGGTGAGGGCCATCTGCCCGCCCTTGGACGCGGCGTAGTGGGCCATCTTCGGGGCCCCGCGCTGCGCGCTCGAGGAGGCGATCAGTACGACGCGCCCCCAGCCCGCCTCAAGAAGGTCCGGGAGAGCGGACTGGACGACGTTGAAGGTCCCGGTCAGATTGATCGACAGGGTGCGATTCCACTCGTCGAGCGTCATGTCCAGGAACGGTCGCTGCGGGGCGACCGCGGCGTTCGCGACGACGGCGGTCAGCGGTCCAAGGTCGGCGCGGGCCGCTACCAGCGCCGCGTCGACCTGCTGTCGGTCGCTCACATCGGCGCGGTATCCGCGCGCGTGGCCGCCGACGCCGGCGATCGCTTCCGCGGCCCGCTGTGCCGCGCCGTCGACGACGTCGAGGATCGCGATCCGGAATCCGTCCTTCGCGAGGCGCTCGGCGATCGCCAGGCCGATGCCCGCGGCACCTCCTGTCACGACGGCCACGCGGCCCGCGGCCGTCATCGAATCTCTCCGTGAAAGTGTCCAGCGGTGTGCACCCTGGTCATCGGGATACGTCCTCATTCCTCTCGAGGGAGCGACTCGGCGAACAGAACACACGTTCCGTTGCCAGGAATCCTCAGCATGGCGTGGCGCGAAATGGGATGTCAACCCTTCCTGCACATACCCGTCATTGACACCCGCCGCAACGGCGATCAGTATTTCCCTGTTGCGTTGTAGCGACTTGACGTTCCCTTGAAGGGGTAACCCTCTCGGTGTGTGGGCCTCATCCAGGAAGCTCAGAGCGCCCTGCGCCTTCGCCTACCTGTCACCGACACACAAGGACCAGGACGATGACCGAAACCGCCCCCGATCGCCACATTGTCGTCGTCGGGGCTTCGCTGGCCGGGACACGGACCGTACAGGGCCTTCGGGCACTCGGCCACAGCGGCCCCATCACACTGATCGGCGCCGAGGACGAACTTCCCTACGACCGCCCGCCGCTCTCGAAGAGCCTTCTCAACGGCGCCTGGTCGGAGCCGTCCGTGGAGGGGATCCGGCTGGTCACGCGGGCCGAGCTGGACGAACTCGGTATCGGGCTCCGGCTCGGGTCGGCCGCGGTGGGCCTGGACACCGCCGCACGCCGCGTCCGCCTCGCCGACGACACGACCGTGCCGTACGACGTGCTCGTCATCGCCTCCGGAGCCGCGGCCCGGCCGTCCCCGTGGCGCCCGCCGTCGGGCGTGTACCAGCTCAGGACGCTGGACGACTCGCGCGCGATCGCCGCGCGGCTCGCGCTCGGTGAGCCCCTCGTCGTCGTCGGAGGCGGCTTCATCGGCACCGAGATCGCGGCCGCGGCGGTCGCACACGGCTGCCCCGTCACGGTCGTCGACCCGCTCCCTGAGCCGATGACGCGGCTGGTCGGCCCCGAGATCGCGGGCAGCCTCGTCGAACTCCACCGCCGCCACGGCGTCCAGACCCGGTTCGGGACCGGCGTCGTCGCCATCGAAGGCAAGGCCGGCCAGCTCACGGTCGAACTCGACAGCGGGGAGCGCCTGTCGGCGTCGACCGCGGTGGTGGGCATCGGCTCGGTGCCGTCGACCGACTGGCTAGCCGGCTCCGGTCTCAAGCTCGACAACGGCGTCGTGACCGACCGCTTCCTGCGGGCGAGCGGAGCCGACGACGTGTACGCGATCGGCGATGTCGCCCGCTGGCCGCACCCGGGACGAGGTGCCGGCGTCCGGGCCGAGCACTGGACGAACGCCGGCGACCAGGCGAGGTACGTCGCCACTGCCCTCACGCAGGGCGTCGGGGCGGCCTACGAGCCGACGGACTACGTGTGGTCCGACCAGTACGACTGGAAGGTGAACGCCTGCGGCTGGCGCGATCCCGCGGGCAACTCGACCGTCATCGGCGACCTTCGGACGGACAGCAGGGCGGCCGTGATCCACACGGACGCGCATGGCGTCGCCTGCGGCGCGGTCACGGTGAACTGGGTGCGGGCCCTGAACCAGGCACGCCGACTGCTGTCGGCCGGCGCCTCGGGCGACAGCGTCGTCGACGCGGTCCGGCAGTTGGCCTGAGCTCGCTGAGGGCGGGGCGCTTGCCCCGCCCCAGAACGTTTCTGACGGGTCGTTCACGTGTCAGCCCTCCCTTCGACCCTGACCAGCCGACGCCCGACGCCCGACGGCGAACTGGCCCACAGCGTGACGCTGTGGGCCAGTTCGCCGTCGTCGCTCAGAGGCTCATGCCCGCGAGTCGGTCCTCGGCGCAGGCGCCGACCGGTGTGCACACGACGCCAAAACGGAAGACCCGGATCGTGGCCCATTTCCTCACCCGTCGGCCGGAGTCCCGCTCCGCGCGAACCTCCCGTCGCGCCTCCATCCCGCATGCTCTTGACATGCGGGGCAGGCGTACCGACACTGGCGCCGTTGAAAGGATCGCTCGTTCCGTTGAATGACCCACCGTCCCTGGAGGCTCGCCCCGAGGCCGGTGGTGCCACATCTGCCGCGGGCTTGCCTTCCCACTGTCGACGGAAACCAGGGAGAAGAAGTGACCTTTGTGGTGACGCAGGCATGCGTGGACATCCAGGACAAGAGCTGCGTGCAGGTGTGTCCGGCCGACTGCATATACGAGGGCGGCCGGATGATGTACATCAACCCGGATCAGTGCATCGATTGCGGCGCCTGCGAGGAGGTGTGCCCGGTGACGGCGATCCGCTACGACGCCGACCTGACCGGCGACGACGAGCAGTTCCTCGACCTCAACGCTCAATTCTTCGACGCCCTCGACTCCCCCAAGAGCGCCCGCAAGCTGGGAAAGATCGACCACGATGTCGAGTTCGTCGCGGCCCTCCCCCGCAAGGAGGCCTAGCCATGGCGCCGCTGCGAGTCGCCGTCGTCGGTTCCGGCCCGGCAGGGGCCTTCTGCGCCCAGATCCTGACCGAGGACCCCGACCACGAGGTCCGCGTCGACGTGTTCGAGCGACTGCCCACGCCGTTCGGGCTCGTACGGTACGGCGTCGCCCCCGATCACCAGAAGATCAAGTCGATCGTCGCGTCCCTGACCGAGATCTTCGAGGCCCCCTCCGTGCGGTTCCTCGGCAACGTGACAGTCGGCTCGGACATCACGATGGATGAGCTGCGCGCCCACTACGACGCGGTCATCCTGGCCTCGGGAGCGCCGCTGGACCGCCGCCTCGGCACTCCCGGCGAGGACCTCACCGGTGTGGTCGCCGCGCGCAACTTCGTGTCGTGGTACAGCGGTCACCCCGACGCGGACTTCGACACGTCGGTCCTCACGGCGGACCGGGCCGTCGTGGTCGGCGTGGGAAATGTGGCGCTCGATGTCGCCCGCATGCTGGTGCGCACGCCCGACGAGCTGCGAAGGACCGACGTACCCGAGCATGTGATCGACACACTGGCCGGCCACTCGGTACGAGAGGTGTGTGTGGTCGGCCGACGGGGCCCCGAGCACGCCAAGTTCACGAACAAGGAGTTCCTGGAGCTGGCCGAGGTGGAGGGCGCCGACGTGACCGTCTCTCCGGACGACCTGGCGCTCTCACCGGAGGCGCGGGCCGGCACCCGGCCGGCGACCGCACGCCTGCTCGCCTCGCTCCAGAAGGTCGCCGACCGCAGGCCGCAGGGGCGGCCGCGCTCCATCCGCTTCCTGTTCAACCGCACGCCGGTGGAGTTCGTGGGTGACACCTCGGTCTCCGCTGTACGTCTGGCGCACACGACACGCCCCGAAGTCGTCGAGGATCTCCCCACCGGACTGGTGCTGCCCGCCGTCGGCTATCGCGGTGCCGCCTTGAGCGGGGTCCCCTTCGACGACGCATCGGGCACCATCCCCCACCGTGACGCGCGAGTCCTCGACGGCGAACGGGTCCTGCCCGGCCTCTACGCGGTCGGCTGGGTCAAGCGGGGCCCCAGCGGCGTCATCGGAACAAACCGGCTCTGCGCGAGCGAGACGGCCGCCGCCCTCCTGGCTGACGCACCTGACCTGTCAGGGAAGGGCTCCGGCCCCGCGGGCGTCGACGCACTGCTGCGCTTGCGTGGCGTCGCCGTCGTCGACTGGAGCCGCTGGCGGGCCATCGAGGCAGCCGAAGTCGCTCGCGGTGAGGCCACCGGCCGCACGCGCGTGAAGCTGCACGACAGGACCGAGATGCTGCTCGCCGCGGGGGCGGCCACGTAGCACGTCGCCACTCGGGCGTCCGGGCACGTGAGAACCACTCTGTGGGGCAAGAGGCCTCCCCTGCCTTCGAGCGGGGGAGGCCTCTTGCGTTGCTGCCCCTGCGCAGGGCGACAATCGACCATCGGCAATCAGCCAGCAAGAAGCGACAAGCCTGATAGTGTTCTCTTTAAAGGAATCATGATTCTGCTATGCGGGACTCGGCGGTACAGAAGGAGCAGGGAGTGGCGACGCAGAACACGACGCAGGGCACGGTGGCCGCAACTGAGCGCCAGCGCCACCCACTCGCGCGTGGCATCGAGATCCTCACCTTGATGATCGACGGTGGTGAGAAGGCCTACGGGGTGCGGGAGATCGGCAACCGACTGGGCGTCAGTGCGAGTACCGCTCACCGGCTCCTGGGCGACCTGGAGGAGCTGGGCATGGTCGGCCGCACGCCGGCGGGAAACTACCGGCTCGGGATGGAGTTTCTGCGCCTGGCCTGGACCGCGAACGCCCGCTTCCCCCTGCGCGAGGCCACCCTCGACATCCTGTCCGACCTGGCGCAGGGCAGCGGCGAGTCATCCTTCTTCGCCGTCGTCAACGAGCAGCGCCGCCAGATGATGTTCGCCATGTCGGTGGAGTCCCCACACCCCTTGCGGTACACGGTCCCGCAAGGTGTCTGGCTTCCGCTCCACGCGGGCGCGAGCGGTCTCGCCATTCTCGCCTTCCTCCCTCCCGAGATTCAGCACGAGATCACGCACGGCAAGCTGGACGCTCTCACGGACCGCACATGGATCGACCCCGATCGGCTGGCAGAGCGTCTGGCCGGCATCCGGCGTGACGGGTACGCCATCTCCCATGGGGAGCGCATCGACGGAGCGATCGCCATCGCGGCGCCGGTTCTCGGACCGTCGAACGTCGTGATCGGCGACGTGGGCATCACCATCCCCGAGACCCGGTTCAACGCCGCCTCGACCCAGGAGCTCACCGCGCTCGTACTGAAGTCCGCGGAGGCGTTGACGAGCCGGTTCACGGGGAACCGGCCCGGGGCGCCCGAGGCGGATGCCGACCACGCCTGAGAGTTTGTGGTGGACACGTGGTGCCACCACCGCCTCTCGCCGGACGCACGAGCGCCCCACTGGTGACGACGCGTCGTCACCAGTGGGGCGCTCGTGCGTCCGGCCCCTCACAGGCCCGGTGTGCCGTCAACCGTGCACGGCCTCGCCGCTCAGGCCGGCACCCGCTGCAGTGCCTGCACGATGTCGTCGACCTTGGTCTTGGCGTCGCCGAAGAGCATCTGGGTGTTGTCCCGGAAGAAGAGCGGATTCTGGACTCCGGCGTAGCCGACGGCCATCGACCGCTTGAAGACGACGACGTTCTTCGCCTCCCACACCCGCAGCACCGGCATGCCGGCGATCGGGCTGCTCGGGTCCTCCGCGGCGGCCGGGTTGACGGTGTCGTTGGCACCGATGACCAGAACGACGTCGGTCTCGGCCAGGTCGTCGTTGATCTCGTCCATCTCGAGAGCGATGTCGTAGGGCACCTTCGCCTCGGCGAGAAGCACGTTCATGTGGCCCGGGAGCCGGCCTGCGACCGGGTGGATGCCGAAGCGGACGTCGACGCCCTTCTCGCGCAGGATGCGTGTGAGCTCGGCGACCGGGTACTGCGCCTGCGCGACCGCCATGCCGTAGCCCGGTGTGATGACGACGCTGGAGGCACTGTCCAGCAGCGAGGCGGTCTCCTCCGCCGTGATCTCGCGGTGCTCGCCGTGGTCGACCACGCCCGACGGGCCGGCCTCGATACCGAAGCCACCGGCGATCACCGAGAGGAAGGAGCGGTTCATCGCCTTGCACATGATGTACGACAGGTACGCACCGCTGGAGCCGACGAGTGCGCCCGTGACGATCAGCAGGTCGTTGTCGAGCAGGAAGCCCGAGGCCGCGGCCGCCCAGCCGGAGTAGCTGTTGAGCATCGAGACCACGACCGGCATGTCGCCGCCGCCGATGGAGGCGACCAGATGCCAGCCGAAGAGCAGCGCGATCGCGGTGACCACGACGATCGGCCACGCGGCCGGGTCGGCCACGAAGTACACCGTCAGGGCGGCGAAGGCGAGCAGGGCCAGCAGGTTGAGCAGGTTCTTGCCCGGCAGCACGAGCGGGGCCGCCTTGATCTTCGCGCTCAGCTTGAGGTAGGCGACGATCGAGCCGGTGAAGGTGACCGCGCCGATGAAGATCCCGATCAGGACCTCGGCGTGGTGGATGCGCAGCAGGGAACCTGAGAAGGTCTCCAGACCTCCGCGCTCGACCTCGAGGTACGACGCCCAGCCGACGAGGACCGCGGCGAGGCCGACGAAGGAGTGCAGCAGCGCGATGAGTTCCGGCATCCCGGTCATCTGCACGACGCGGGCCCGCCACAGGCCGATGGCCGCTCCGATGACCACGGCGGCCACGAGGATCAGCACGGCGCTGCCGCGCGCGGTCGAGTCGTGGAGGGAGAGGCCGATGGTGGCGGCCAGGGCGATGGCCATGCCGACCACGCCGTAGGTCAGGCCCTGCTTGGCCGTCGTGTTCTTGGAGAGGCCGGCGAGGCTGAGGACGAACAGGAGGGCCGCGATCAGGTAGGCGGCGGTCGCGATCGAGTCGACGGACACGTCAGGCACCCTTCGAGAACATGTTGAGCATGCGCCGGGTGACGGCGAAGCCGCCGAAGATGTTGATGGCTGCGAGCAAGGTGGCGATCCCGGCCAGGATCTGGATCGCGCGGTGGTCGATGCCGATCTGGATGAGTGCGCCGACGACGATGACGCCGGAGATCGCGTTGGTGACCGACATCAGCGGCGTGTGCAGCGCGTGGGCCACCTTGCCGATCACGTAGTAGCCGATCACGACCGCCAGCGAGAGCACGGTGAAGTGCTGCGGGATCGGGGCCGGGGCGAAGGTGTTGATCAGGAAGAAAACGGCCATGCCGGCGAGGACGAGGGTCAGCTTCGCGCCGGCGGAGAGGGACTTCTTCTCCTCCTTCGGCGCTGCCTCGACCGTGGGAGCCGCGGCAGGAGCCACCGAAACCTGTACGGGTGGCGGCGGCCACAGCTTCTCGCCGTCGCGTACGACGGTGATGCCGCGCTGCACCTCGTCGTCCAGGTCGAGGACGAGTTGGCCGTCCTTGCCCGGGGTCAGCAGCTTCATGAGGTTGACCAGGTTGGTTCCGTACAACTGACTGGCCTGGGTGGGGAGTCGGCCGGCGAGGTCGGTGTAGCCGAGGATCGTGACGCCGCCCGCCGTGACGACCTTCTCACCGGCGACGCTCCCCTCGACATTGCCGCCCATGCCCGCCGCCATGTCGACGATGACACTGCCCGGCTTCATCGACGCCACGTCGGCGGCAGTGATCAGCCGGGGCGCCGGGCGGCCCTGGACCAGCGCGGTGGTGATGATGATGTCGACGTCGGCGGCCTGCTCCGAATAGAGCTTGGCCGCAGCCTCGTTGTAGAGGTCGGACGTGGCCTTCGCGTAGCCGTCCGAGGACTGCTGCGCCTCCTCCGCGACCACGACGGGGAGGTACTCGCCGCCCAGCGACTTCACCTGGTCTGCGACCTCCGGGCGCGGGTCGGTGGCCCGCACGATCGCTCCCAGCGACGACGCGGCGCCGATCGCGGCCAGGCCCGCGACGCCGGCGCCGGCGACGAGCACCTTGGCCGGCGGCACCTTGCCCGCGGCCGTCACCTGGCCGGTGAAGAACCGGGTGAACTCATGGGCGGCCTCGACGACAGCGCGGTAGCCGGCGATGTTGGCCATCGAGGAGAGGACGTCGAGTGACTGCGCACGGCTGATGCGCGGCACCGCGTCCATCGCCAGCACCGTGATCTTACGGGTGGCGAGCACGTCGACCAGTTCGGGGTTGACGGCCGGTGCCAGCGTCGAGACGAAAGTGGCACCGTCCTTCGGTGTGCCGACCTCGTCGGGCGAAGGGCCGTTGACGCGCAGGACGACGTCGGCACCCCACGCCTCGTCGGCAGAGCCGGTCCGGGCCCCGGCCTCGACGTAGGCCGCGTCGCTGAACGAGGAGAGCTCACCGGCTCCGGCCTCGATCACGACCTCGTATCCGAGGCCCATCAGTTGTCTGACCGTCGCGGGGGTCGCGGCGACCCGTGTCTCCCCGGCCGGCTCGCGGGGCACTCCGATGAGCATCGTCAACTCCTTCAGCATGGATGGTGCCGCGCCGGTGCGCGGCAGGCATGGCGAAGGTCTGGTGCCGGTCCGCTCTACCGGACCGGCGCCAGACCTGTTCATGGATCAAGGGTCACGCGTGAGTAAGTAAAGGATCAGGACAAGATCAGTACAAGAGGAGCGGGTTGATGAGGACGCCCGTCGACCGGTGGATCGCCGTCGGCGCGGCGACGAGCAGACCCGTCGATGTGCCGGCCGCCTTCAGCTCGGCGACGGCAGGACCGAGCAGGCAGTTGTCGACGAGGCAGAGTCCGATCGCGTAGATGAGGTTGTGTACCTCCAGCGAGCCGCCCGGATTGTCACGCGCGTCATGGAAGTCCCAGAGCACGAGGCCGGGGTTCTTCGCGGCGATCCACTTCGCACCGTCCTCGCCGATACCGGGGCGGCGGACGGCCGCGGCCCCACTCGGGTACACGTTCCCCGCGGCCTCGTAGCGGTCGCGGCCCTGGTAGATGATGAGCGCGTCGCCGGATTCGAGGGTGACGCCGGTCGCGGCAAGGGCCGCGTCGAGTTCCGCGGCCGTGACCGGCTCCTCGGCGGTGATCCAGTCGACGCCGCGTGCCGCCGCGACGTCGAGCAGCACACCGCGGGTGGCGATGCCGTGCTGCGCCCAGTTCACCATGGTGTCTTCGTCGGTCTGGGACGCCGAGGCGGGGATCGGGCCGTGCCAGCTGCTGTCCGCGCCGATGTGCGCGAGCCCGTCGAGGTGGGTGTTGTGGACACCGTGCGCGTCGTACTTGATGACGTCGCCGCCGTGCGCGTGGCGACCGTAGATGCCGATCTGCACCTCGAGTTCGACGCTGCCGTGGCCGTCGCGGAGCTCTGACACGCCCAGTTTCTGCCAGTCGCGCTTCTCGGCCTCGGCCACCGCGCGGCCGTCGGCGAGGCGGCCGGGCCGGGTCTCCACCTCGCGCTCGAGCGAAGCGGCCCTGCCGAGCTTGACCTGGGCGACGCCGCGCAGGCGGGCGGCCTCGTCGATGAGCGCCACCGAACCGCGGCACTGCTCCCCTTCGACGTGACGCTCCTTCTCATGGGCGTCGGCGATCTCGCGCAGCCACGGGGCAAGCGGATCCGGACCGAGGTCGTCAGTCATCTTTGACTCCGTTCTTCTCTCAAGGATTCGTACCCGGGCCTTGTGAGGCCGGCGGCTTGCCCGGGTCCTCACCACCGCCCCGCTCGTGCGGGCGACGGCTTCCGTCTTAGGGTGGCGTCGCGCGTGTCATGAGAGTTGCCGTGTCGCTCGATACGCATCCACCGAATATTGCGTCCCGCACAACAGAACATGGTGACGCTACAACGCAATAGTTCGAATTCTGCTCGCACCCGAATGAGCTGTCAATGGACGACCACGAGAGCCGCACGCTTATTTCTTCATGCGAGCTTAGTTCTTGACACGATAACCACGCACCGCCATCCTGTGTATGCCGCACAACAGTACGTTCGTTCGGTTCAATGGAACGGTGTGGACCGCGCCGGCACGGCCGGTCCCGGAGAGCGATGACGCCTCCGGCTCGCGGAGCCGGACCAGGGCGCACCGCGATGAGAGGGGCGCGGATGAGTACCGCGGAGATGGACCCGACAGAGATCGACTACTTCACCGACGCCGAGGTGGCGGCGGACCCCGTGCCGTACTTCGACCACATGCTCGCCAACCACCCTGTGTGGCGCGAGCCGAAGTACGGGGTCGTCATCGTCACCGGCTACGAGGAGGCGCTGCAGGTCTACCACCAGCCCGACGTCTACTCCTCGATCAACAGGACGGGCGGGCCCGTCCTCGACCTGCCCGTCGAGCTGGTCGGCGACGATCTGACGGAGATCCTGGAGCAGTACCGCGAGTACTTCCCCACGAACGACCAGTTGGTGACGTTCGATCCGCCCCTGCACACGGACCACCGCGCGCTCCTGATGGGTCTCATCACCCCGAAGCGGCTCAAGCAGAACGAGGAGTTCCTCCAGCGCACCGCCGACCACTTCCTGGACGAACTGCTGCCCAAGGGCGAATGCGACTTCATCTGGGACTACGCCAAGCGCTACGCGGTGCTCGCCGTGGCGGACCTCCTCGGGGTTCCCGAGGCCGACCACCCGATGCTGATCGAGCTGCTGGCCACCGAGGCCCCGATGCTCGGCAATCTCCAGCTTCAGGCCGCTCATCACAACAGCCTCGAGCGGCTCTACGACTACTTCATCGAGAAGATCGAGGAGCGGCGGGCGAACCCGAGCGAGGACATCCTCACCGGGATGGCGCTCGCGACGTTCCCCGACGGCACCCTCCCCGAGCCGATCCACGTCGCCCGCATCGCCTCGAACCTCTTCGCCGCCGGACTGGAGACGACCGTCCAGCTGCTCGGCATCTCGCTCGCGCGCCTCGCCGAGGACCAGGACCTGCAGGGCCTGCTGCGCCGGGAGACCGCGCTCATCCCCAAGTTCATCGAGGAAGTACTGCGCATCGAGGCGCCGATCAAGGGGTCGTTCCGGCTCACGAAGGTCGCGACCACGATCGGCGGTCTGGATCTCGCCCCCGGCACCGTGGTGCTGCTGCTGCACGGTGCTGCCGGACGCGACGCGCGGATCTTCGACAACCCCGCCGACTTCGACGTCCAGCGCCCCAACGCACGCCAGCACCTCGCCTTCGGCCGCGGCATCCACACCTGCCCCGGAGCTCCGCTGGCCCGCGCGGAAGCGGTGTACTCGCTCCAGCGGCTCCTGGAGCGTACGGAGAGCATCACCCTCTCCGAGGAGCATCACGGGCCGGCCGGCGATCGCCGTTGGAACCTCATGGAGAGCTACAAGTTCCGCGGGCACACCCACCTGAACCTGGAGTACAGCGAGCGGAAGGCCGACTGATGGCTGACGAGATCACGGTCGATCGCGACCGTTGCATGGGGTCGGGGCAGTGCACCTTCTACGCGCCTAACACCTTCGACCTCGACGACCTGAGCATCGCGTTCGTCATCGATCCGCACGGCGACAGTGACGACAAGGTCGACATGGCGATCAACGTGTGCCCGACCCGATCCATCGCCCGCGCCGCCGCCGCGGCGGCAGACAACGGAGGAGTGCAATGACCGTCGAGACCGAGGCACCGGTGTCCGTGCCGATCGCCGATCTGGAGAGCGACAGCCTGCTGGGCACCTTCCCCGAAGGCGAACGTCTCGTCGGATCGCGGTGCGACCGGTGCGGCCAGACGATGATCGGCGCGCGGGTGGTCTGCAGCTCCTGCGTGGGCCGCGGGATCTCCCGGGTCCCCCTCCCCACGACCGGGGTTCTTTACTCCTTCACCCGGCTCCACGTCGGAGGAAAGGACGTGCGCCCCCTCGGCTACGTCGACCTCGACGGCGTCCGGACACTGGCCGACCTGCGCGAGAGCTCCACACCGCTCCAGCCGGACATGCGCGTCGAACTCGCTGTCGACGGCGGCCACTGGTTCTTCGTGCCGGTCGCCGGCGCCTGACAAGAGGACATCTCATGAGTGACAACGTGTTCGTCGTCTCCGCGGCGATGATTCCGTTCGCCAAGCACCGGAGCTCGTCCTACGTAGGTCTCGCGGTGCCACCGCTGATCGACGCGCTCCAGGGCGCGGGCATCCAGAAGTCCGACGTCGACGCCGTCTACGTCGGCCACTCCTACGGCGGCATGATGACCGGCCAGCGGATCACCAAGGAGATCGGCCTGGGCACGATCCCGACCGTGAACGTCGACAACGCCTGCTCCAGCGGCGCCACCGCCGTGCACGAGGCGTGGACGGCGATCTCCCAGGGCCTCATCGACGTCGCCGTCGTCATCGGGGTGGAGAAGCTCACCCAGTTCGGTGGCGGAACGCTGCCGCTGTCCCCCGAGGACCGCGAGGTCAAGCAGGGCATCGTCATGCCCGCCGTCTACGCGATGCGCGCGACGCGCTACCTGTACGAGACCGAGGCCACCGCCGAGGACCTGGCACGGGTCAGCGTGAAGGCCCGCAAGCACGGCGCGCTGAACCCCTTCGCGCAGTTCCGCGAGGAGGTCACGGTGGAGCAGGTCCTCGCGGCACGCCCCGTCGCCGACCCCCTCACCCTGCTGATGTGCTGCCCGACCGGCGACGGAGCGGCGGTCGTCGTCCTCGCCTCCGAACGCGCCCGCCAGCGCCTCGGCACGCCGCGCGGTATGCGCGTCGCCGCCTCGGTCCTGCACTCGGGCCAGGTCGAGGAGGGGTTCCGCGACATGACCAAGCCGGAGATCACCTACGACTCCGCACGGGACGCGTACGCCCAGGCCGGCATAGGTCCCGAGGACCTCGACATGATCGAGCTCCACGACGCGTTCTCGATCGCGGAGCTCGTCTACTACGAGGCGTTCGGCCTGACGGAGAAGCAGAGTGCGGTGGCGCTCCTGCGTGACGGCAGGACGACCTTCGGCGGCGACGTCGTGGTGAACCCCAGTGGCGGTCTCCTCGCCAAGGGGCACCCGGTCGGTGCGAGCGGCGTAGCCCAGATCGCCGAAGCCTTCTGGCAGCTGACCGGGCAGGCCGGGTCCCGGCAGATCGAAGACGCCCGCACGGCGCTGACGCACGTCACCGGCGGCGGTACCGCCGGCCTGGACCACGGCGCGTGCACCATCCACATTTTCGAGGCGGCATGACGACCACCGAACGCCCGCCCCTGGAGGGCCTGCGCGTCATCGATCTGACGACCTTCCTGTCCGGGCCCTCGGCCACCCAGCTCCTCGGTGACCTCGGCGCGGACATCATCAAGGTCGAAGCGCTCGGCGGCGATTCGAGCCGGGCCATCGTCGGCCCGACGGTCGGCGGTGACAGCGCCTACTACCTGGCCAACAACCGGAACAAGCGCAGTATCGCGATCGACCTGAAGTCGCCGCGCGGGCTCGACATAGTGCAGCGCCTGATCGACGGTGCCGACGTCGTCATCGAGAACTTCCGGCCGGGCGTCACCACACGGCTCGGTATCGATCCGCACGACGTGGTCGCGCGCCGGCCCGCGCTCGTGTGGGCGTCGATCAGCGGGTTCGGACAGAACGGGCCGCTGCGCGACCGGCCGGCGTACGACATGGTGGTCCAGGCGCTCAGCGGTGTCATGAGCCTGACCGGACATCCCGGGGCCCCGGCCGCACGGCTCGGGATTCCGGCCGGTGACGTCGTGGCGGGGCTGTACGCCGTGATCGGGATCCTGGCCGCTTTGGAGGCACGCCGCGAGACGGGGCGGGGCCGGATCGTCGACGTCTCGATGCTGCACGGCCAGCTCGCCATGCTCTCGTACCAGGCGCTGTACACCAACCTCAAGGGTGAGGCTCCGGGGCCCCAGGGTGCGGCCCACGACTCCATCGCGACATACCGCTCCTTCAGGGGCGGGGACGGCCGCGAGCTCGTGGTCACGGCCAACACGCCGCGTATGTGGGAGGGCCTGTGCCGGGTCCTCGGTGTCGACGAGTTGATCAGCGACGAGCGCTTCCTCGACGCCGCGCGTCGGCTGAGCAACAAGGAGGAGCTGTGGGCGATCCTGGAGGAGCGGTTCGCACAGCGGCCGGCCGCTGAGTGGGTCGACCTGCTCTCCGCCGCGTCCGTCCCCGCCGCCCCGGTGAAGAACGTCCTCGAAGCGCTCGCGGACGCACGGGCCGCCGCCGACGGGAGTCTCGTCGTGGTGCGCAACGACGAAGCGGCCTTCGAGAACGTCGCGACCCCGATCCGCTTCGGCGACACCGCGGAGGTCGAACCCGCCTACCCGCCGGCGCTCGGCGGGAACACTGTCGACATCCTGGTCGACGAACTGGGCGTCCCGGCCTCGGAGGTCGACTCGCTGATCGCTGATGGCGTCGTCGCCGCGAGCGCACTCGGAGATCCGGTCAGGTAGGTGCGGTGCCTGGCCCCCACGGCGACCAGGGAGGGCACTCCTCCTACGGTGACGCCGTGGCTGTCGGCCTCGGGAGTAGATCAGCTCAGCTCAGCAAGAACACACCACGCACGTGGGACCGGCCGGACGATGAACCTCCTCATCGCCCGGCCGGTCTGTTTCCGTGTCAGGCGGGTGACGCGAGCGGTGTCTGTCCGCGGGCTGCCTGTGGACTGTCGGCGGGCCGGTTCCAGCGTCACGGACAGGACCGCACCACCCGCCCCGGAGCTGAAGACGTCACCTGCATACCCGTCGGTCGGGCACGGCTGTGTCCGACCGACGGGTATCGGCGTCCGCTCCACGGTCTGCCCCCGGCCCGGGGGACTCTCCCTCACGGGAAGGCCAGGGCGAGGTCACAGGACACACCCCCTCCCGGACACCAACTCCCCATACAGAGAGGAAAGTTGGCCGTCCGCGTCCACGTCCACAGGCTTCAGGCTTCAGCGGCGCGGACCCTGCCGTGTCGGCCGTCACGGATCGGCCCCGTGCTCACCACGCACCTGATTCTCGCCCCATGAAGAGACCACACTGCCGGCCCGGACACCGGCACGCCGTCGGTCCCCGCCTCGCGACCTGCGTGTCGTCCAGGTGCCCCTGCAGACCACGGCGTAGGCGGCTTGGCCGGGTACGACGAGATCGAGGTCCCCCGGCGGCCGGGGGACCTCGATCTCGTATCCGGGAGGCCTCACCTCACGGTCGGGTGCGCACCACCTCAGACGGCGTGCGGAACCGCAGCGGCAGCCTGCGGCAGGGCGTCGGTCGACCTGATCGATGCCCTCCGGATGAACCAGGCGGCCACGAGGCCCACCGCGGCAGCGACAGCGACCATGATGAACAGCTGGTTGTACCCGGCGCGCGTGCTGAACGACGTACCGGGGACGAGGTGGTGGGACAGCAGCACCGTGCCGATGGACGTGCCGACGGCCGAGAACGCGGTCTGCGTGACCATGTAGACACCGGAAGCCTCACTCGTGTTGGGTCCCGGGACCCCTTCGACGATCAGATTCGGGAGCGAGCTGAGCAGGAAGCCCGTCGCACCGGTCAGAACGATCTGCGAGACCATGAAGCCGATGACGCTGTCCAACAGCAGCGCCGACAGCAGGGCCGCCGCGATGCTCAAGACCGTGCCGACGATGAGGGCGTTGCACGAACGGCCGTTGCGGGAGACCCTGCCGCTGAGCGGGGCAAGCAGGAACCCGATGAGACCGATCCCGAAAGATAGGTCGCCGGCGGTTCCCGCGCTCAGGCCGAGGCCGACCGGAGCCGCCTTTGGCATCTGCCAGATCAGCTGACCGACGAAGCCCGAGACTCCCATCGTGCCGAAGGAGACGAACGCAGTTGCCACAAGCGTCAGACCGAGCTTGCGGTTGAGGAAGAACCGGATGTTGATGAGCGGCTCGTCGACGCGGAGCTCCCAGCCGATCCACAGAGCCAGGACCGCGAGGCCGCCCACGAGGAAACCGATGGTCTTGCCGCTCGACCAGCCCCACGTGCTGCTCTCATGGACCCCGTACAGGGCGAGGCCGATGCCGGGCGCGAACAGGATGCCGCCGAACCAGTCGACGCTCCCCAGCCGCGCCTTGGCGGTCGGGCGGGGCAGGAGCAAGGCGCCGACAGCGCTGACGGCCGCTACGACCGCGGCTACCACGAAGACGTAGTGCCAGCCCCAGGCGTCGACGATGTTGCCGGCGATGATGTTGCCGGCCGCGCCGCCCCACATAGCGGCACCAGCGACGGTGGCCACGGCCACCGGCAGGTTCTTCTTCGGAACGCTCTCGCGGAGGATGCCGACGCACAGCGGAACCAGACCGCCCGCGAGTCCCTGGATCGACCGCCCGGCGATGAGCCCGCCCAGGCTGTCCGCGACGAGGCTGACGACCGAGCCGATGATCGATGCGAGCAGCACGACAATGAGTACGTTGCGGCGGCCGAAGGCGTCGCCGAGCCGACCGCTGATGGCCGCAGAGGCGGCACCGACGAGCAGGAAGCCGGTGAGGACCCAGCCGGCGTCGCTCGGGGTGGTCTTGAACTGCTCGATGATCTCCGGCAGGGCCGTATACATCATCGTCGCTTCGAAGGAGCTCACAATCGCGGCGAAGATCAGGATCACGACGATGAGAGCGATGGGACGCTGAGGCCGTGAATCGGCTTCCAGTTCGGTGGTGGATGACATCGTGGCTGCTTTCGTCTGGCATCCGGGCGTCGCCGAAGTCCGGCCGCGGGATGCACGTGGATGGGGCTTTCCGTCGTAGACGTCGGCTGCCTACCGGTGCCCAGATGTTTCGTTGTATAGAACGCATGCTCCATACAACGCGAGAGTGTGATGTGCCCCATAAGCGCTGTCAAGGAGTCGGACCAGTCCAGTTTTAAGCCTTCATGCTTGACAAGCAGGAAAGGGCAGCCTGATGCTGAGCACGCCTGTAAGGCAACGTCCGTTCTTTTGGACGAAACGCACGTGTTTCCCACGGGAGCCGACCGTGGGGCCGGAAACGGAGGGCTTGATGTCCAGCCACGTCAGCAGCGATCGGGCAGGGGGAGCACCCGGATCCGCCGAGCGCGACCTTCCCGTACCGCTCCGTCATCCGGACCGCCTCTATATCGACGGCCGATGGGTGTCACCGGCGCACTCCTCGGCTTTCGATATCGTCGACCCCGCGACGGAGGAGCTCTACTACCGCGCCGCCGAGGCCGGCGCGGCCGACATGTCCCAGGCCGTCGACGCCGCTCGTCGCGCCTTCGACCGGACGGACTGGCCGTTGCTCGCCCCGGCCGATCGGGCCGAGTGGCTGCGCAGGATCGCCGACGGGCTGCGCCTCCGGGCGGGCGACGCGAGCCGGCTGTGGACCCGCCAGGTGGGTGTCCTCTATTCCATGTCGGCCGCCTCGATTGAGCGCGTAGGAGCCCACTACGACTACTACGCGGACCTCGCCGCGGACTTCCCCTTCGAGGTGCGCCACGACACGATGCAGGGTGCCTTCGGCGCGGTGGTCCGTGAGCCGATCGGTGTCGTGGCGGCGATCGTCGCCTGGAACACACCGATGTCGCTGCTGGCCTACAAGGTGGCGCCCGCGCTGCTCGCGGGGTGCACGGTGGTCGTCAAGGCGCCGCCGGAGGCTCCTGGCGAGGCCTACATCCTCGCCGAGATAGCCGAAGAGATCGGTCTGCCGGCGGGCGTACTGAACGTCGTCGCCGCCGACCGTGAGGTCTCCGAGCAGCTCGTACGCGATCCGCGGGTGGACAAGGTCGCCTTCACCGGCTCCAGCGCCGTGGGACGGCGCATCGCCAGTATCTGCGGTGAGCGCATGGCCCGCTACACCCTCGAACTGGGCGGGAAGTCGCCCGCGGTGATCCTCGACGACTACGACATCGAGACGGCGGCCAGGACACTGGCCGAAGCGGAGTGCACCCTCAACGGACAGGTCTGCTCGTCCCTGACCCGCATCATCGTCAGCCGTCACCGCCATGACGAATTCACCGAGGCGCTGGGCACGTTCTTCGGCGAGGTCCGCATCGGCGACCCGTTCGACCCCGCCGCGCAGCTCGGGCCGCTCGCCATGGAGCGCCAGCGGGACCGTGTGGAGAGCTACATCGCGAAGGGCGTGGCCGAAGGCGCGAGGCTCGTCACCGGCGGTGGCCGCCCTGACGGATTCGCCGCCGGCTTCTACGTCGAGCCGACTGTCTTCGCCGGCGTGGACAACCAGTCGACGATCGCCCAGGAAGAGATCTTCGGCCCCGTGCTCAGCGTCATCCCCGCCGACAACGAGGAGCACGCGGTCGAACTCGCCAACGAGACGGTCTTCGGACTCAACGCGACGGTCTTCACCAACGACGTCGACCGTGCTCACCACGTCGCCCGGCGCATTCGCGCGGGCACGGTCGGGCACAACGGGTACCGGACCGACCCCCGGATGGGTTTCGGCGGGTTCAAGCAGTCGGGTGTCGGCCGTGAAGGCGGATCCGACGGCCTGCTGCCGTACCTGGAGGCGAAGACCGTGATTCTGAACGGCACGCCGACGGGCCGGGCCTGACGCAGGCGGCGTCGCACCACTTCACGCGGCACCACGTCACGCTGTGCCGCTACCACAGCAATTGTTCACATTGACGATCCAGGAGTGACTCATGCCGGGACGAGTCGAGGGCAAGGTCGCCTTCATCACCGGAGCAGCCCGAGGTCAGGGCCGCCGCCACGCCGTTCGCTTGGCCGAAGAAGGGGCGGACATCATCGCCGCCGACCTTCTGGAAGACATCGAGACAGCCCCGTATCCGCTGGCCGACAAGGCGGACCTCGACGAGACGGTCCGCCAGGTCGAAGCCCTCGGCCGGCGCATCATCGCCAAACAGGCGGACGTACGCGAGCTGCGGCAGCTGCAAGCGGTCGTGAACCAGGGGGTGGAGGAACTCGGCGGGCTCGACATCGTCGTAGCCCAGGCGGGGATCCTCACCATGGGTTCGGACACCCCGCAGGCCTTCATCGACGTCGTCCAGGTCAACCTCGTCGGAGTGATCAACGCCGTCACCGCCGCCGCGCCGCACCTTCAGAGCGGAGCATCCGTGATCCTCACCGGTTCGACCGCGGCGCTGCTGGCCGGCTCCGTCGACATCACGGGTGCGGGCGGGCTCGGTTACGCCCATTCCAAGCGGCACGTCGCCCGGCTCGGGCACGACCTCGCGCGCGTCTACGCAGGTCAGCAGATCCGCGTCAACGTCATCCACCCGACGAACGTCGAGACCAGGATGATGGACAACGAGTTCATGTACCACGCGTTCCGGCCCGACCTCGAGAACCCGACGCGTGAGGAGATGATTCCGTCGCTGGCTTCCAAGTCGCCGATGAACATGCCGTGGCTGTCGCCCGACGACGTCGCCGAGGCGGTGCTCTACTTCGCCTCCGACGCATCGAGGTGGGTCACCGGTCAGCAGCTGAAGCTGGACGGCGGGCAGCTGCTTCCCATCGGGAACGCGGGTGTGCCCGCCTGATCCCACAACGCCGAGAGGCGGCAGCGCCTGTGCGTTGAGGTCGTGGCCGGCAAGCCGCCAGGCGGCTTGCCGGCCGTGAACCGCCCTCGTACGCCTCGGCCGCCACAAAGCACGAGAGCCCAATAGAGTGCACGATACTTATCCCAGCCGCACCATCTCGCGGCTCTTATGAGTGATTTCACTAAATTCAGTACACCTAAATCGCCTGGCGGCTGTATCGTTCGGTCATGAGGATCGGAATGACCTTGAGCTACAGCGGCGGTTTCCGGGACACGGTGGCCGGGCTCGGCGACTACGAGAAGGCCGGGCTCGACATCGTGTTCGTCCCCGAGGCCTACTCCTTCGACGCCATCAGCCAACTCGGCTTCATCGCCGCGTGCACGGAGCGCCTGGAGATCGCCTCCGGCATCCTGCAGATCTACACCCGCACCCCCTCCCTCACTGCGATGACGGCCGCCGGACTCGACCACGTGTCCGATGGCCGGTTCACGCTCGGCATCGGCGCGTCCGGGCCGCAGGTGATCGAGGGGTTCCACGGGCAGCCGTACACCGCTCCCCTGGCCCGCACCCGCGAGATCGTCGAGATCTGCCGTTCGGTCTGGCGCCGGGAGCCGGTGGTGCACGAGGGACGCCACTACCGCATACCGCTCCCCGCCGACCAGGGCACCGGGCTCGGCAAGCCGCTCAAACTCATCAACCATCCGGTACGTGAGCGCATCCCGATCATGCTCGCCGCCATCGGCCCGAAGAACGTGGCACTGGCCGCCGAGGTCGCCGAGGGCTGGATGCCGATGTTCTTCCACCCGGAGAAAGCGGCCACGGTGTGGGGTCCCGCGCTGGCCGAAGGGTCGGCCCGGCGCGATGCCGTCCTCGGGCCACTGGACGTCGTGGTCTCGGCGCCGCTGGCCATCGGTGACGACGTCGACGACCTGATCGATCTGGCCCGCCCTCAACTCGCCCTCTACATAGGAGGGATGGGAGCCCGCGGCCGCAACTTCTACAACGACCTCGCGCGCCGCTACGGCTACGAGTCCGAGGCCGACACCATCCAGGACCTGTACCTGTCCGGGCGCAAGGAGGAGGCCGCGGCCGCGGTCCCGGAAGACCTGCTGCGGGCGACCTCGCTCATCGGCGCTGCCTCCCATGTCGCCGAGCGCGTCGAGGCGTTCCGCGCCGCGGGGGTCGGCACGCTCCGCGTCGCACCCGTGGCACGCACCCACGAGCGACGGCTCGCCGACATGGAACGCCTCAAGTCCTGGGCCCTGTAGTGCCTTTCGTCGACGAAGGGCTGGTGCTGGAGCCCGACGGGCGGCCGGGAGGCGCGGTGCGCCGCGTGGTGGTCGACGACTGGTACCAGGTGCCCGCGAGCGAGATCGCCGCGGCCGCCGCCCGCGCCGCGGACTCCCTGTCCCTCGCGACCCGGCCGCCACCGCGGCGGCTGTAACCGCCGCTCGACGCGCTCACGTTCACCCTCGTAGGCCCTCCACGTCGGTGACGAGGCACGGCAGTTGGTGCCCAGTTGGTGCCTGTACCGGACCCCTGGAAGGAGTACGCCGCGCCGGCCGACGCCGTCGCACGACGTCCGCGAGCCGCCGTGGCTCTGGGGCAGGTGCTGCACGGGGCCCCGCCGGCGGGCATCCTCCCGGGTCTCGCCGCGGAGACGGCCACCTACTCGATGCTGCTGGGCGGGGCGGAGTTCGCGGCAGCCGGCCGCCCGGCCCGCCGCCGATCGTCCATTCGTACGCCTGCGGCGCGCGGGCGCAGAGTTCTCGCTACCGATCACGCAACCCGGGACCGCAGCGCACGAGCTCCGCCCCTGACGGGAGGGACGCTCAGCGCGGCTCGCGGGGCAGCCCGAGTCCCCGCTCCGCGATCTGGGTGCGCAGCACCTCGTTGGCACCGCCGGCGATCGTGTACGCGCGGGCGTAGAGGTACGCGTCGGCCCACCAACCGTCCGCCACCGCACCCGGGTCGCCCTCGGTGAGCAGACCGTCCGCACCCTGCAGCCGCATGCCGAAGTCGACCAGGTCGTGGTTGAGTTCACTGAAGAAGATCTTGCCGATCGGGGCGTCGGCGGGCTGCTCGGTGCCGTGCAGCATCCGGGACTGCGCGAGGGCGACGAGCGCGGCGTTGACGTGCACCCGCGTCGCCAGCTCACCGATCGTCTGCCGCGTGGCGGAGTCGTCGAGGGCGCTGCCCGCACCGACGGGGGTGCGCTCCGCGAGGGCCGCCAGGTCGTCCAGCGTGGCGAGCAGTTCGGTGCCGCGCGCGGCGACGCCCGAGCGCTCGTGCCCGAGACTGCTCATCGCCACCCGCCACCCGGCGTGGACCTCCCCGATGACGTTGGCGGCGGGGATGCGGACGCCGTCGAGGAAGACCTCGTTGAAGTCGGTGGTGCCGGTGATCTCACGCAGCGGCCGGACCTCGACGCCCGGGCTGCGCATGTCGAGGGCGAAGGCCGTGATGCCCCGGTGCCGGGGGGCATCGGGGTCGGTGCGCGCCAGCAGGTACCCCATGTCGGCGTGCTGGCCGTTGGTGGTCCACACCTTCTGCCCATCGACCACGTACACCGCGTCGTCGCCGTCCCCCTCGCGCCGGGCCCGGGTCGAAAGGGCCGCGAGGTCACTGCCCGCGCCCGGCTCACTGAACAGCTGGCACCACACGTCCGCACAGCTACGGATACGAGGCAGGAAGCGGTCCCGCTGCGCTTCGGTGCCGAACTCGATCAGCGCGGCCGAGGCGAGCGCCGCGGCGCCGACCGGCGGCCAGGTGCGGGCGCGGGCGATCTCCTCGGCCACGATGAACGGTTCCAGGGGATGCGCGTCCGGACGTCCTCCGTACTGAGCGGGCCAGTCGATGCCGAGGTAGCCCGCCTCGTACAGCGTGGCGGTCCAGGCCCGGATCGCCGGCATGAGCTCGGGCTCGGGTGCGCGGACACCCGTGTGCGCCTTGATCCCGGGGGCGTGTTCGGCGATGAATGCCCGGACCTTGAGACGGAACGCCTCCAGCTCCGGAGTGATCTCAAGCCGCATGGTTCTCCTCGCATCTGAGGTACAGGGTCGCACCCATGATGAGGTCACTCTAAGGCAGTCATCAACCGATTCAGCCTCAGGATTCACCAAGCAAGGCTCGACCTGAAGCCTAAAAGAGGATACTTTCCTTCTGCTGCGTCGACCCCGACGCGATGGACCCTCGACCCGGGTGGTGATGCGTGGACTTCGAACTCAGCGATGAACAGGCGATGCTCCGTGCGGCGTCCCGCGACCTCTTGCGCGACCACGCCCCGGCCGACCCCGCCCTGTGGCGACTCGCGGCCGGGCTCGGGTGGCCGGGGCTCGCCGTGCCGGAGGAGTACGGCGGCACCGGGCAAGGCATCGTCGAACTCGCCGTGGTGGCCGAGGAGTTGGGCCGCGCCGTCGGACGCGTACCGTTCCTGCCCACCGTGCTGGTCGCCCGCGCTCTGGCACGCGGCGGCTCGCCGCGGCTGCGGGAGGAGGTGCTGCCCGCCCTGGCCGAGGGCACGGAGTGGGCGTCGTGGGCCTTCGCGGAGCCCCGTTCGCCCTGGACACTCGCCGGGGTCGGGGCCACCGCCCGCACCGACGGCGACACCGCGGTGCTCGACGGCGTGAAAGCTACGGTGCAGGACGCGGCAGGGGCCCGGTGGCTCCTGGTGACCGCACGGCACGACGGCGTCCCCGCCTCGTTCCTCGTCGACCGCGACGCGCCCGGAGTCACCATCCGACGCCAGCACGTTCTCGATCTGACCCGGGCGTTGCACGAGGTGCGGTTCGACGGCGTCCGGGTCCCGCTCGACCGGCGCCTCGACGGCGGCCCCACCGCGGTGCAGCGACTGCTCGACGACGCGTCGGTGCTGGTCTCGGCCGACGCCCTGGGCGTGATGGACCACCTGCTCGACATGACCGTCGCGTACATGAAGGTGCGGGTGCAGTTCGGGCAGCCGCTCGGCTCGTTCCAGGCGGTCAAGCACAAGTGCGCCTCGATGGCGATGCTGGTCCACGGGACACGGGCGGCCACCGCGTACGCGGCGATGGCGGCCGACGCCGAAACACCGGACGCCGCCCGCGCCGCGTGCGCCGCGGCGTCGTACGCGAGTGCCGCAGCCGGTGAAGTGGCCGGTGAGGCGCTGCAGTTGCACGGCGGGATCGGCTTCACCTGGGAGCACGATCTGCACCTCTACCTGCGCCGGGCGAAGGCCGATGCCGTGCTGTACGGCGACGCGGCCGTCCATCGCGACCGGCTCAGCGCGCTGATCCGGCCCCAGGCCGTACCCACATAGGACCGCGCGAAGGGAAACGAACGCCAGTGGAGATCAAGGGGAAGAAGGCCGTCGTATTCGGCGGGGCGTCCGGCATGGGCCGGGCCAGCGCCGAACTGCTGGCGGCCCGCGGCGCCGAGGTGGCCGTCCTGGACCGCCCGGAGTCGGCCGGCGCCGAGGTCGCGGCCGCTTGCGGCGGCGCGTTCCATCCGGTCGACGTGACGGACTTCGAGGGCACCGAGCGGGCCCTGGCCGACGCCGTCACACAGCTCGGCGGACTACATGTGGCCGTCACCACCGCGGGCGGCGGAGTTGCCCGGCGCACCCTCGGCAAACAGGGCCCGCACGACCTGGAGACGTTCCGCCGGGTCCTCGACCTCAACGCGGTGGCCACCTTCAACATCAGCCGCCTCGCCGCCGCACACATGAGCCGCAACGCCCCCGAGGACCCCGACGTCACCGGCGAGCGCGGCGTGATCGTCAACACGGCGTCCATCGCCGCGTTCGAGGGCCAGATCGGGCAGGTCGCCTACGGTGCCGCGAAGGCGGCCATCGCCGGGATGTGCCTGACGATGGCCCGCGATCTGGGCTCCCTGGGCATCCGCGTCATGGCGATCGCGCCGAGTCTGTTCGAGACCGGTGCCGTACGGAAGATCCCGGACGAGGTGAAGTCCACGCTCGTGAAGGACGCCGCGTTCCCGAAGCGCCTGGGCCGTCCCGAGGAGTACGCCAAGCTGGTGCTCGCCATCGTCGACAACCCGATGCTCAACGGCCAGTGCCTGCGCCTTGACGCAGGGCAACGCTTCGCACCGAAGTGACCGGGGAAGGTAACGGATTCAGTGACCCCAACCAGGCCGGTGAGTACGCCTATACGCCCGGGATTCCGCTGTTGCCGGCCCAGCTCATTATGCTGAGGACACGCAACGTCACTCGAGGAGTTGACCCCATGGCGACCGCCGCCGACCACCAAGCCACCGACCTCGCCTGGCGGGCTGGTTCCGCCGACGGCGAGACCGGTTCCCCCGTCGGCAAGCTGGCCGCGCAGATCGCACGTCGTATCGAGGCGGACGTCATGCAGCGCGGCTGGCCCGTGGGCGAGTCCCTCGGCTCCGAGCAGGACCTGCGCGAGCACTACGGGGTCAGCCGCTCCGTGCTGCGCGAGGCGGTGCGTCTGGTGGAGCACCACCAGGTGGCCCGGATGCGGCGGGGGCCGGGGGGCGGACTGATCGTGTGCGCGCCCGATGCGGGCCCGGCCACGCGCTCCATCGTGATCTACCTGGAGTACATCGGGACGAGCGTCACCGATCTGCTGCACGCGCGCCAGCTCCTCGAACCGATCGCCGCGGGGCTTGCCACGCAGCGCCTCACCGAGGAGGGCATCGACACGCTCCGCGCCACCCTCGACGACGAGCTCGCCCAGCCGGACGAGCCGGGCGAGGGGGCTCTCGATCCCCTGCACCCCGTGCTCGGCCGCCTGTCGGGCAACCCGGTGCTCCAGCTCTACATCGACGTACTCACCCGCCTGACCGCGCGCTACGCGCACACCTCACGGCGGATCGCCAAGGCCGAGGTCCAGTCCGCCGCGACCACCTCGCGCGAGGCGCACCGGACCATCGTCGAAGCGGTGATCTCCGGCGACGGGGCGCGCGCCCAGACGCTGCTCACCTCGCACCTGGAGTGGGTTGCCGCCTGGATCGAGAAGCACCGGGTGCGCCGCGCGCGGATCACGGGCACCGTGATCGAGCCGGAGATGGCCGAGGGACCGCGGGCCAAGCTGGCCGAGGTGGTCGCCTCGTGGATCCATGACGACATCGCCGCGCGGGGCTGGCAGGTCGGTTCGGTGCTCGGCTCCGAAGCCGACCTCCTCGCCCGTTACCAGATCAGCCGGGCCGCGCTGCGCGAGGCGGTGCGGCTCCTGGAGTACCACTCGGTGGCCCGGATGCGGCGCGGTCCCGGCGGCGGCCTGATCGTCACCGAACCCGAGCCACAGGCCAGCATCGACACGATGGCGCTCTTCCTGGAGTACCAGGGCGCGACCGCCGACGATCTGCGGATCGTCCGTGACGCCCTGGAGCTCGGCGCGGTCGCGCGGGTGACCGCGCGGCACGCCGAGGGCGGCGAGACCGCCGAAAACATGGCCGAGCGGCTTGCCGCGGCCGTCCGCTGGCCGGCGGAGGGCCCCGCGGACGACCCGCGCAAGGCGGACCTCTTCCACTCCGAACTCGCCGCTCTGGCGGGCAATCCCGTCCTGTCGTTGTTCCTCGACATCATCACGGAGCTGTTCCGCCGGCACGCCGCGGGCCAGAACCAGCCGCTGCCCGGGGACAAGGCGGCCGACGAGGTCACCCACGTGCACCAGCGGATCCTCGACGCGGTGCTGGCAGGGGACTCCGGTGTCGCCCGGCACCGGATGCGGCGTCACCTGGACGCGCTCATCCCCTGGTGGCACTGACGTCAGGGCGAGCCCGCCGGCTCAGTCCGCCGTATCGCCCACGCTGAACCGGGCCAGTTCGTGCGTCACCATGCCGTCCAGGCCGGGCGCGGGCGGCTCAGGCAGCACGACCGCCCGCTCCCGGGTCGGCAGCAGGACGACGGCCGTGCCCGGGGTGGTGACCTCGCCGCGCTGGTTCTCGCAGCGCACCGCGACATGCACCTCGGCGCGCTCGCCGGCCCGCCGCTTGTCGACGACCTCGCCCCGCACCCACGTGGTGTCGCCGAGGTAGTTGAACTTGCGGTGTTCGCAGCGCAGTTGCCACAGCCAGCCGTCGTCGCCCATCCAGTCGGTGAGCAGGTGGCACAGCCAGGTCTCGCGCATCCCGCCGTAGTCGTAGGGGTTCGGCAGGCCCAGCTCCCGTGCCCGCTCCGGCTCCCAGTGCAGGCGCTGCACGGTGTCGGGGATGCCCAGCGGGTTGGGCGGGTAGAGGCCGGGGGCCTTGCGCCGTACGTTCGCGGCGATACGGAACGCGCCGGGCGGGGTGAGCTGCATGCCCCAGCCCAGATGCCAGACGACCACGTCCGTGACGGTGAGCGGCCCCTTCACCCGGGGCTGCAGTTCCTCGCCGATCTCGACGTCCTCCCAGTAGCGCGGTTCGGCGCCGCGCCGGGTCTCGGCCGCGTATGCCGCATCGATATGCGCCAACTGGTCTGCTGTGTAGGGCTGTTGCTCGACCTTCTCCTTGGCCCGTTTGCGTGACGTGTGCCGTTCCGCGTTGATCCAGGTGCCACGGCGGACGGCGTGCATCTCACCCTGCCCGTTGGCGTACAGGTAGTCCTGGGTGACATGGGCGGTGCGACCGCCGAAGCTGCTGTGCTTGGCCTGCACGCCCACCTGGGTCTGCAGCACCCGGCAGCGGTCCCCCAGGGCGAGCGGCCGCCACCACTCGAACTCCATGACCGCCTGGTACGAGCCGAGCCCGGCGAACGGATCGCCCCTCAGAAGTGCCTTGGTCGACGGATCCGGCGCCGGCGCGGCGTCCTCACCCATGGTGTACAGGAACGTCGGCGGGGCTATGAGGGAGCCCCAGCGGGTGCGCGCCGCGTACTCGGGATCGCAGTAGAGCGGGTTGTCGTCGCCGTACCCGTAGGCGAAATGGCGGACGCCGTCGGTGCTCACCTCGTAGTTGTGCGGGGGGTTGCGCTGCGGCTTCGGGATGCCCAGGCGGCGGCGGGAGCGCTCGATCGCCTCGTCGGTCAACACGCCGAACTGCTCGGCCTGTTGGTTTGCCGTGGTGGTGGTCATCGCGGACTCTCCTCGGTCAGGGCAGGTCAGGTCAAATCGGGGCAGGTCATCGGGTCGGGGTCAGGTCGAGCACGACCTTGCCGGTGGTCCGGCGTTCGGCGACGGCCGTGAGTGCGGCGGCCACATCGTTCAGCGCATGGACGTGGGAGACCATGGGCCGCATCCCGTCGCGGACCATCCCGGCCAGCGCGTGCTGGGCCGCCGCGACCGCCTCCGGCGCCTCCTCGCGCATCATCCGGGCCTCGAAGCCGCGCACCACCGCGTTCTTGAGCAGGACGAGGTTGAGCGGGATGCGGGGGATACGGCCGTCGGCGTAGCCGACCGTGACGAACCGGCCTTGGCGCCGCAGGGCCCGGAAGGCCGCCTCGGCGTGGTCGCCGCCCACCGGGTCGACCACCAGGTGCACGCCTTCGCCGCCGGTCACCTCCCGGATGCGGGCCTTGAGGTCCTCGCGCACGTAGTCGATGCCGTGCTCCGCGCCGAGTTCGTGCGCGACGGCGAGCCGCTCAGGGCTCGACGCGGCCGCCACGACGTGCAGCCCAAGACGGGACGCGACGTCGACGGTGGCCGAGCCGACCCCACCGGCGGCGCCGAGCACCGCAGCCCACTCCCCCGCGGCGGCGCCACCCACTGTCACCAGGGCGTGGTAGGCGGTGCCGTACGTCACGTGGAAGGCGGCCGCGTGCACCATGTCGAGCCCGTCGGGGATCGGCCGCAGTGCCGCCACGGGGGCCACGACCTGCTCGGCGAAGGCCCCGGTGAACACAGCGCCGGCCACGGCCGACCCGACGGGCGGCCCGGTCACCCCCTCCCCCAGAGCGGCGACGACGCCGGCGAACTCGCTGCCGGGCGTGAAGGGCAGGGGGGCCGATACCTGGTAGCGGTCGGCCGCGACAAGGACGTCGGGATAGTTGACGGCAGCGGCGTGCACCCGGACCAGGACCTCGCCGGGGCCCGGCTCCAGGTCGTCGACCTCGGTGACCTCGATGCCGCTCGGCTTCCCGTAGCCGGTGCAGCGCGCGGCCCTCATCGCCGACCGTCCAGGGTGGGCATGGCCGGGTCGCGGGGCAGTCCGAGGACCTGTTCGGCGATGGTGTTGCGCTGGATCTCCGCCGTCCCCGCGCCGATCGTGGACGCCCTGGTGCGCAGGAACCCCCAGACCCACCGCCCGCGCTGCACGGCGTGCGGGTCGCGGCGGCCGAGCATGCCGTAGGAGCCGAGCAGGTCGACGGCGAACTCGTGCAGCTCCTGCTCGAAGGTGACGATGAACAGCCGGGCCGTCGACGAGGCGGGCCCCGGCTCGCCCTTGGTCATGATGTCGGAGATCGTCCGCATCCCGGTGTAGCGCATGATCCGTACGCGCGTCTCGAAGTCGGCGAGCCGGTCGCGGACCCGGGGATCGGTACTCGCCCCGCGCTCGCGGGCCAGCTCGATCAGCTCGTCGAGCACCCGGCGGTAGCGGGCGGCCTGGTTCATCGCGCCCGCGGCACGTTCGTGCCCGAGGCTGGTGCGCACAAGCGGCCAGCCGCCGTTCTCCTCGCCGATCCGGTCGGACACCGGCACGCGGACATCGTCGAAGAAGACCTCGCAGAAGTGTGCGTCCCCGGTCAGGTCGCGCAGCGGCCGCACCGTGACGCCCGGCGCGTGGGCGTCGATGAGCAGGTAGGTGATGCCGCGCTGGCGTGACTCGGGGGTGCCGGTGCGTACCAGGGTGAAGAGGATGTCGGCGATGTCGGCCGAACTCGTCCACACCTTCTGTCCGTTGACGAGGTACGTGTCGCCCTCGCGGCGCGCCGTCGTCCGCAGGGCGGGCAGGTCCGAGCCGGCTTCGGGCTCGGAGTACCCCTGCGCCCACACCGCGTCGCCGCGCAGCATGGGGCGCAGGAACCGGTCCTTCTGCTCCTCGGTCCCGTACGTGATGAGGGTGGGAGCGGCGATGCCGAGTCCGGTGCCCAGTGGTCCCGGGACCCTCGCCTTCGCGTACTCCTCCTGGTAGATCACCTGCCGGGCGAAGCTCAGCTCCATGCCGCCGTAGGCGCGCGGCCAGCTGGGACCCGCGTATCCGGCGTCGTAGAGGGTGGCCAGCCACGCCTTCTGCCAGGCGAGCCGCCCGGCGGGGTCCTTCGGGCGACGGCCGGGATGGTGTGCCCGCAGGAACTCCCGTAGCCGGGATCGGAATTCACCGTCGCTCCCGGCAGCGCTGCCGGTATCGCTCTCGGTATCGCCGGCGAACCCGACGGCACGTTCACCGCTCACGGTCGTCGTTGTCGTCTTTGTCGTCCTCGTTGGCGGTGTCATGCGGCTCCCCTCAGATCCCCACCAGGTCGGCGAGGCGTGCCCGGTGCGCCGCGGGCGCGCCGAGCAGTTGCTCCGACGTCTTCGCCCGGCGCAGGTGCAGGTGTGCGTCGTGTTCCCACGTGTAGCCGATGCCGCCGTGGATCTGGATGTTCTGCTTGGCCGCGTGGGTGTACGTCCCCGCGCAGTAGGCGGCGGCGAGCGCGGCGGCCGTCGGCAGCTCAGCCGGCTCTTCGGCCGGTTCCCCGGCCGACTCCACGGCCGCGACGGACGCGGCATGGTGGGCCGCCGACCGGGCGGCCTCGACGGCGAGGAGCATGTCGGCGCACGCGTGCTTGACGGCCTGGAACGAGCCGATGGGACGCTCGAACTGCACCCGCGTCTTCGCGTACTCCACGGCGGCGTCCAGACACGCCTGTGCTCCGCCCACCTGCTCGGACGCCAGCGCGACCGCCGCGAGGTCGAGGGCGGTGCGCAGGTACGCCGTCGCGTCCCCGTCGGGCCCCACGCGCACGGCGGGCGCTTCGTCGAGGTCGATCCGGGCCTGACGGCGGGTGGGATCGAGCGTGTCGAGCGGGGTCCGCGCGACTCCGGGAACCCCGCTCTCGACCGCGAACAGCCCGGGGCCCGCGTCGGTGCCCGCGACCACGAGCAGCAGGCCGGCCGTGTCTCCGTCGACCACGAACATCTTGGTGCCGGACACCGTCCAGCTCTCGCCGTCGACGCGGGTGGCCGTGGTGGCCACGTCCTCGATGCGCCAGGAACCGTGCTCTTCCGCGACAGCGACGGTCGCGGTCAGTTCCCCCGCGGCGATACCGGGCAGCCACCGCACCTTGGCCGCGGCGTCACCGGAGGCGGTGAGGGCCTGGCCTGCGAGGGCTACGGTGGCGAAGTACGGGGAGGGGAGCAGTGCCCTGCCCAACTCCTCCAGTACGACGCCCAGTTCGACTGTTCCGCCGCCACTGCCGCCGTACTCCTCGGGGACGGCGATCCCCATGAGGCCGAGTTGCCCGGCCAACTGGCGCCACAGCGCGGGGTCGTACCCCTCGCCGGACTCCATCCAGCGACGCACCGCCGCGCTCGGTGACTTGTCACCCAGCAGGCGGCGCAAGGCCGAGCGCAGCTCGTCGTGCTCCTTGGTGTGCGTGAGGGTCACCTGGCTCCTCCACGTTCGCGAGCGGATCTATCCGTGCTCACGGCACACCGTACCCCGAAAACCAAAAAGAGGGTACTTAATTGAGGGTCCCGTTGATCGGGACCTACTCCCCGCCGGTACGTGGCCACATCTTCGCCGTGCTGTCCAGGGCTGCACCGGCTGCGGCGCTCACGACGAGACCGACGACGAAGCTCGACCAGAGCAGCACGTCGCCGGCCCCTGCCCTTCACTGCCTTCACGGGGGTGGAGTTCGAAGAGGCCATGGTGGGAGGTCCTTTTGGTTGCCGCGGTGCCGCCCGGTTCACGAGGGCGGCGGGTACGGCTCCACGTCCCCCGCCGGCCCCCACCCGTCGTCATACGGCTCCCGACATCCGCCCTACTGCATCCTCAGTACGTGAGCCGCCACCGGCCGGGACCTAGGTCCTGGACTGCAGCAACGCCGGGAAATCGGGCATCAGGGCCCGGTCCACGATCTCGATGCGCTCCCCTGTCGGTGCCAGGTGGTACGCGAAGACCGACGGAGCGTCGCCGTCGGTCACCACACACGCCTCCCGTGCGAAACCCGCGGCTTCGAGCCTGTTCGACGTCGCCGGGAGGTCGTCGCAGAAGTAGCCGAGATGGTGTGCCGCGGCGTGTGCGGTCGCGGTCCAGGGGGTGCCGGGCACCTCCTGGATGAGCTCGATGTGCGGGGCGTCGAGGGAGTACGTGTAGCGAAGGGTCAACACCCGTTCGCCGTCCGCCATCCGGATCGGCAGCTCCCGGGACAGGGGCTTGGTCCACCGGTATCCGGCGACCTCGCTCATCCGGGCCATCGCGGCTTCCACATCGGGCACGACGATCCCGGTGTGATAGAGATCGGCTGCCCTCAGCGGAGCCACGGCGCCCGTCGTCGCCGTCGCCATCGGCCCGCTCACCACTCCAGCCGCAGGGACTTGATGCCGTACATGTTCCCCGTCTGTTCCAGGTCCTGACCGGCCGCGATCCGGTAGTCCGGGATGCGCTTGTGCCACTCCTGCACCGCCACGTTCAGCTCCAGGCGCGCGAGGTGCGAGCCCAGGCAGCGGTGCGGGCCCGAGCCGAAGGCGATGTGGTTGCTCACGGAGCGGTGCGGGTCGACCTCCAGCGGATTCTCGTACCGCTCGGGGTCGCGGTTGCTGACCGCGAGCGGCAGCATCACCATCTCGCCCGACTTGACGGGGCAGCCGCCGACCTCGACGTCCTTGGTGGCCTTGCGGGCCGGGACGACGAACGAGTAGACACGAAGGATCTCCTCCACGCTCATCCCTATGAGCGAGGGGTCGGCGACGATCGCGCTGCGCTGCTCGGGGTGCGTGGCGAAGTGGTACAGAGCCCAGCCGATCGCGATGGGGACCGTGTCGAAGCCCGCCTGGAACATCAGGATGCAGAAGGCGTGCATGTCCCGGTCACTGATCGGCTCGCCGTCGATCTCCCAGGTCATGGCCCTGGACAGCAAGTCGTCCCGGGGGTGCGCACGCCGGAGGGCGATCTGCTCCTCGAAGTACGCCGACACGGACTGCATCGCGGACAGTTGGCGGCTGTGGTCCGGGTCCTCCTCGAAGGACAGGTGCAGCATGGAGTCCACCCAGTCGAGGAACTGGTCCAGGTCCTCCTCGGGCAACCCCATCAGCCGCATGAAGATCAGCGTCGGGAATCGGCGCGCGAATCCGTCGAGGACCTCGGCGCCGTCACGGCCGCTCAGATCATCGATCAGCTCGACCGCGACCTGCCGGATCTCCGGCTCGCGGGCGGCGATGGCCTTGGGCGAGAACTCGCTGCCCAGGAGGCGTCGCCAGTCGGTGTGCTGCGGCGGGTCCAGCATCTCGGGGATCCACAAGTACTTGGGATCCGGGTCCAGGGCCGTGACGGACGTACTGGAGAACGTCTGCCAGTCCTGCAGCGCCTGCTGGACCTCCTTGCCGTCCGTCACCACCCAGTAGCCTTGCGAAATGCTGCTCCTGAACCCGGAGTGCGTCCCCGCGAACGCGTCCCAGCGCTCCTGATGGCTGAGGACCGGGCCGTCTTCCCTGTTGTCGAAGTGGTACGTGGGCACGCCCTTGTGGGTGCCCTCAGGCTCGAGCGTGGTACTCATCTCGGTTCCTCTCCAGGACGACCTGCACGCGGGCAGGCAGCCTCTCTGCCGACATACCTCTACATAGAGAATTGAGAGCCCTCTTTTGAGGTTGCCCTCACCATGCCACCGGCCTTGAGACGGCGGCAATGCCCGCGCGGCGAGGAACGCGGCGCGGGCTCAGCGCCCCTGCGGACCGACGCCCGCTTCTCAGCGCCCCCTCCAGACCGGCGACCGCTTCTCGGCGAACGCGGTGGCGCCCTCCTTCGCGTCGTCGGAGGCGAACACCGGGTCGGTGATCGCCTCCTGTTCCCGCCACCCCTCCTCCCACGTCCAGTCCACGGTGGCGCGTGCGATCCGCTTGGTCGCCGCCACGGCGAGGGGCCCGTTCGCGGCGATCGCCTCGGCGAGCCGGAGCGCGCCGTCGAGGGCGTCGCCCTCGTCGGTGAGCCGGTTGACCAGGCCCACCTCGGCCGCCCGCTCGGCTCCGAACGGCTCACCGGTCAGCAGGAGTTCGAGCGCGACGGCGTAGGGCACGCGGCGCGGCAGCAGCAGCGCAGCACCCCCGGCCGCCACCAGCGACCGCTTCACTTCCGGTACTCCGAAGCGAGCCGTGCGGGCCGCGACGACAAGGTCGCAGGCGAGCAGCAGCTCGAATCCGCCGGCCAGCGCCCAGCCCTCGACTGCCGCGACGAGCGGTTTGCGCGGCGGTGCCTTCGCGATGCCGCACAACCCGCGCCCCTCGATCCGCGGGCTCTCACCGCGCAGCCACGCCTTCATGTCCATACCGGCGCTGAAGGTCCCCCCTGCCCCGGTGAGGACCCCGACCCTCAACTCGTCCGACGCGTCCAGCTCGTCGACCGCGGCGGCGACCCCCCTCGCCACGGCGCCGTCGATCGCATTCTTCACCTGGGGACGGTTGATCGTGATGACCTGGACGGCGCCGCGGCGCTCGACAAGAACCTCTTCCGACACGCTTCCTCCTGTTCGGCCCGGGTGTACTCGACGACACCCACCCTCTCGTAAACAGTAGCCTTAAACGACTTCCTGAGCGCCTGTCTGTGGACTACACACCAGAGTCGGGATAAATTCCTGACACTGATCTTTTGGATTCTCGCGACGTCTCGCCCGGAGGGCCGATGCTGGATTTCTCGATCGAACCCGACTTCCAGGCCAAGTTGGACTGGGCGGCAGCCTTTGTGCGTGAGGAGGTCGAGCCACTGGACCTGCTGTTTCCGCACGGCGGTGACCCGTACGACACGGCCAACGAGAAGGCACGGGCGATCCTCAAGCCCCTGCAGGAGCAGGTCCGCGAGCAGGGCCTGTGGGCCTGCCATCTCGGCCCGGAGCTCGGCGGGCCCGGCTACGGCCAGGTGAAGCTCGCCTACCTCAACGAGATCCTGGGCCGCTCCTACTGGGCGCCCACGGTGTTCGGCACCGCCGCCCCCGACACGGGGAACGCGGAGATCCTCGCCATGTTCGGTACCACGGAACAGAAGGCCCGCTATCTGCAGCCGCTGCTCGACGGCGACATCGTGTCCACGTTCTCGATGACGGAGCCTCAGGCGGGAGCGGATCCCAAGGAGTTCGTGTGCCGCGCCTGGCGTGAGGGTGAGGAGTGGGTCATCGACGGGGAGAAGTGGTTCTCCTCCAACGCCCGGTACGCGGCCTTCCTCATCGTCATGGCCGTCACCGACCCCGAGGCGGCCCCGCACCAGCGCATGTCGATGTTCATCGTGCCGGCCGAGACGCCCGGCATCGAGATCAAGCGCAATGTCGGCACGATGGACGAGCGGGACGCGCTCGACGAGGGGATCCACGGCTACATCCGCTACCACCGGGTCCGGGTCCCGCTCGACGCCATGCTCGGGGGCCCCGGCGAGGGGTTCAAGGTCGCCCAGGCCCGGCTCGGCGGCGGCCGGGTGCACCACGCCATGCGGACGGTCGGCAAGTGCGCCCGCGCCTTCGACATGATGTGTGAGCGCGCGCTGTCGCGTCGTACGCAGGGCACCCTGCTCGCCGACAAACAGGCCGTGCAGCAGTTCATCGCGGACTCCTGGATCGAGCTGGAGCAGTTCCGGCTGCTCGTCCTGAACACGGCCTGGATCATCGACACCCAGCCGCACGGCGCGGCCCGCACCCGGATCGCCATGTGCAAGGTCGCGATGGCCAAGGTGCTGCACGACGTCATCCAGCGGGCGCTGCATCTGCACGGCTCGCTGGGCACCACCAACGAACTCCCGCTCGCAAAGTGGTGGATGGCCGCGCCGAACCTGGCCCTCGCCGACGGCCCGACCGAGGTGCACCGCACCACGGTCGCCAAGCAGATGCTCAAGCAGTACCGGCCGGCCGACGGGCTGTTCCCCAGCGAGCACATTCCCCCGAAGCTGGAGGCCGCGCGGAAGCGGTACGCGCACATCATCGGCGACGACAGCCTCAAGGGACAGGTGAACGCATGACCGCGTCCGGGCAGCACCCCACGTCACCGGTTCCACCGGGTCAGCTGTTCGACCTGAGCGGCAAGGTCGCCCTCGTCACCGGCGGCAGCCGGGGCCTGGGCCTGGAGATGGTGCGGTCCTTCGCCGCCGCGGGCGCCGACGTCGTCATCACCAGCCGCAAGCTGGACGCCTGCGAGGCAGCCGCCAAGGAGGTACGCGACCTGGGCCGGCAGGCGCTGCCGGTGGCAGCCCACGTCGGCCACTGGGACGATCTGGACCGGCTCGTCGACACCGCGTACGACGTGTTCGGCCACATCGACATCCTGGTCAACAACGCCGGTATGTCACCGCTGGCCCCATCCTCGGCCGAGACGAGCGAGGAGCTCTTCGACAAGGTGATCGGGGTCAACTTCAAGGGCCCCTTCCGGCTCGCGTCGCTCGTCGGCCGGCGGATGGCCGACGGCGACGGCGGCACCATCATCAATGTCTCCTCGTCCGGGGCGCTGCTGCCGCAGCCCCGGTTCGGGCCCTACGCCGGCGCCAAGGCGGCGCTGAACACCCTCACCACCGTCTTCGCCCTGGAATACGGGCCGACGGTGCGGGTCAACACCATCTCGGCCGGGCCGTTTCTCACGGACGTGTCGAAGTCGTGGGCGCAGGAGACCCGCACGAGCACGCGCAGCGCGCTGGGCCGTCCCGGCAACCCCGAGGAGATCGTCAGTACGGCCCTGTATCTCGCGAGCGACGCGTCCAGCTACACCACGGGGGCGCTGATCCGCGTCGACGGCGGGCTGTACTGACGCCCACCGTCGACCGACGGATCGTCACCGCGTCGCCAGCTCCCCCAGGTAGGCGCGCTCCAACAGTCCCGGGTCCGCCGCGAACCTCGCGGCGGACCCGCTGAGCACCAGGTCGCCGTGCACCAGCACGGCGGCCTGGTCCGCCACCTCCAGGGCGAGCTGTACGTGCTGCTCCACGAGGACGACCGCGGCGCCGGTGCCGTCGGCGATGCGCCGGACGACCGGCAGCAGCTCCTCGACGATCACCGGGGCGAGCCCCATGCTGAGTTCGTCGACGAGCAGGACGCGCGGGTCCTGGATCAGAGCGCGGCCCAGAGCCAGCATCTGCTGTTCGCCGCCGGAGAGCAGCCCGGCCGCGACTCTGAGGCGCTTGCCCAACGCCGGGAAGTAGTCGAGGACCTGATCCACGGTGCTGCCGCCGCGCCGCCGGGCGAGCGTCAGGTTGTCCCGCACGGTCAGCTGGGTGAACAGGGCCCGGTCGTCGGGCACGAGGACCAGCCCCCTGCGCGCCATCTCGCGGGCCCGGCCGCCCCGGACGGATTCACCGCCCAGGACGAGGGCACCGCCCAGGCTCGGCAGCAGCCCCGCCAACGTCAGCAACAGGGTCGTCTTGCCCGCACCGTTGGGACCGAGGAGGGCCGTGACCTCGCCGGGCCTCAGCCGCAGGTCGAACCCGCGCACCACCGGCTGTCCCTTGGTGTAGCCGGCGTCCAGGCCCTCACACACCAGGAGCGCCTGTCCAGGCTCGGTCGCTGTCGTCACCGTACGCCCTCCTCTTGTGCCCGTGCCGCGCCGAGGTAGGCGGCGGCGACCCGTGGATCCGCCTTGATCTCGGCGGGGGTTCCCTGAGCGATCACCTTGCCGAGATCGAGTACGACGATGCGGTCGCACACGTCGAGTACGAGTCCCATGTCGTGGTCGACGAGCAGCACCGTCACCCCGGCGGCCCGCACGGCGCGCAGCCGCTCCCCCAGCCAGCGGCTCTCGGAGCTGTCGAGGCCGGCCGCGGGCTCGTCGAGGAGCAGGAGACGGGGCCGTCCGGCCAGCGCTCGGGCGATGGATACCAACTGCCGGTGCCCCTGCGAGAGTTCACGCGCGGGCTGCCCTCGGTGGCTGCTCAGGTGCAGCGTCTCGAAGAGGCGGCTGCGCAGCTGTGTCCCCTCGGTCGAGCCGACGTGGTCGCCGCCGTGCCGGGCCGCGCTCTCGCCGACCAGGACGTTCTCCTCCACGCTCAGGTCTTCGTAGAGCTCGATGCCCTGGAAGGTGCGCCCGAGCCCCGCGCGACTGCGTCGGTGCGGTGTGAGCGAGGAGAGGTCACGGCCGTCGAACTCCACGGTGCCGGTGCCGCGTTGGTATCCGCTGACCGCGTCGAGCAGGGTCGTCTTGCCCGCCCCGTTCGGCCCGATGACACCGACGATCTCGCCGGAACGGACCTCGAAGGAGACCGCGTCGAGTGCGACGACGCCTCCGTGGCGCACTCCGACGTCGCGTACCGCCAGGACGACGGCTCCCGGTTCGGGTGCCGTCCTGTCGGTGGTGGGGCGCGAGTCGGTGTCCGTGTCCGTATCGGTGATCGTGTCCGTCAGGGCGGCATCTCCCTGGTCGTCCCTGGGTGTCTCGCGGCGCAGGCGGGCCGCGAGCGCGTGTGCGGGACCGACCAGACCCTCCGGGTTCGTGATCACGGTGAGCACCAGGCCGACGCCCATGATCACGCTGTACCACTCCCCCATGGACAGCGCCCGGTCCAGGGCGACGGACACCAGGCCGCCCGCGCCCAGCACACCGGCCACCACACCGCCGGACAGCGCGGTGATGCCTGCCAGATAGGCGGTGGCGAACAGGCCGAGGCCGCCGATCGCGGTGAACATCTCCGGGTCGGCGACGGTCTGCTGGTAGCCGAGCAGCGCGCCGCCCAGTCCGGCGATGAAGGCACCGATCGCGAAGGCGATGATCTTCGTTCGGGAGACGTCGATGCCCGCCGCGGCGGCCGAGCGTTCGTTGGCGCGGACCGCGAGCATGGCGGCGCCGAGCCGACTGCGGCGCAGGCAGGCCACGCCGAGGCCGACCAGCAACAGCACCACCAGACACAGCAGACCGAACCGGATGCGGGGATACCCCTCGCCCGCCCCGATGCCCAGGTCGATCCCGAACAGATGGGGCGAGGGGACCTTGGCGCCGTCGAGCCCGCCGTTGAAGTCGGTGTTGCGGAACCAGAACGCCTCCACGGCGACCGCGAGCGCGATCGTCACCACCGCCGCCGGCAGTCCGCGGATGCGCAGCGCGGGCAGCCCGATGACGACGCCGATCACCGTGGCCACGACGGCCGCCAGCAGCGGTGCGATCGGGAACGGGACCCCCCAGTCCGCCGTGAAGCGGCTCAGGCTGAACGCGCCGACCCCGGCGAGGGTGAGCTGGGCGAGCGAGATCTGCCCGGCGAATCCGGTGACGACCACCAGCGACAGCGAGATCACCCCCAGGGTCAGCGAGGTGATGACCGCGGCGCGGATGCTGCCCTGGGTGGCGAACAGGACGACGACGCCGAGCGCGGTGGCGCCGAGGGCGGGGACCAGCATGCGCTCGGGGCGCGGAGCCCGTCCCAGCGTCTGCCGGATCACCGTGCCGCGGGTGGGCAGCGGCCGTCCACGCACCACCAGGTACACCAGGATCACGACGAGCGGCACCAGTTGCGCCAGCCCGGTCTGCGGCAGCCACGACCACTTGCCCTGCAGAAACTGCAGCTCGGACTGGAGCATCCCGATGACGAGCCCGGCGCCGACGGCCGGGATCAGCGCGGTGAAGTTGCCGACGAGCGCGGCCGCGAGGGCGGGGACGATGAACAACGTGTACGACAGGGGCACCAGCGGCACGATGGGCGCGATGAGGATCCCGGACAGGGCTGCGATGGCCGAGCTCAGGGCCCAGTTCGCCGTCGCGATCCGCTCCGGGGACAGCCCGCTGACGAGGGCACCCTTCTCGGACTCCGCCGCGGCCCGGGCCGCCAGGCCGAACCGGGTCAGCCGGAACACCAGCGCCAGGGCGACGGTGAGCGCCACGACGACCGCGGCGAACCAGAGCCGGTCCCCGGGGATGCGCGAACCGCCCCATTCCACCGCGTTGCCCGGGAGGATCGCCTTCACCGACACCGGTGCGGTGCCGGCCCGGGCGACCAGCAAGGCCTGGATCACCAGCATCACGCCGATCGACGCGACGGCCTTGGCGACCGGCGGCGCCGACCGCAGCGGCCGGAAGACGACGGCATACAGCAGCACCCCGAACGCGGCGGCCAGCACCAAGGAGAGCGCCATGGCCGGGAAGAGCCCGAGCTCTCCGCCGAGGCCGACGGTGCGCGACAGGCCGGGTATCGGCACCAGCAGCTCGCCCTTGCGCAGGAACGCGAATGTGTACGCGCTGTACAGCGCGATCGCCCCGGTGGCGAAGTTGACGACCCCCGAGCTGCGGAAGGTCAGGACCAGGGCGAGGGCGAGCGCGGCGAACACGGCCCCGTTGCCCAGGCCCAGCAGGAGGAAGACGAGGTACTGGTCCATCAGCCGGCCTGATCGAAGAGTGGTGCGGGGTCGATGACCTGTACCTTCTCCAGCTTGCCGCCGTTGAGGGTGGCCGTGACCTCCTTGGCCGAGCAGGCTGCCTTGAGATCCGGCACCGCCTTGGAGTCACAGGTGAACGTGGTGCCGTGGCCGGCGGGCAGCGCGACGTTCTTCGCCGAGTCGAGCGCCTTCGCGACGGTCTTCGGTGTGACCTCGCCCGTCAGGCCCTTCAGCGCGCGTACCAGGCCGAGCGCTCCCTGGTACCCGATGGCCGCGTAGCCGCCGCTGGGAGTGTCCGGGCTGTACCGCTTCATCACCGCGCGGTAGAGCTGGGCCTCGGGATGGTCGCTGGCCCCGTCGAAGCTGCTGAACACCTGCGCCCCGTCCAGGCCGGTCCCGACGGCGTCGACGACCGCGGGGGCCGTGCACGGCTGGAGGACCATCCGCGGGGTGGAGCCGCCGAGTGTGGCCATCGCCTGGAGCACGGAGGTGCACACCGTCGACTCGCCGATGATCGCGACGGCGTCGGGCTTGCTCTGCAGCGCGGCGCTGACCTGGGGCGAGGCGTCCGGCGTGCCCGCAGCGATCTTCACGATCCGCAGGCCGATGCCTGCCTTGTCGAAGACCGGCTTGCCGATGGACTGGGCACCGGCCACCGCGGACGGTACGTCGATGACGAACGTGACGACGTTCTTGTAGCCCTGCTTCTTGGCGTACTCGGCCATCGACGTCATGGACGCCGGGAACCCGCCCGTCCAGGAGTACGCGAGGGTGCTCGTGCCCTCGGCGCCGCTGGTGGCCAGGGCGGTCGTCCAGGGGATGCCGGCCCGGGTCACGATCGGCACCATGGAGTCGCCGAGGCCACTGCTGGTCAGGACGACCGCGGCCACTTTCTGCTCGACCATCTGGTTCGCGCAGTCCCGGGCGGTCGCCGGCTCTTCCTTGGTCTTGCAGATCACGTACTGGATGGGCCTGCCCGCGATGCCGCCCAGGTTGTCGTTGGCATAGCGCCGTGCCGCGTCGGCGGCCTCCCGGGTCTCGGGCTGGCTGATGCCCGCGCCGCCCTCGTTGGTGATGAGGCCGATCTTGACCGGCGTACCGCCGGCCTTCTTCCCCGGGAACGCGCTCGCGAGCGCGGCTGGGGTGTCGTTCGTGCTTCCTTGGGTGCCGGCGTCGTCCTCCTTCGCGCAGCCCGCCAGGAGGAGGGCTGCGACGGCGGCCAGCGCGATCGACGCGCGTGGCCGGGGGGAGGAGAGGGCACGCCTGACCGACTCGATCATGTCTGCTTCCCGAAGTGTCGGCGAGTGCCCCGCACTCGCGGCGGTCGGCGACATGGGGAGGCAGGCCGAAGCCCGCCGCCGCGAGTGCCGCCTGAGATGAGGGACGAGCGCAGGCGTCGGCCTGCCGGGGTGGCAGGCATCGGCCTGCCAGGGTGGGTCAGGTCACCGCACCGTCGATCTTCAGCTGGAGCAACTCCTCGTCGCTCAGGCCGATGTCGCGCAGCACCTCGTCCGTGTGCTCGGCGAACTGCGGCGCCCGGGTGAGTGACGCCGGGGTCTGGTCGAACTGGACCGGATTGGCGACGAGTTCACGTTCCCTGCCGTCCGCGTCCACGATCTGGGCGATCAGGCCGTTCGCCCGCAAGGACGGGTCCTGGCCGACTTCCCAGGGGTTCTGTACGGCGGCCCACTGCCCCTCCCCCCGCGCGAGGATCTCGGTCCACTCGGCGAACGGCCGCTGCCGGATGATCTCGGCGACGATGTCCGCGGCTTCGGCGGCGTTGGCCATGATCTTCTCGGTGCTGTCGAAGCGTTCGTCGGAGGCGAGGTCCTCCCGGCCGACGACCCGGCAGAACTCCGGCCAGTACCGGCCCGGTTGGAGCATCGAGAACTCCAGCCACCGGTCGTCGGCGGTCCGGTAGGCGCCGATCAGCGGGTTGGTGGCCGAGCCGTGCTTGGGGTGCTCCTGCACGGGCAGCGGGCCGCCCACCATCAGGGCCCGGTTCACCAGATACTGGGTGGCCCACGCGCCCACGCCGAGCAGTGACACGTCGATGACGGACGGCTCACCGGTGCGCTGGCGCTGGAACAGCGCCGCGGCGATGCCGCCGGCGATGGTCATCCCGCCCATCGAGTCGCCGTACGCGCCCGCCGGCATCCGCGTCATCCGGTCCGCCCCGGGCGGGGTCACTCCGGCCGCGCTGCCGCCTCGCGCCCAGAAGGCGGTGCTGTCGTAACCGCCCTTGTCGCGTTCCGGTCCACGGGCGCCGAAGCCGCTTCCCCGTACGTAGATGATGTCGGGGTTGATGGCCCTGATGTCCTCGACGTCGATCTTGAGCTTGGCCCGCGCGCCCGGCAGGAAGTTCGTGAGGAACACGTCACTGGAGCGAACGAGCTCCTCCAACACCCGCCGCGAGGACGGCTTTTCGAGGGCGACGCCGATGCTGCGCTTGCCGCGGTTGGGCCCCTCCATGATCGGGAAGAAGGACGACCCCTTGCTCATCGCCTCCTGCCCGAGCACGCGCACCAGACCGCGCTGGGCGTCGCCCCGCTCGGCGTGCTCGATCTTGATGACGTCGGCGCCCCAGTCGGCGAGCACCGCACCCGCCGCCGGTACGAAGGTGAACTGCGCCACCTCCAGGACCCGTACGCCCTCCATCGGTCGGTGCACTGCGTCAACCTCCATGCTGCGTAGGTGAATCCATAAGTGAGTCGTCGTACGTCACTCGACGGTGATGGCCCGCTCGGGGCAGGCCCACGCACCCTCACGGGCCGCCTGTTCCTGTTCCGGCGGGACCTCCCCGTCGAGGGGCAGGGCGTAGCCGCTGTCGTCGAGTTCGATCAGCTCCGGGGCGGCGGCCGCGCACCGCGCGTGTCCGGAGCACAGGTTCTTGTCAATGGTGATCTTCACCGACTCACTCCTTTCTCCATGGTTCTCGGTGCTCTCGACAGCTGTCATGACTGTCATGACTGTCGATGGCTCTCGATGGTGGTGATCTCTCCGAGGTCCATCGGCCCGTCATGCGCCGCGTCCAGCAACGGGGCGAGGTCCACTCCGGCTTCGGCCGCCGTGTCGCGACAGGCCGCCAGGTCCTTGGCGAGGAACGGGGCCACGGCGTCGGCATACCGCTCGGCCCCGCCGCGGGCCGCGATGTACGATCCCGCCGTACTCCCCCCGCTGCTGACCGCGAGGGCCTGAAGCAGGGTGTCCTGCGCTACGCCCATCGCGCGGCCGGCCGCGAGCCCGCGCAGGGTCACCTGGCTGATCGCGGCGAACAGCAGGTTGTTGAGCAGCTTGACGCGCAGCGCGGAGCCACGGGGGCCGGTCGCCACGACGGGGTCGGCGTAGGCGGCCACGACCTGACGCGCCGCCGCCACGTGGGCCGGTTCCCCTCCGAGGAAGACGGTGAGGCGTCCGGCCCGGACCGCCTCGGCCGTCCCGCTGAACGCGGCGTCGACGATCGCCGCCCGTCCGCCGGGCGCGTACCCGTCCAGGCGGTCCAGCGTCGCCGGCGCGCCGGTGGTGTGCGAGAGCAGCACCGTGTGCGGGCCCAGAACCGCGACGACCTCGGGCAGCACGTCGAGCATCTGGGCGTCGTCGTAGAGACAGCTGACGACGGCGTCGCAGGCTGCGAGGTCCCGTGCGGCGCCAACGAGTTCGGCGCCCGCGGCGGACAGGCGGCCACAGACCTCGGACCGGCGCGCGTACACACGTACCGGGTGACCGGCCGCGAGGAGGCGCTCCACCATCGGCTCGCCGATGTGCCCGGCTCCGAGGAATCCGATCGTTCGCACTGCGCTCATCTGCGCTCCGTAAGGTGTGAGGCGTCGCTACGGCTTGTTCGTCGAGCCCGCGTCGACGGTGAACTGCAGGCCCGTGACATAGCGCGCCTCGTCCGACGCCAGGAACAGGACGGCGTTCGACACGTCCCGCGGCTCGACGTAGGGCGCGAGCGGGTTCATGGCGGCAAGGGCGAACAGCGGCTCGCGCTCGGCGAGTTCCTCCACCGGCTCACCGACGGTGATCCCGGTGTCGCTGACCCCGGTGGGGTGCACGGTGTTGACCCGGATCCGGTGCGGGGCGAGTTCGTTGGACAGCGCCTTCATCAGGCCGACGACACCGTGTTTGCTGGCCACGTAGTGGGCGTAGGGAACGTGCCCACGGATACCGGCAGCCGAGCTGGTGATGACGATCGATCCGCCGTCCCCCGCGTCGATCATGCCGGGGGCGGCGGCGCGCACCGTGTTCCAGGCGCCCTTGAGGTTGACGTCGACGACGACGTCCCAGGCCTCTTCGGACAGTTGCCAGGCGCGGCCGGAGCTCATCACACCGGCGTTGGCGACGACCACGTCGAGCCGCCCGAACTCTGATGTCGCCGCGTCGACGGCGGACCGTATCTCGGCGAAGAACCGGACGTCGGCCTCGACGGCGACGCACCGCCGGCCCGTCGCCCTGACCAACTCGGCCGTCTCCTCGAGTTCTTCCTTGGTCGCCAAGGGGTAGGGCAGCGCGTCGCTGATGTCGTGGCAGACATCGGTGACGACGACGTCCGCTCCCTCCTCCGCCAAGCGCACGGCGTGGGAGCGCCCCTGCCCGCGGGCCGCCCCGGTGATCAGCGCGACCTTGCCGTCAACTCGCCCCATGTCAGCCTCCATTCGTGAAAGATCACCGGTCACACCCGTCAGGGGGCGGCCAGTTCGTCCGCCGCCTCGCGCAGGGCGCGCAGCCGGGCTTCCAGCAGCGCGCGCTCCGCGTCGTCGGCCCCTGCCAGGCGCTCCTGCGTCTCGGAGATCTCCGCGCGCAGCCGGCCCGCGGCCTCGTCGCGCGTCAGCAGGTCCAGATCCGTCCAGTCCGACCGCTCGGACTCCGGCCGGCGGCTCATGCGGGGAAGTTGTAGAGGCGCCGGGTGTTCAGCTCCACGATCTGGTGCACCTCGTCATCCGGTACGTCCGCGAGAACTTCGGCCGCGTACGCGCGGCTCTTGGGCCAGTACGAGTCGGAGTGCGGGTAGTCGCACTCCCAGGTGATCTTGTCGATTCCGATGTGGTGGCGTACGTCCACGCCGAACCGGTCGTCGATGAAGCAGCCGTGGAAGTGCCTGTTGAACAGCTCCGAGGGCCGCACGCTCTGGTTGATGTTCTGGTAGAAGCGGTGCCGCTCCCAGGTGCCGTCGCTGCGCTCCAGCAGATACGGGATCCAGCCGATGCCGCCCTCGGACAGGCCGATCTTCAGCTTCGGGTGCTTGTGCAGCACGGGTGAGAAGAGCAGGTCGGCGGTGGCGAACATGGAGTTGCAGCCGAACAGCGCGATCGTCACCGCGAACGGCGCCTCCTCAGCGGTCTTCGGCGGCTTGCCCGAGGTGCCGAAGTGCAGGCACAGCGGCATGTCGGTCTCTTCCAGCGCCGAGAACACCGGGTCCCAGTGGTCGGTGTGGAACGACGGGAGGCCCAGCGGAGCCGGGTTCTCCGGGAACGAGACCGCCTTGGCCCCCTTGGCGGCGGTCCGGTGGATCTCGGCGACGCACGCCTGCACGTCCCACAGCGGCAGGATCGCCAGCGGGATGAGCCGGTCGGGCCCCGCGGCACACCATTCGTCGAGCACGAAGTCGTTCCACGCCTGCACGCACAGACGGGCGAGCTCGGGGTCCTGCCCCTCCAGGAACACCGTGCCTGCGAAGCGCGGGAAGGACGGGAAGCACAGCGCCCCCCACACCCCGTCGAGATCCATGTCCCGCAGACGGGCCTTCGGGTCGTAACAGCCCGGGATCATCTCGTCGTAGCGGGTCGGCTCCATGCCGAACTCCTCGGGGCTCTTGCCCGCCACCGCGTTCAGTCCGATGTACGGATAGATGCGGCCCTCGTACGTCCAGACCTCGGCCGGGGCCTCGCCCTCGCCCCGCGGCTGCTCCACGATCCGTGGTCCCGCCTCCCGGTACTTCGCGGGCAGACGGTCCGACCACAACCGTGGCGGCTCGATCAGGTGGTCATCGGTGGACAGCAGTTTCATCCATGGCTGCAACGGCATCGTCGCGCCCCTTCCTCGGAGAGATGCGCCGGGTCCGGACTCTACAACAGGCCTTTAATTGCGTATACCTTTTGTGCGCGCCTTGCGTGAGTTCACCATCAACGGACCGCCACCAACCCCTATTACGGCCACCTATCTGCATGAGAGGACACCCCATGCCCGAGGTTCAAGCCTCCCGCCCCCTGCCTCAACCGACGCTCTCCAGCGCCGAGTTCTGGCTATCCGGCGCCGACGGCGTCCTGCGGATCTCCCGGTGCGCGGACTGCGCGCGGTACTTCCACCCACCGCTGCCCGTCTGCCCGTCGTGCCGCAGCCGCTCGGTGGGGCTCGCGCCCACCTCCGGCAAGGCGATCGTGGTCGGGTTCAGCGTCAACGAACAGGCCTGGCTGCCGTCGTTCCCGCCGCCGTACGTGGTGGCCGTCGTCGCGCTCGCCGAGGACGACCGGGCCCGCCTGACGACGAACATCGTCGGGTGCGAACCGGACGAGGTGCACATCGGGATGCGGGTACGGGTGCGCTTCGAGCAGCACGACGATCTGTACGTGCCGCTGTTCGAGCCGGACCGGGAGGCGGAGGCCGCCGAAGGACCGGGTCCGCTGCCCGAGCCCCGCGCCGTCCGCACCGCCCTGCGGCCCATGGCCACGGAGCGCAAGTACGAGGACGCGGTCGCCCTCACCGGGGTCGGGCAGTCCCGCGTGGGCCGGCGGCTCATGGTCGACCCGGTGTCACTGACCGTGGACGCGTGCCTGGCCGCGGTAGAGGACGCGGGCCTCGAACTGGACGAGATCGACGGCCTGTCCACCTACCCCGCCGTGTCCCCCAGCGGCCTCAGCGAAGGCGGGATCACGGCACTGTGCGAGGCCCTTCAGCTGCGGCCCACCTGGGTCAACGGAGGCAGCGAGGTGCCCGGCCAGATCGGATCGATCACCGCGGGGATGCTCGCCGTCGCCTCCGGACTGTGCCGGCACGTGCTGTGCTTCCGTACGGTCTGGGAGTCCTCGCACACCGCCCTGGTGCGCTCCGGCCAGTGGCAGACGGACGGCGGCCGGGCCACCGGCATGTACGAGTGGCGGGCGCCCTTCGGGGCGATGTCGGCCGCGCAGTGGATCGGCTGCAACGCCTCGCACTACATGCACCGTTACGGCGTGGGGCGGGAGGCCCTGGGCGCCATCGCCGTCACGGCGCGAGCGGGAGCGGTACGCAACCCCGAGGCCCTGTACCGCGAACCGCTCACGCTGGACGACTACTTCGCGGCCCGCACGGTCACCACGCCGTTCGGCCTCTACGACTGCGACGTACCGTGCGACGGCGCGGTGGCCGTCGTCGTCTCCGCGCGCGAGACCGCGGCGGACCGGCCCCGGCCTCCCGTCCTGGTCGAGGCGGTGGGCTCGGCGATCCTGGAGCGGCTGAGCTGGGACCAGGACACGCTGACCCACACCCCCCAGGCGTTCGGCCCCTCCGCCCATGTGTGGACCCGCACCGACCTCACCCCGGCCGATGTCGACGTCGCCCTGCTCTACGACGGCTTCACGTTCAACGCCCTGTCCTGGATGGAGGGCCTCGGCTTCTGCGGCCCCGGCGAGGCGACCGACTTCATCGCCGGGGGCAAGACGATCGCCCTGGACGGCGACCTCCCCCTCAACCCGCACGGCGGCCAGCTCTCAGCCGGCCGCCTGCACGGGTACGGATTCGTCCGCGAGGCCATGCTGCAACTGCGCGGCGCGGCCCACGGGCGCCAGGTGCAGGACGCCCGTGTCGCGGTGGTGACCTCGGGGGGAGGGGTGCCGTCCGGGGCGATGCTGCTGCGCCGGGCCTGATCCAAGCCGACCGGAGCAGAGGCCCAACAGCTCTTACGAAGTGGCCAGTTGGGCCTCATCCCCCCGCCCGGCCTTCTCCTGGGCGACCTCAGCCTCCTCGTGCTTGACCGCGCGCAGCAGCAGGGCCGGGGTGGCCACCTTCCAGATGAAGTACACCACCGTGGGAATCATTTCTGCGAGCACTCCGTTCCACGCGAACGGACCGGTCTTGGTGAGGAAGACGAAGGCTCCGGGGATGAGGAAGACCCCCAGCACCATGTTCAGCCAGCCGAACCACCGAGGGAAGATCGGCCGGCTGCGGCGGTCGATGAGCGCCGCGTAGCCGATCGACCAGACCTGCAGGACGAAGATGCAGGCGTTGCCCACCAGCATGAGGTTGAACGTGTCGGTCATCGCCAGCAGCACGTCGGGGGAGTGGGCCTCGGGGCGGAAGGCCGCGGCGGCCAGGATCGCCAGCGGGAAGAAGAACCCGATCGGGGCCACGACACCGGTGAGGGCCTGGGTCATGGACAGAATCCCCCACCCGCCCTCGATCCTGCGCATCTGCAGGCTGGTCACGACGACGAAGGGGTACTCGAACGGAACGGTCAGGACCATGATCGCGACACAGGCGAGGATCCCCGTCTGGTTGTCCTGAAGGAAGGTGACGACCTCCTTGGCGCTCCACGTCGGGTCCATGGGCGTGAGAAGGTTGCCGACCAGGTAGGCGATGATGAATCCGGCGAGCAGGACGAATCCGCACCAGGCGGAGGCGCGTTGCAGTCTCATGTACCGGGCGGGTTCCATGACGGATCTCCTTTGATCTCGTACGGGGTGGCAGATGCTTGGGTCACTGCGACGCGCCGACGAGGTCGAGCACCGCCAGGTAGGCGAAGACCATGCTCGATCCGATCGGCGTTCCGGCACCCGGGTAGACGCGTCCCGACATCGGGGCCGCGGTGTTGCCGCTCGCGTACAGGCCCGGGATCGCACTGCCGTCCGGGCGCAGGACACGCGCGTGCTCGTCGGTCTTGAGGCCGCCCTTGGTGCCGATGTCGGACAGGGCGACGGTCGCGATGTAGTACGGCGGGGTGTCCAGGGGCATCAGCAGGGGGTTCGGCCAGTCCGTGGTGGGCGGCACCAGGTAGTTGGGTCCCGCGGGGAAGCCGACGCTGTGGTGGAACATCTGGTCCCACGCGGTCTCGCCGCGGTGGAAGTCCTCGTCGACACCGCTGTGCGCGAGGACGTTGTACCGCTCGACGGTCTGCCGCAGCGCCTCGAACGGTACGTCGATGAGCTTCGCCACCTCCTCCAGGGTGTCCGCCTTGCGCAGCGCACCTGAGGTGAACCACTCCTCCTGAACCGGCTGGTCGGGTGCGCCGCCGAAGCTGTCCCGGTCGATCTGGCGCTGGTCGAGGATCCAGTGGCAGGGCGCGTGCACGACACCGGTGGTGGTGTGCAGGTCGGCGATCTCGTGTCCGGCCTGGTCGTAGGGGCGCGTCTCGTTGACGAAACGCTCGCCTGCGCCGTTGACCCAGATCCCGCCGCGGGTGCCGGTGTGGAAGAACGGCAGGCCGTCGGGCTGGACGAGGCCGGGCACGTACCAGGCCTCGTCGAGCAGGTCGGTGTCGGCGCCGATCGCGATGCCCGCCTTCAGGGCGTCGCCGGTGTTGGCGGGGGCGCCGTTGGACCACTGGCCGCCCTGAGCCGCCGGCTGGTGCTTCTCACGCAGTTCACGGTCGCGCTCGAAACCGCCCGCCGCCAGGATCACGCCACGCTCGGCGCGGAAGCGGACCGGCCGGCCCTCGCTCACCGCGTCGACGCCGACGACCCTGCCGTCCTCCACGACGAGGCTGTGCAGTGCGGTGTTCAGCTTGAGCGTTCCGTTGCCCGTGTCCAGGAACGCCCCGAGGGCCCGCCCGATGAGCGCACGGCCACCGGTGAGGGCCGGCCCCGGCTCCGTGTTCCACCACCGCTCGGTATAAAGGGAGTCGCGGACGAGATCCGCGCGCTCGCCGAGCCGCTCGGCGGGCAGTTCCGGCGGGAAGATCGTCCGCCCCGCGGTCGTCCCGCCCGGGCGCCACGAGAAGTAGTCCGGCACGGGCCCGTACACGAACGACTGGAACCACTCGTTCTGCTCCAGCTCGTCGATGAGTTGAGGGCCCGCCTGCAGATACGCGTCCTGCAGCCGCTCCCGGGAGCGGTCGGCGACGATGTCACGCAGATAGGTCCTGGCGTGGTCGGTGTCGTCCTCGATGCCCGCCCGACGCAGCGGGGCCGAGCCGGGGTACCACACGCCGCCACCCGAGTAGGCGACGGTGCCGCCGACCCGGTCGGTCTTCTCCAGGACAAGGGTGCGCAGTCCGCGCGACGCCGCCACATAGGCGCCTACCAGGCCACCACCCGATCCTACGAAGACAACGTCGTAGACCTCTTCCGCCGATTCCGCCGATTCCGCCGATTTGCCTCGCCGTTGGACGGGCGTCCGCCCGTTCTCGTCCTTGAGCGTCATCTTTGACCTCCTCGTTGGTTCGCAGCAGGGCGGCAGGGGAGTCCCAGATACGCGTCGACGCCACCATTGAGTGGACTTCACCGACGCATGAGTGAAACGGCCTCGCTGCACCGCGAATTGACGGCGGCTGTCCCAAGGTGCGCACCAGGCGCACCGAAACGACGACGTCTCCCGCTCCGCCCCAGAGCGACGCCGCCGACCGCCAACGAGCACTTGCACGGATGGTGGCCGCACCCGAGACCAGTGTCAATGCATATTAGGGGTACTCATTTTTCGAATCGAAGAGCATCATGAGGGCCATGAAGACGGACGAAGCCGCCGCGGCGCCGTCGGTGACCGCCGCGGCCAACCGCCTGGTGCAGGCCAGCAGTTCGGGCGTGGCCTGCCGCCCGGTGGCCGACCTGATCGGCCCGAGCGACATCGCTCTCGCGTACGCGGTCCAGCAGGTCACGACCGAGCGCCGGCTGGCCGCCGGAGCCCGGCTCATCGGCCGCAAGATCGGGCTGACCTCCGCGGCGGTGCAATCACAGATCGGGGTCGACCGACCCGATTTCGGTGTACTCTTTGACGATATGCGGTACGCGGACGGCGAGCTCGTCCCCTACCAGCGTCTGTTGCAGCCCAAGGCGGAGGGCGAGGTCGCCTTCCTCCTCGGACGCGACATCCCCGACGCGTCCGACCCCACCGAGGTGCGCGCGGCGGTCCATCTGGCCTATCCCGCCGTGGAGATCGTCGACAGCCGGATCGAGAACTGGCGGATCGGCATCACGGACACCGTCGCCGACAACGCCTCGTCCGGGGTCTTCGTGATCGGGGACCACGGCCGTCCCCTGGACGAGTTCGAGCCGGCGCAGGTCCGGATGGTGATGCGGCGGGGCGGCGAGGTGGTCTCCAAGGGCACCGGCCAGGACTGCCTCGGCGATCCGCTGCATGCCCTGACCTGGCTCGCGCGGACCGCCATCGAGTTCGGATCCCCCTTGCGCTCAGGGGACTTGGTGCTCTCGGGCGCCCTCGGACCGATGGTGACGGCCGAGCCGGGCGATGTCTTCGAGGTGTCCATCGAGCCGCTGGGCACGGTCACCGCGCACTTCTCGCACAACCCAGGACCCGCAGGGCGGGCAGGAAAGGACGACGGATGACAGATCGCGTGGGAGTGGCGATCGTCGGCTCCGGCAACATCGGGACCGACCTGCTCATCAAAATCAAACGGACCTCACCGAACCTCGAGGTACTCGCGATGGTGGGGATCGACCCCGCCTCCGACGGCCTTGCCCGAGCCTCCCGGATGAAGGTCGCGACGACCTCGGACGGGGTGGCCGGACTGATCGGGATGGATCAGTTCAAGGACGTACAGATCGTGCTCGACGCCACCAGCGCGGCCGCCCACGAGGCCAACGCGCGGCTGCTCGCGCCCCATGGCCGACGGCTCGTGGACCTGACCCCCGCGGCGCTCGGGCCGTATGTGATCCCCCCGGTGAACCTGGAGGAGCACCTCGACGCCCCGAACATCAACATGGTCACCTGCGGCGGTCAGGCCACCATCCCGATCGTCGCGGCGGTCTCCCAGGTGACCGACGTGCCGTACGCGGAGATCGTCGCCTCGGTGGCGTCGCGCTCGGCGGGTCCGGGCACCCGGGCCAACATCGACGAGTTCACCGAGACCACGGCCCGCGCGATCGAGGGCGTGGGCGGCGCCCGGCGCGGCAAGGCGATCATCGTCCTCAATCCGGCCGAGCCGCCGCTGATCATGCGGGACACGGTGTTCTGCCTGATCGGCGGGGCCGACCACGACAAGGTGCGGGCCTCGATCGAGCGGATGGTCGCCGAGGTGGCGGCCTACGTGCCCGGCTACCGGCTCGTACAGGACGTGCAGTTCACGCCCGTAGAGGCGGGCGAGGTCACGACGCTGCTGCCGGACCGGCCCGGGCCCGTCGACACCAAGGTGTCCGTGTTCCTGGAGGTCGAGGGCGCGGCGCACTATCTGCCCGCGTACGCCGGGAACCTCGACATCATGACGTCTGCCGCCCAGCGGGTCGCGGAGAAGATCGCCGAGCGCGTGACGCGGAGGGCGGCATGACGAAGACCAACAAGCGGATCTACGTCCAGGACGTCACACTCCGGGACGGCATGCACGCCATCCGGCACCGGATCACCCCCGAGCAGGTCGGCCGGATCGTCGCCGCGCTCGACGCGGCCGGCGTCGCGGCCATCGAGGTCAGTCACGGCGACGGCCTGGCCGGGGCGAGCCTGAACTACGGGCCCGGCAGCAACACCGACTGGGAGTGGATCGAGGCCGCGGTCGCGAACAGCAGCCGCGCGACCATCACCACGCTCCTGCTCCCGGGTGTCGGCACGGTGACCGAGCTGCGCAAGGCCTACGAGCTCGGGGTGCGCTCGGTCCGGGTCGCCACGCACTGCACCGAGGCGGACGTCGCGGCGCAGCACATCGCCGAGGCGCGCGAGCTCGGGATGGACGTGGCGGGCTTCCTGATGATGAGCCACATGGTCGACCCGGCCGAACTCGCCGCCCAGGCACGGCTCATGGAGTCCTACGGTGCGCACTGCGTGTACATCACCGACTCCGCCGGACGGCTGACGGTCGAGGACGTCAGGGCACGTGTCCGTGCCTACCGCGACGTTCTCGCCCCCGAGACCCAGATCGGCATCCACGCCCACGAGAACCTCTCCCTCTCGGTCGCCAACTCCCTCGCCGCGGTGGAGGAGGGCGCCGTCCGCGTCGACGCCTCGCTCGCCGGACAGGGCGCGGCGGCGGGCAACGTGCCGATCGAGCCCTTCGTCGCGGTCGCCAACCTCCGCGAGTGGGAGACCGGTTGCGACCTGTTCGCCTTGCAGGACGCGGCGGACGACCTCGCCCGCCCCCTGCAGGACCGCCCGGTGCGCGTCGACCGCGAGACACTCACGATCGGCTACGCGGGCGTGTACGGCAGCTTCCTGCGCCACGCGGAGCAGGCGGCCCTGCTCTACGGCGTCGACACCCGGGACATCCTCGTCGAGGCCGGACGGCGCCGGCTCGTGGGCGGGCAGGAGGACATGCTCACCGACATCGCCCTCACTCTGCGCGGCGGCGGATCCTGAGGCCGCGCAGCTCAGTGCCTGTGAACAAACCCGAGCCGAGAGGGCCGCGCATGACAAGCACCACAAGCTCAACCAGCACGACAGACACGACACATGGCACCACCTACGAAGCGACGCGGTCGACCCGGGACGTCGACGGCCTCACCTTCGCCTACCACGAGGCGGGCGAGGGCGAGCCACTGCTCATGCTCCACGGATCGGGTCCCGGGGTCACCGCCTGGTCCAACTTCCGCCACAACCTCCCGGTGTTCGCCGAGCACTTCCGCACGGTCATGCCCGACCTGCCGGGCTTCGGCGGCAGCGACCTGCCCAAGCTGGACGAGGTCTATCCGGTGGTCGCGGCACGCCTGGTGGCCCGCTTCATGGACGAACTCGGCATCGAGTCGGCGGTGTTCGTCGGGAACTCGATGGGCGGGGCCGTCGCCGCGGAGCTGGCGGTCCAGTACCCCGAGCGGGTGCGCAGGATGGCTCTGATGGGCTCGGGCGGCCTGTCGGTCAGCATGTTCGCGCCCGAGCCCAGCGAGGGCTTCCTTCGCCTGTTCGAGTTCCTCGACGACCCCACCCGTGAGCGCATGCGCGGATGGATCCGCACGATGGTCCACGATCAGAGCCGCATCACCGACGAGCTCCTCGACGAACGCATGCGCAACGCCACCGCCGACGGGGTGATCGACCGGACCAGGGCGATCCTCGGTTCGATGTTCGCACCTCAACTCCAGGCGAAGTACACGCCGTTGTGGACGCGGGCGGCGACGGTCTCCACACCGACGCTACTGCTGTGGGGTCGCGACGACCGCATGCTCCCCTACGATCAGGCCCACTTCGCGACCCGCCAGCTCCCCGAGGTCGAGCTGCACACGTTCGCGCGGTGCGGGCACTGGGTGCAGATCGAGCGGAAGGACGAGTTCGAACGCGTCGCGCTCGAGTTCCTCACCCGTAAGACGGACGAAGCAGGAGGTGCGCGTCATGGCGCATGAAGTGATCGACCGGATCGAGGAGTTGGGCCCGCAGCTGGCGGGACTCGCCGAGAAGAATGAACGCCTCGGCAAGCTGAGCGAACAGACCGTGGGCCTGATGCGCTCTGCGGGCGTCATGCGTCTGCTGCAGCCGGCGAAGTTCGGCGGGTATTCGGTCCACCCGCGGGACTTCGCGGAGGCGGTGATGGCGCTGGCACGGCACGACGGCGCCGCAGGCTGGGTGGCCGGTGTCGTCGGGGTCCATCCGTGGGAGGTCGGGCAGATGGACCCGCGGCTCGCGCAGGAGATCTGGGGCGAGAACCAGGACACCTGGATCGCCTCCCCGTACATGCCGAACGGGATCGCCGAACCGGTCGAGGGCGGCTACATACTCAACGGGCGCTGGCCGTTCTCGTCCGGGACCGACCACTGCGACTGGGTCTTCCTCGGAGCGCTGGCCGGCGACGGCAAGGGCAAGCCGGCCGCGCCGGTGAAGGTCCTGCACGTGGTCCTGCCCCGCTCGGACTACGAGATCATCGACGGCTCCTGGGACGTCATCGGCCTGTCGGGCACGGGCAGCAAGGACGTCGTCGTCACCAATGCCTTCATCCCTGAGTACCGGACGGTCGACCAGGAGGACATCAAGACCGGGACGGCGGCCGAGCGCAACGGCGCCACCGAGACCGTGCACAAGCTGCCGTTCACGACGATGTTCCCGCTCGGCATCACGGCGGCCGTGATCGGTATCTGCGAAGGCGCGCTCGCCGCTCACCTCGACCTCCAGCGCGACCGTGTCGCGGTGACCGGCGTCCAGGTCCGTGACGATCCGTACGCGCTCTACGCCACCGGCGAGGCCGCCGCGGAGATCGCGGCCTCCAGGGTCCAGCTCATCGACGGTGTCAGCCGCTTGTACGACCGTCTTGACGCGGGTGAGACGGTGAGCGTCGAGGACCGCACGACGATCCGGCGCAACCAGGTCCGCTGCGCGTGGCGGGCGGTCGCGGCGCTGGACGAGATCTTCGCGCGCTCCGGCGGGAACGTCATCCGGCGCGACAACCCCATCCAGCGGCTGTGGCGCGACGCGCACGTGGGCCTGCAGCACATGATCCATGTACCGGGTGCCACCTATCACGCCGATTCCCTTGCCCAGATGGGACTTGAGGTGCCGGTTCCGATGCAGGCGCTGATCTGAGATGGGGACGGACGTGAGCACGGGCTACGACGGCCGGCGGTTTCGAGACGTGCTGGGCCACTTCCCCACGAGCGTCGTCGCCATCACCGCGACGGGGCCCGAGGGCCGTCCGGAGGGGATGGTCGTGGGCTCCTTCACGTCCGTCTCCCTCGACCCGCCACTGGTGTCGTTCCTCGCGGACCGCTCGTCCGGAACGCTGCCGAAGATCAAGGCCGCCGGGCGCTACTGCGCGAACGCGCTCGCGGCCGACCAGGAGAACCTCAGCCGGAAACTGGCGGCCAGGGGGACCGACCGGTTCGCCGGCGTGGCCTGGGAGACGTCCCCGTCGGGAAATCCCGTTCTCGACGGGGTCGTCGCCTGGGTGGACTGCGCCATTGAGGACGTCGTCACGATCGGCGACCACGACCTGGTCGTCGGGCGGGTCAAGGACCTGCACGTCGCGTCGGCGAAGACCCCGCTGTTGTTCTTCAAGGGCGGCTACGGCGACTACTTCTCGACCACGTCGCTGCTCCTCGACCAACTCGTCGGCTGGTAGCGACCGCAGCTCGATCTGAACATGTGAACGCGTGAACGTGTGAAAGGGGTCCCTGATGGGCCAGGTACAGGACAAAGTCGTCTTCATCACCGGCGCGGCTCGTGGGCAGGGCCGCGCCCACGCGGTGCGCCTGGCCGAGGAGGGCGCTGACATCATCGCGGTCGACATCTGCGACGACATCGACAGCGTCGACTATCCCCTGGGCAGCCGCGCCGACCTGGACGAGACCGTACGGCTGGTGGAGAAGCTGGGCCGCAGGATCGTGGCCGTGACCGCGGACGTGCGGGACGCGGCGGCGCTGAAGGCGGCGGTCGACGAGGGCGTGGAGCGGCTGGGCCGGCTCGACGCCGTGGTGGCCCAGGCCGGGATCGCCCCTCTCGGCCGGCCCGAGGCAGGCGCCTTCATCGACGCGATCGCCGTCAACTTCCACGGCGTGGTGCACGCGGTGCAGGCGGCGCTGCCGCATCTGTCCGACGGCGGTGCGGTCGTGGTGACCGGCTCGACCGCGGCGCTGATGCCGTCCGCCGACATGGCCGACAGGCCTGACTTCGGCAAGCTCGGCTACTCGTTCTCCAAGCGCACGGCGGCCGCATTCGTCAACGACCTCGCCGTGGCGCTCGCCCCGCGCAGGATCCGGGCGAACGCCGTGCACCCGACGAACACCAACACCGACATGCTCAACAACACCTCGATGTACCGGGAGTTCCGCCCGGACCTGGAGAACCCGACCCGCGAGGACGCCCTGCCCGCCTTCCACGTGATGACAGCGATGGGCCTGCCCTACGTGGAGCCGCAGGACATCGCCGAGGCAGTGCTGTTCCTCGTCTCCGACGCGTCCCGGTACATCACCGGACAGCAGCTGCGGGTGGACGCGGGGGCGATCGTGCAACGGCGGCCGCAGCAGCCGCAGTTCTGATCGCGGCCGATCGCGCCGCATACCGAAAGGCCGGTGGGTGAGACGGAGTCCCTGTCTCACCCACCGGCCTTTCGGCACGTCCGCGTCCGCGTCAGCTCAGCAGCTCGATGACGGTCGCGTTCGCGGTCCCGCCGCCCTCGCACATCGTCTGCAGCCCGTAACGCAGGTTCCGGCTGCGCATCCGGGCGAGCAGCCGCGTCATCAAGATGGCGCCGGAGGCGCCGAGCGGGTGTCCGACCGCGATCGCCCCGCCCAGCGGGTTGAGTCGCTCCGGGTCGGCTCCGGTGTCGGCCAGCCAGGCCAGCGGGACCGGCGCGAAGGCCTCGTTGACCTCGAAGGCGCCGATGTCGTCGATGCTCAGCCCGGCCCGCTTCAGCACCTTCGCCGTCGCAGGGATCGGGCCGGTCAGCATCGTGACCGGGTCCGCTCCGCTCACCGCGCCCGAGTGGTAGCGGGCGATCGGGGTGAGTCCCAGTTCGCGGGCCCGCTCTCGCGTCGTGATGAGCAGAGCCGCCGCGCCGTCGGAGATCTGGGAGGAGTTGCCCGCGTGGATCACGCCGTCGGGCTTGAACGGCGGCTTGAGGCCGGACAGGGTCTCGGGCGACGTGCCGCGCCGCAGTCCTTCGTCGACGGTGAACTTGTCGCCGTCGACGTCGACGGGCACGACGTGGTCGTCGAAGACGCCGTCGTCGATGGCCGCCGCGGCCTTCGCGTGGGAGGCGGCCGCGTACTCGTCGAGCCGCTGTCGGCTCAGCCCCCAGCGCTCGGCGATGAGTTCGGCCCCGACGCCCTGGTTGAGCTCGGCGCCCTCGTAGCGGGCCAGCACCTTGGGCCCGTACGGCTGGCCGGTCGTGCGGTGCGAGCCGAGGGGCACCCGGGTCATGGTCTCCACACCACCCGCGACGACCAGGTCGTACTGTCCGGCCATCACGGCGTGGGCCGCCGAGTCGACGGCCTGCTGGCTGGAGCCGCAGGCCCGGTTGATCGTCACGCCGGGGACGTGCTCGGGCCAGCCGGCCGCGAGGACGGCGAAGCGGCCGATGTTGCTCGACTGGTCGCCGATCTGGGTCACACACCCCCACATCACGTCGTCGACGGTGGCGGGGTCCACCCCGGTGCGTTGGACCAGCGCGTTGAGCACCTGGGCGGACAGGTCGGCGGCGTGGATGCCCGCCAGTGAGCCGTTGCGCTTGCCGATCGGGGTGCGTACGGCGTCGACGATGACGGCGTCCCTCATGAACGGTTCCTCTCGCTCGGGTCCTCGGGTCCGCCGCGCTGCGCAGCGGCCCGGTGGTCGTGATGCGGTGGTGCGGGCGGGCCCGTCAGGCCGGTCCGGCCGATTCCGACGGCACCGCGTTCGAAGAGCTCCTCGACGCCGTCGACGCCCCAGTCGCTCAGTACGGCGCGGGTGTCGGCGCCCACGGCCGACGCCGGTGCGCCCGCGACCGACGGGGTCGTCGAGAAGCGCGGCGCCGGGGCCGGCTGCACGACACCGCCCTGGGCGAGGACGGTTCCGCGCGCCGCCAGGTGTGCATGCGAGGCGGCCTCGGTGAGGCCGAGGACGGGCGCCACGCAGGCGTCGGTCCCCTCGAACAGCGCCGCCCACTCGTCGCGCGTGCGCTGCGCGAACCGCTCCGCCAGGAGCTCACGCAGCGTGGGCCAAGTGGTGCGGTCCTGCTGCCGGTCCGGGTCGACGTCGAGTTCGAGCAGACCGAGAAGGCGCCGGTAGAACTTGGGCTCCAGCGCGCCGACGGCGACGTACCGGCCGTCCTTCGTCGCGTAGACGGAGTAGAACGGCGCCCCGCCGTCCAGGTGGTTGACGCCGCGCTCGTCGCTCCAGGCGCTGCGGGCGAGCTTGGCGAAGGTGCTCGCGAGCAGGTGCGCGGTGCCGTCGACGATGGCCGCGTCGACCACCTGCCCCGCGCCGGTACGTTCGGTCACGCGCAGCGCCGCCAGGATGCCGATCACCAGGTAGCAGCCGCCGCCACCGAAGTCGCCCAGGAGGTTGAGCGGGATCTGCGGCGGCCCGCCGGCGGCGCCGATCGCACCGAGGGCCCCGGTGAGGGCGATGTAGGTGATGTCGTGTCCCGCCGCGGCCGACAGCGGTCCGTCCTGGCCCCAGCCGGTCATCCGCCCGTACACCAGCCGGGGGTTGCGGGCCCGGCACACGTCGGGGCCGACGCCGAGGCGTTCGGTGACGCCGGGTCGGTAGCCCTCGATCAACACGTCGGCACGTTCGACGAGTTCGAGGAGGGCCTCTCTGCCGGCGGGATGCTTGAGGTCGATCGCCACCGACCGCTTGCCCCGGTTGAGGACATCCGCGGCCCCGCCGCGGCCCTCCTCGCCCACCGACTCGGGCCGGTCGACGCGCACCACCTCGGCGCCCAGGTCGGCGAGGAACATCCCGGCGAACGGCCCGGGGCCGATGCCGCCGAGCTCGACCACCCGGCAGCCCGCCAGCGGACCCGTACCTCCGGAAGTCATCAATCAGTCTCCTCTATTGAAGGCCGGAGGCGAACACCTCTCGCCAATCACCGTGATATGCGGGATTCTAGCTCGCATGACCGAGCTCACGGAATGCAATAACTGATACTCTTCCCGGCAGCGCCATCCAGTCATCGGGTTCCGAGTGAACGTCGAGGGAGGCAACATGGCGTGGTCCGTGCCTGGAACGACTACCTCGTCGAACACTTCCTCCCGCACCGCGACCGGCTGCGGCCGACGGCAGCCATCCCCCTCACCGCCGTACCCGGGGCGGTCGCCCAGATCGAGCGGTGTGCGCGTGCCGTCCTCGGCGGCACGCCGGCCGATGTCGCCGGGTTCGACACGTCCCGGAAGCCGGCCCGGACCATCACGTTCTGACTCGCTCCCGAGCCGCGGCCCGGTCCGGGGGTGCGGCCCGCCCCCGGACCGGGCCGCATCCACCCGTCCATTGCATCCCCGGAGGAACTCCCCTTGCGTCGCACGCTGTTCACCCAGGACCACGAGGACTTCCGCCTCCTGGTACGCGACTTCCTCGCACGCGAGGTCGTGCCCCGCTACGAGGAATGGCGGCACGCCGGACTCGTCCCGCGCGAGCTGTTCACCTCGCTCGGCAAGCTCGGCATCATCGGCACGTCGCTGCCCGAGGAGTACGGCGGCGGTGGCCAGGACGACTACCGCTACAACGTGGTCATCCAGGAGGAGTGCGCCCGCGCGAGCGTGACCCTGGGCGGTCTGCGCACGCACCTGGACGTGGTGCTGCCGTACTTCACGGCTTTCGCCGACGCCGAGCAGCGGGCCCGCTGGTTCCCGGGGCTGGCGTCCGGCGAGCTGTACACGGCGATCGCGATGAGCGAGCCGGGCACGGGCTCCGACCTCGCCGGCATCGCCACGACGGCGGTCCGTGACGGCGACCACTACGTGCTGAACGGCTCCAAGACCTTCATCACCGGCGGCCACCACGCCGATCTGGTGATCGTCGTGGCCCGCACCTCCACCGATCCTGACAACCGGCGCGGCGGCCTGTCGCTGCTCGTGGTGGAGAAGGGCATGCCCGGCTTCACCGTGGGCCGCAAGCTGGAGAAGATCGGGCTGACCACCCAGGACACCGTCGAGCTGTCCTTCGCCGACGTCCGGGTTCCCGCCGCGAACCTGCTCGGCGAGGAGGGCACCGCGTTCTCCCTCCTCGGCCGCAACCTCGCACAGGAGCGACTCGCCATCGCGGTCGGCGCGGTGGCCCAGACCCGCGCGGCCATCGACATGACCATCACCTACGTACGCGACCGGAAGGTGTTCGGCAAACCGGTCGCCCACTTCCAGAACACGAAGTTCGAACTCGCCGCGATGTCGACGGAGTTGGAGGCCGCCCAGGCCCTGCTCGACGCGTCGATCACGGCGCTCGTCGCACATGAACTGAGCGGCGTCGACGCGGCACGGACGAAGTTGTTCTGCACCGAGACACAGGGGCGCGTCGTCGACCGCTGCCTGCAACTGCACGGCGGGTACGGCTACATCCTCGAGTACCCGATCGCCCGACTGTACGCCGACGCCCGGGTGAGCCGCATCTACGGCGGCACCAGCGAGGTCATGAAGACCATCATCAGCAAGTCCCTCGGTCTGTAAGGAGTTTCACGCATGCGCATCGACGGTTCCTCCGCCCTCGTCACCGGCGGCGCCTCAGGGCTCGGCCTGGCCACCGCGCGCCGGATCATCGACGGCGGCGGGCGGGTGGTCATCGCCGACATCTCCGAGGAGCAGGGTGCCAAAGCCGTCGCCGACCTCGGCGACGCGGCGCGGTTCGTGCGCGCTGACGTCACCGACGAGGCCGAGGTCACGGCCGCCCTCGACGCGGCGCGGGAGCACGGCCCGCTGCGGTGCGTGGTGCACTGCGCGGGCCGCGGCGGAGACCGTACGCGGATCATCGGCAAGGACCGGACCCCCGGTGAACTCGCCACGTTCGCCGAGGTCGTCCGGGTCAACCTGGTCGGCACGTACAACGTGCTGCGCCTGGCCGCCTCCCGCATCGCGGAGAACGACGTCCTGGACGACGGTGACCGCGGCGCGATCGTGCTCACCGCGTCGGTCGCCGCGTTCGACGGACAGATCGGCCAGACCTCGTACACCGCGGCCAAGGCCGGGGTGCACGGCATGACGCTGGTCGCCGCCCGCGACCTGGCGAGCTGGCAGATCCGGGTGAACACCATCGCCCCCGGCATCATGGACACCCCGATGCTGGGCCGGCTGCGCGCCGACATCCGCGACGGCCTGGCCGCGACGGTGCCGCACCCCAAGCGGCTCGGCGAGCCGGACGACTTCGCCCGGCTCGCCGTCGACATGCTGGAGAACCCGTATCTGAACGGCCAGACCGTCCGCCTCGACGGCGCGATCAGGATGGCGCCGCGCTGACGGACGCGCCCCGCGAGGTCCGGGCTCGGGGCGTGTCCCGGGCCCGGACCAGCGCGCGGCGTCTGGTGCGTGATGCGATCGCAAGGCGTCGAAGAGCCCTCGGAGCACAGCTACGAGGGCTCTTCGACGACACGGTGAGCGTGCGTGCCGGACATCGCGCGCCCGACCGGGGGCATGGCCAGGCACTCGGACGCTGTTGTCTTTGCGGACTTGCCGTCTGCGTTTCCACGACCGCAGTCACGACCTCGTGACGCCCCGTCATGACCCTGCGGGCGCCCCACAGGGTGGGGCCGAGTGGCTTCAGCCGCCGAGCAGCTCCTGCTTGAGCGCGCGCGTGCCTCGGCACGATAGACGTTGCTGGCCAGGTAGTCGGGCATGACGGTGGAGCGGGGGACGCCGAGGGCGGTGAGCAGAGCGGCAGTTGACCGTGCCTTCGAGCTTGATCAGACGGTCGGCGAGGCGCAGCGACCGGCCACGGGACGGCGTGAGAGTGAACCACTGGCGGCCCGCGGCGGGCAGCCCTGCGACCGTGACCGAACCCTCGGAACCGCCCGCCGGCCACCGTACGGTCGTTGGCCCTGATGATGACATGACGTATGCCGGGGGCCTTCCAGGCGACGGTGTACGTGCCGTCCTCGTCGGGGGCTGCGGTGACGGTGGCCTCGGTGAAGGGGATCGTGGCGAGCGCCGGGCCTGTGGCCCGGAACGGTTAAAGGGAGTCGCCAGGGGGCCCGGTGCAGCGCGAAACCTTCACGGAGCGCATGCTCGCGCAGCTGCCCGTCTGGATGGTTGGTAGCGATCACAGCCCCACCTGACGTGGCACCCGGGCAGCGGCACAGGCTCACCGACTACAGGGGTCTGTCGGTTCGACGGTGTACATCGCTCCCCGCGTCTGGCCACCGCTCGGTGCGGCACAGCCGTCCGGACAGGTGCGGCACATGCGGCAACCACGCGACGGTACCCCTGCAGACCTGCCCGGTGCGGAAAATCCCCGCAGCGGGCGCAACGAAGGACGAAGGGAAATTCCATATGAAGGCATGGCAGTTCACCGGGACCGGCAAGCCACTGCAGCTGGCCGAACTGGAGATCCCCCAGCCCGGCGCCGGACAGGTACTTCTGAAGGTCGGCGCGGCCGGCCTGTGCCAGTCCGACATCAGAAGCATGTACGACGCGCACGGGTCCGCCAGCCTGGTCAAGACGCCGATCACCCTGGGCCACGAGATCGCCGGCACCGTCAGGGCCGTCGGCGACGGCGTCACCGAGTGGACGACCGGTGACCGCGTCGGTGTCTGCCCCACGGCCAGTGCCGGCACCCCCGGCTCCCACGGCCCGGCCGCCAACGAGGTCTCCCCGGGCTACGGACACGACGGCGGATTCGCCGAGTACTACCTCGGCTCTGCCAACGACCTCGTACGGATCCCGGACGAGCTCGACATCGCCTACGGCGCCGTGGCCACCGACGCCGGCATGACCTCCTACCACGCCCTCGTCGTCCGCGGCGCCCTCAGGGCAGGCATGAAGGTCGGCGTCATCGGCCTCGGCGGCCTGGGCCAGATCGCCGCCCGCGTCGGCGTCCTGCTCGGCGCCGAGGTGCACGTGGCCGAACCCAAGCAGAGTGCCTGGGACATGGCCCGCTCCCTCGGTGTCACAGAAGTCGTCGCCGACGCCACCGAGTGGGCCGGCACGGGCTTCGACCTCATCGTCGACTACGCCGGCTTCGGCTCCACCACGGACGCGGCCATCAAGGCCGTCCGCTTCGACGGTACCGTCGTCCAGGTCGGACTCGCCCGGAGACAGGCCACCGTCGACACGACGATGATGGTCGTCAGCCACGTCAACTACCTCGGTTCGATCGGAGGCACCAGGGAAGACATTGCCGCCCTCTACCAGCTGATGAAGAGCGGCGATCTGGCCCCCCAGACCACGGAGATCTCCTTCGACGACATCCCCGCCGGCCTCGAAGACCTGCGCACCGGCAAGGTCGCCGGTCGCCTCGTCGCCCGCCTCTGAACCCGACGAGGCAAACCCGTCACGCACCCCGTTCGATGCGCATTCCGCCTCCCACGGCGGAATTCCGACTGAGCATGCAAGTCGGCGAGCGGTGCCAACTCGCATGCTCAATCACAGTTCCCACGTGTAGCCGATGCCGCCGTGGGTCTGGATGTTCTCAGGTGGTCGGGTGGCAGCCACGCCCACACGTCCTGCGGCATCTCAAGAACACGGTCACGGTCACAAGGGAGAATGTTTCGCCCCACAGATCGAGGCTCCGAGGCTCTGCACAGCACCGGATTCGAACCTTGTGCCTCAAACACCCGTACCGGGCCCAGCTTCATGACGTCGGAAAGACCGTCAAACGCACCGAATCGATCAAGGAACGCACATAACCGCCGAGGTTGTACGTCAAGCTCAGCCCAGCAACTCCATCGCCTCGTCCAGGAGCACCGGCAGTGCGGGCAGCATGCGCCGGTGCATCGCGTTCAGCTCTCCCGCCTTGCGGCCGCGTTTGATGAGCAGCGCGGTCGCGGCTGACTCCTTGTACTTGGTCAGCGCCTCGAACCAGGCCAGGTCCCGCAGCGGCTCCCCGCGCGCCTCCTGGTAGGCGTCGACCAGCTCCGCCTTGCCCGGCATGCCGGTGGGCTCGTCCGAGACGGACGCCGGGTGCCGGGCCTCGTCGGTGAAGAAGGTCAGCCAGGTCACGTCCACCCGTGGATCGCCGAGCGACCAGATCTCCCAGTCGATGATCGAGGTGACCCGGTCCCCGTCACACAGGGTGTTGCCCAGGCGGTAGTCGCCGTGCGTGAACACCGGTGCCATGGGGGTCGGTCGGGTCGCGTGCAGGCGCCGCGCGACCGCCTCGTGTCCGGTGCGCAGGTCCTCGGCGACGGTCGAGAAGGCCCGGGTCCAGCGGTCGATCTCGGAGCCGAGTGACACCACCGGCTCTGCCGCGAGCACCGTACGCCGCGGGTCGACGCGATGCAGGTCCGCGAGCATCCGTACGGCGTCCAGGGCGCGGGCGCGGACCTGGCCGGCCGGGACGGTCCCGCGCGGGGTGAGCACCGGTTCGACGCACTCCCCCAGCACCAGCTCCATGGCCACGAAGGGCGGAACAGCCGGAGGTTCGCCCTCGTCGGCGAACAGGACGGCAGGCACGCGCACGCCGCGCCGCCCGGCCAGGGTCTGCATCAGCCGTGCCTGCCGCAGCACGTCCCGGTTGCGTACCGGTTCGAGACCCGGCGGAGCCACCTTGAGCACGACCCGCTCGTGCCCGGCCGGCGCACCGGACAGGGTGGCCACGTAGGTGAGGCTCGATGTGCCGCCGGTGAGGGGTTCGACGCCCTCGACCCGGGCCTGCGGGGCCCAGCCCCGGACCGCGGCCTCGGTGCGCTCGGTCAGTTCCCGCAGCAGCTCCTGGCTGCCGGTCGCGGTGCTCATGATGCGTTCGACTCCCGTCAGGCGGAGGTGTGTCGGGCCGGTTCGAACAGGGCCTGTACGTCGGGGCGGCTGACCTTCATCGACGGCGTGCGGGGCAGCTCGTCGACAATCTTGATCTCGGTGGGCAGGTGATAGCGGGCGAGCCGCTGCGCCAGCCATGTCCGCAGCTGCTCGGCGGCCGGGCGGAGCGCCCCGTCGCGCAGCGTCACGGCGACGACGGGCACCTCGCCGAGCCGCTCGTCGGGCATGCCGACCGCGGACGCGTCCCGCACGGCGGGGTGCGCGCGCAGGGCGTCCTCGATCACGGTCGGGACGATCGTGAACCCGCCGCGGTTGATCGCGTCGTCCACGCGCCCGTGGATGTAGAGGAACCCGTCCTCGTCGACGCTGGCGAGGTCGGTGGTGCGCACCCAGCTGTCGCCGGGCAGCTGCGCTCCCCTGGCTTCGAGGATGCCCACGGCGTCGGCCGGAAGCGGCTCACCCGTCGCCCGGTCGATGACGCGCACCGTCACCCCGCGAAAGGGCCGCCCCACGCTCCCCCGCTTCGTCTTGCCCCACTCCCGGTGCAACGGCAGGTCCCAGCCCACGATCGCGCCGGCGAACTCCGTGGCGCCGTAGACCGACAGGACCGGGACCCCGAACCGCTTGGTGAACCGCTCGGCGTCCTCGGGGGACAGCGGGGCCGTTCCGGAGGACACCGACTCGACCCCGTCGAACAGGTCGTCCGGCAGGTCGGACTGCAGCACCATGCGCAGCGCGGCGGGCGCGAGACGGATCCGCCGCGGCCTGGTCCGCCGCACGAGCTCGGCCCACTGGTGTACGTCGAAACGCTCCAGGAGGGCGGTCCGCAGTCCGGCCGCGACGTTCGCGAGCACGAAGTAGAGCCCGCCGATGTGGACCAGCGACGTCCACACGATGGAGGGGTGGTCGCGCAGCCGCACCTCGGCCGAGGAGACCGGCGTGCCCGAGGCCTCGAACGCCGCGGTGAGTTTGGCGTAGGTCAGTTCGACCCGCTTGGGCTTGCCCGTCGTACCGCTGGTCTGCATGAGAACGGCGACGTCCCCGCGCTCCGCGGGAAGCGGAGCGGGCGGCCGGTCAGCCTGGCGCGGGGTCAGTGGCCACTCTCCCTCGCCCGCTTCCAGGGGAACCGCGGCGATCCGGGCGACCGCGTCGGCCACCCCGTCCCGGTCCCAGTCCTCGGCGTCGGCCACCACGACCTGCGGCGCGAGCCCGGCGATGTCCTCCGCGAGCGCGACATCGCCGTGGAAGGGGCTCAGCACCACGACCTCGCGCCCGGTGGCGACGGTCGCGACCAGCGCGGCCATCGGCCCGGGCCTGTTACGCAGCACGATCCCGATGCGATGGGCGTCGGGGGCACCGGCCGCGGCGAGCAGCCGGTCGAGCTCGTCGACTCCGCGCCGCAGGTACGCCCACGGGAAGGCGCGATCCTCGAAGGTCAGCGCGGTCGCCTCCGGCGCGGTGTCCAGTACGCGGCGCAGCCGCAGCGGAAGCGGTCGGTCAGCAGGCAGCGGCACAGCCGTGTCCTTAGGTCGGGCCCCGGACGGGGCGGTGGGAATGTCGGCCGCGCCGCTCACGAGCGCTGTGCGTGCTCCGGGGCGGTCAGCCCGGCCACGACGTCACGGCGCAGGAGTTTTCCGGTCGGTGTCCTCGGCAGCTCGGGCCAACAGGCGATACGGTCGGGGGTCTTGGAGCCGCGCAGCGCCCCGCGGACCATGTCCCTCAGCTGCTCGGTGTCGACCTCGCCCCCGGCGCGGGGCACCACCACGGCCTCGATCCGCTCGCCCCACTCCTCGTCGGGCACGCCGACCACGACGGCGTCGAGCACCTCGGGGTGGCGCAGCAGAACGTCCTCGATCTCCGCGGGGGCGATGTTCTCGGCGCCGCGGATGATGGTGTCGTCGAGCCGGCCCCCGACGTAGAGGTAGCCGTCGGCGTCGAGGAAGCCCTGGTCGCGGGTGTGGAAGAAGCCGCGCTCGTCGACGGTGGATCCCTGCCCCGCGTATCGGGCGGAGACCTGTTCACCGCGCACCCAGATCTGTCCGGCCTCGCCTGCCGCCACCGGGTCGCCGCCCGGGTCCCGGATCTCCAGCTCGATCGTGGGAACGGGCCGCCCGGCGGAGCCGAGCCGCGCCCGGACCTGCGGATCGCCGCTCGTGACGGCGGCCCGGTGTTCCTCGGGCCCCAGGACCGCGATGGTGGAGGACGTCTCGGTCAACCCGTAGGCGTTGACGAAGTCCACGTCCGGCCAGGCACCCAGCGCGGTCTCGATCACCCGCACCGGCATCTTCGCCCCGCCGTAGGCGAGCGCCCGCAGCGAGGGCACCGACCGGTCGAGGTCCTCGCCGTCCATGATGCGGGCGAGCATCGTCGGCACGACCATCGCGTGGGTGACCCGCTGCTCGCGTACGAGTGCGAGCCAGCCGCCGGGCGTGAAGTGTTCCAGGGTGAGGGCGCGGCGCCCCGCGTACAGGTTCGTGAGGACGTTGGAGACGGCCGCGATGTGGTACGGGGGCACGCTCACCAGCGCCGCCTCCTGCGCCTCTGCCGCCGCGAACTCCACGGTGCCCAGCACATAGGAGACCAGGTTGTGGTGGCTGAGGACCACACCCTTCGGGGCGGATGTCGTACCGCTCGTGTAGATGAGCACGGCGGGAGCGTCGGGATTGTCGGCCTCGGTCGTCTTCGTTTCCACGGCCGCGGCAGCCGCGTCCGCCAGCCACTCCTGCGAGCTGCGGACCGGCACCCCGGCGCGGCCCAGCGCCTCGGACTGCTGCGGGCCCGCAATACCCAGAGCGCGCGGGTGGTTGGCGAGGAGCGCGTCCAGCTGCTCGCCGCCCAGGCGGTAGTTGACGGGCACGAGCGGCACTCCGGCACGGGCCGCGGCGAACAGCGCCACGGGGAAGGCCGGACCGTTGACCGCGAGGTACACCAGCGCGTCAGCGCCGGCAGCGCGGATCAACTCGGCTCCGCCGCTGGCCAGTTCGCTCAGTCGTGCGGCCGAAAGGCCATCCCGTTCGGGCCCGACCACGATCCGCTCGCCGAATCCCTCGGCTGCCATGTCCAGCAGCATCGCGACGTTCATCGACACCCCGCCCCTCCTCCTGTGCCCATGAGTTGTATCCGTATCCGATCTGCGTCGAGTCGGTGTCAGGTCGGTTCAGTGCAGTGTCAGTCAGAGGCCGGCAGCGGCTTGGCGGCCTTGAGCGGTAGCGGGGTGCCGTTCACCGCGAGCGTTCCCGGTCCAGGCTTGGCACACAGCAGCTCCACACCCTGCTCGTCGTCCGCGTAGCGCTTGCCGAGCTGCGAGCCGCCCATCTGCGCGGGATCGGCCGTGCCACCGGCACCGGCACCCGGCTCGCGTGCGTCGACCATCAGCGCCCCGCCGCAGGTGACCTCCAGTTCTTTGTCCGGCCAACGGACCACTATCACGGTCGTCGTGTCGACGGTGCTGACAAGCGTCTGTCCTACGCGCGGCTTCATCGCAGCATCCTCCGCGGAGTCGTCCCGGATCACCAGAGGCTAAAAGAGTATACGCTTATATGCGAACGCGCAGCACCTCAGCGCAACCAGCTGACCAAGGACCCTAGAAGAGTGCTCTGTTCTCGGTCATTCGCCCGAGAGTCGACGGGGCTTCCGCGCGCAGGCCGAGTGGATGCCGAGGAGAGCGGACGCCCCACGGTGAGGGCGCGGCCGTCGGCCGGCCGTATCAGGGCACCGCATTACTCGTGTACGCGGGGGTTGCTGTCGCCCCAAGTGCAGTGCCATGCTGAGGCGTTCCCGAAAGAGGATCCTCAATAGGACTTCGTGGCGGGCAGTCCACCTTACGCTGTCCACGGCGACCACCCTGACCGACGCACATGTCCGGCTGAGGTTCCAGGGACGGGGATGCACAGCCGGCATCCGGCCCGCATCAGACCGAAGCGGCGACCCGATCGACTGACCGAACATCTCGCACTCTCCTGGTCTTTTCCGGCGGTTCCGCAGCTGAACCGCCGGAATCGCTGACGGATGGGAATTCGAATGCCAGAACAGTTCCGGGTGCGGCCCACACCATCCGAACCGGCCGAACCAGCCGGCGATCCCCCAGGGCGTTCCACTGGTTACTACCTGTTCATCGTCGCGATGCTCACCCTCATCACCGAGCTCGCGGCCTTCGAGTTCATCGTGGTCTCCCCCGGAATCCCGGAAATGGCTACCGCCTTCCGCACGACGAACGTCACCTGGGTGTTCACCACTCCGCTCCTGGTAGCAGCGGCTGTCGTGCCCCTTCTGGGCAAGCTGGCGGACATCGTCGGCAAGAAGCGCGTCCTGACAGGCGTCATCGCGGCCTTCCTCGTCGGCTCCCTCATCTGCGCGACCACCTCCCACTTCCCGATGCTCCTTGTGGGCCGAGGGCTGCAGGCGGGCAGTATCGGCGCGGCCGTGATCGTCTACGGCCTCATACGCGACCTGCTGCCGAAGAACCTGGTACCGCTGGCTGTCGGCGGCGTCGGGGTCGGCACCGGATTCGGCGCCATCGTCGGTCCCGTCATCGGCGGGCACCTCCTCGACGCTTATGGGTTCCGCTCGACCTTCTGGTTCCTGATCGTCTACGCCGCCGTCGTGGGTGCGGTGATCCTCGCCCTCGTGCCCGAGTCGGACGTGCGCACCCCACAACAATTCGACCTGCTCAGCGCGCTCCTGCTAGGGGCCGGGGCCGGCCTGCTCGCCCTGTCCTTCGAGGGCGGACGGTTCGTGTACCTCGCGATCTTCGGGGTGCTCGCGTTCGTCGGCTTCTTCGTCACCATCTCAAGGCGTCGGCACCCGATGATTCCGCTCGAACTGCTGCGGCGACCAACGGTCTACACCACGCTGATCGTGGCCGGCCTCCTCGCCTTCACCTACGGCGGCCTCAACGGCGTGCTCATCCCGGAGATGTTCCGCTCCCCCACCGTGCAGGGCAGTACCGACCCCGGGCTGGCGTTCACCGGCACTGAACTCTCCTGGTACTGGGGCGTGCCCTACGGCGTCATGGCGATGGTCGGCGGCTTCGGTTCCGGCTGGCTGAGCCGCCGTATCGGGCCTCGGTCGGCCGTCGTCGCGGCGGCCGTGCTGGGCTGCGTCGCCACCGCGATGATCGCCACGCACCTGGTGGACAAGCCCGCCATGGTCTCGGTGGCCGGGGTGGTCATGGGCCTGGGGATGGGGTGCTCCGTCTCGGGCGCCGCCAACCTGCTCATCGAGGCCGTCTCGCCCGAGGTCCAGGGTGTGGCGGCGGGCTTCAGCTACACCGTCCAGGGAATCTTGGCGGGCATCGCCACCGCGGCGGTCGGGGCCGTGCCCGACAAGTTCGTCGAGAAGGCGATCACCGCGGACGGCACCTATGTCTTCTTCCGACAAGTGGGCTTCCGGGTGGCATACGGCATCTGCGCCGGTGTCTTCGTACTCGCCCTCTGCGCCGCCCTTCTGATGAAGCACGGCCGCAAGCCCGCGACCGGAGGAATATCCCCCGAACCCGCTTCCTAGGCACGGGCGCCGGCGGCTGTTCCCGTACCGGCACCCGTGCCCCGCGAAAAGAAAGCACCTCGTCAACGAAAGGCTGGCACCCCTGTGAACATCGACGATCTGATCCTCGTGAGCGTCGACGACCACGTGATCGAGCCCCCTCACCTCTTCGAGGGACGCGTTCCGGCGAAGTACGCCGACGCCGCCCCCCGCTTCGTCACCCGCGACGACGGGACCATAGCGTGGCTGTACGAGGACACCGTCGTCCCCAACCCGGCCGTGCAGTCCGTGGTGGGCCGTCCCAAGTCCGAGTGGGGCATGGACCCGGTCTGTCTGGAGGAGATGCGGCCCGGCTGCTGGGACATCCACACCCGCATCAAGGACATGGACGCCAACGGCATGCTGGGGTCCATGTGCTTCCCGTCCTTCGTGCGCTTCTCCGGCGCGCTGTTCCTGGAGAACGGCGACCGCGACCAGTCGGCCGCGATGGTCCGCGCGTACAACGACTGGCACATCGACGAGTGGGCCGGAACCTACCCCGGCCGGATCATCCCCCTGGCGATCCCGATCCTGTGGGACCCGGAGCTCGCGGCCGCCGAGGTGCGGCGGGTCGCGAAGAAGGGCTGCCACGCGGTGACCTTCACCTCCAACCCGTACGACCTGGGACTCCCGAGCATCTACCAGGACCACTGGGATCCGTTCTGGAAGGCCTGCGAGGACGAGGGCACCGTCGTGTGCATGCACATCGGGTCCAACTCGAAGGTGCCGTCGACCTCCCCGGACGCGCCGGTGGAACTCATCTACTCGCTGTCGCCGATCGGGTCGATCGAGGCGGCGAGCGACCTGGTGTGGAGCCGGCTGTTCCTGAGGTTCCCCCACCTGAAGGTAGCCCTGTCCGAAGGCGGGATCGGCTGGATCCCGTACTTCCTGGAGCGGATCGACTACCTCTACCAGCACACCCAGCACTGGACCGGCCTGAACCTGGGCGACCGCCTGCCGTCCGAGCTGTTCAGCGAGAACGTCCTGCTCTGCTTCATCGACGACGAGGTCGGCGTCGAGAACCGGCACCGGATGAACATCGACAACATCTCCTGGGAATGCGACTACCCGCACTCCGACACGACCTGGCCGAAGGCTCCGGAGTCGGTGATGCGCTACCTCGGCGGCGTGAGCGACGACGAGATCAACAAGATCACCCACCTCAACGCCCTGAAGCACTACCAGTTCGACCCGTTCACGCACATCCCTCGTGAACAGGCCACTGTCGGAGCGCTGCGCGCCAAGGCCCAGGGATGGGACGTGAGCAGCACCTCGAAGACCCATCTGCGCCCCGACGCCGCTGTCGGAGCGTGATCAGGAGGGCCATCGCCCCGATGAGCGCTGACCTCTCACTGACCTGAAGCTCGGCCCCCGGCCGTGCCCCCGTGCCGTGCCGGCCGGAGGCACGGCCGGCACGGCACGGGGTTCAGGCCGAGGTCGGCGCGGGGCCATCGGCCGGGTCGAGGGCATCCGCCTGCGGTCGCGGGCGCCGCCAGAAGACACCCAGCTGCGCGGCCGCCGCAGCGAGCCCGAGTCCTGCCGCGACAGCGGCCCCGCGGCGGCCGCCGAGCCTGCCGTCGAGCCCCAACGCCCGGTCCACGCTCAGCCGTCCGGGCCCGAGCGCGGCGAGCGCCACGGCCGCCGCGCCGAGGTTGAGGACGTACTCGTAGCCCTCGTCCGTCACGAAGAATCCGTGCGGCAGGTGCACCGAGCGGGCGGCGACGCCCATCGTGCCCACGACGGCCGAGGCGGCCAGCGGGGTCGCCGCCCCGGCCAGCAGGGCGGTGCCCGCGCCCACCTCGACGGCGGCGCTCGCCGCGGCCTGCAGCCGCGCCCCGCGGAACCCCACGGAGCGGAACCATTGCGTGGTGCCGTCGAGCGTGCGGCCGTGGCGCAGGCCATGCGCGATCATCGTGCCGCCGACCACGGCGCGCAGCCCGTACCGAGCCACGTCGATGCCGTCCATCCATCCTCCTGGGTCACTGCCGATACCGAACCGTCTCCTCATCACCCGCACCGGCCGCGCTCAGGCCGTCAGCACCAGGGCCGAGCCCATGCCGCCACCGGCGCACATCGCCGCGACCGCCGTTCCGCCGCCCCGGCGGCGCAGTGCGTGGGCGAGCGTGGTGACCATGCGGGCCCCGGTCGTGGCGATCGGGTGTCCGAGGCTGCAGCCGCTGCCGAAGGGGTTGACCCGTTCCGGGTCGAGTCCCAGCTCCCGTGTGGCGGCCACGGCGACCGAGGCGAACGCCTCGTTGATCTCGAACAGGTCGACATCGCCGACGCCGATCCCCGCGCGGTCGAGTGCCTTGCAGATGGCGGCGATCGGGGCCAGGCCCGTCTCGACCGGGTCGACACCGACGGACGCCCAGGAGCGGATCGTCGCCAGCGGCGCGATGCCGTGGTCGGCGGCGATCGCGGCATCGGCGACGACGAGCGCGGCAGATCCGTCGTTCACCCCGCTGGAGTTGCCGGCCGTGATGGAGAAGCCCTCGATCTCGGGGTGCAGCACCTTGAGCGCCGCCAGCTTCTCCATGCTGGTGCCACGCCGCGGGTGTTCGTCGACCTCGAACACCGATGCCGCCCCGTCCCGGTCGGTCACCTTGACCGGGACCGTCTCATCGGCGAACCATCCCGCGTCGATGGCCCGCAGCGCGCGCTCGTGCGAGCGCAGCGCCCACGCGTCCATCTCCTGCCGCGACACGCCGGCCAGACGGGCGGTGTTCCATCCGACGAGGATCGACATGTCGTTGTGGGGCGCCTGTGGGGTGGACACGTGGGACGGCGAGTTCCAGGGCTCCAGCCAGTCGTCGGTGCCCGGGATCCGCCACCGGGACACCGGCGCGGTGGAGGTCGACTGGGTTCCGCCCGCGACGACCGCCCGGTCCATCCCGGCCCGGATGCCCGCCGCGGCCGTGGCCACGCTGGCGAGCCCGGACGCGCAGTGCCGGTTCTGCGCCAGGCCGGGCACATGGCTCAGTCCCGCTTCCAGGGCGGCGTAGCGGGCGATGTCCCCGCCACCGGCCAGTGACTCCCCCAGGATCACGTCGTCGATCAACTCAGGTGGCAGGCACGCCCGTTGAACGGCCTCACGGACCACCACCGTGGCGAGATCGAAGGCGCTCACCTCACGCAGTGAACCCTTGCGGGCCGTTCCGATGGCGGTACGGCAGGCGGACAACACAACAGCTTCAGTCATGTAATTCGTTGTACTCTTTTTCGGCGCCGCCCGAAAGAGGAGGAGTTGCCGAATGGACCCGATGGACTCGATGGATCTGAAAACCGTCCTGTACGACGTGGCCGACCACGTCGCGACGATCACCCTGAACCGGCCGGAGGCCATGAACAGTTTCAACCAGGCGATGTTGGAGGACTTCGCGGTCATCTGGCGCACCGTCAAGGCCGACGACGACGTGCACGTCGTCGTGCTGCGCGCGGCGGGCGAGCGCGCCTTCTGCACCGGCATGGACGTCAAGGAGGGCATCGACCGCGAATCCAACGTCTGGAGCCGCACCGACCCGGGCGAGTACCTGTCCCCCAAGCTCAACCAGGTGTGGAAACCGCTGGTCTGCGCGGTGCAGGGGATGGCGGCGGGCGGCGCGTTCTACTGGATCAACGAGGCCGACATCGTCATCTGTTCCGACGACGCCACCTTCTTCGACCCGCACGTCAGCTACGGCCTCACCGCCGCGCTAGAACCCATCGGGCTGGCCCGCCGCATCCCGCTCGGCGAGACCCTGCGGATCGCCCTGCTGGGACTGGACGAGCGCCTGTCCGCGACGCGGGCGATGCAGATCGGGCTGGTCAGCGAGGTCCTCCCGGCCACGGAACTGTGGCGGCGTGCCGACGACATCGCCCATGTCATCGCGGCAAAGCCGCCGGCCGCGATCCAGGGCACGGTCCGCGCGATCTGGGAGTCGCTCGACTCGACCCGCACGCAAGCCCTGCGCACCGGACTCTCCTACACGGAGATCGGCAACCCGATCGGCAAGGCCGAAGTGGACCGCTCGTCGGTACCGCGCCGACGGTGGACGCTGCGCTGACCCTCCCGTACGCTCCCGAAAGAACTCAAAAAGAGTATCCGCTTTTGCGTGAAGCTCCATGATTGCTCGATGACTGTTCCATGCTGTGACACTCCACGAATGGGGAGGCTCCATGCGGTTCGGTATGCCCTGGCCCGGCGCCGAGGTGGCTCGCGAGGCCGAAGCGGCCGGCGTCGAGGCGTTCTGCACGGGCGAGTTCGCCGACCACGACGCGTACACCTCGCTCGCGGAGATGGTCGCGGGTACCGAGCGTGCCCTGGTCGGCCCCGCGATCGCCTACGCGTTCTCCCGTACCCCGTACGCCCACGCGACCGCGCTGCGCCAGTTGCACGCGAAGGCGCCGGGAAGGCTGTTCGTCGGTCTGGGGGCGGGCGCGTACCGTATCAACCGCGACTGGCTCGGTGTTCCCCCGGACCGTCCGGTGGATCGGATCGCGGAGACGGTCGACGCCGTCCGCGCGTGGCTGCACGCCGAGAACGGTGAACAGGTTCGCTACAGCGGCGAGTTCCACACCATCGACGCCGATGTCCGCGCCCCGGTCCTCGGCCGTCTCGACATCCCCGTGCTGCTGGCCGCGTTCAACAAGCGGATGGCCAAGGTCTCGGGCCGGGTCGCCGATGGTGTCATCGGACACGGCCTGTTCACCGGGGACTGGTGGAACGACGTCGTACGCCCGGCGGTCGAGAAGGGCGCGACGGAAGCCGCCCGCAGCGAACGTCCCACCGAGCACGGCTGGATCATCACCGCGGTCGACGACGCCGCCCCCGAGCGCGCGATCGCCGACGCCCGGCGGATGATCGCCTTCTATCTCACCGTGAAGACGTACGACCCGTTCGTCGCGCACCACGGCTGGGAGAGCCACGTCGCGAAAGTACGCACGGCCTTCCAGGCGGGTGACAACGACGCCATGGCCGCCGCCGTCACCGATGACATGGTCGCCGCCATCGCGGTCTGCGGCACCACTGCCGAGGCCAAGGAGGCTCTGTCCCGCCGCGAGGGTCAACTCCCCCGGGATGTCGGTTACTTCGCGACACCCACCTATCTCGTGAGCCGCCGCCGACGGGCCGGCTACGCCCTCTCCAGCCTCGCCCTGATCGAGGCGGTGCGCTCCGATGCCTGAGCCCACACACCCGTCCCGCACGTCCCACCCCTTCTCCACCCAGCTCTACATCGGCGGTCACCACACGGACGGTGACGGGGACGGGCGGCTCGTCGTACGCAATCCGGCCACCGAGGAGACGATCGCCCAGGTCCCGCTGGCCTCGGTCGCCGACGTGCGGCGCGCGATCACCGCCGCCCGTACCGCCTTCGACGAGGGACCGTGGCCCCGGATGCGCCCCGCCGAGCGGGCCGCCGTGCTGCTGCGCATGGCCGAGGAGATGGAGCGCCGCCTGCCCGAACTGGTCGCGGTGAACATGGCCGAGGCGGGGTCGGCGCGCTGGATCGCGGAGAGCATCCAGACCGGGATCCCGGTGGCGCATCTGCGCGACATGGCCGAGCGGGTGATGCCGTCCTTCGGGTGGGAGCGCGCGCTGGATCCCACGATCACGCCCGGCACGGGCATCGCGCAGGGGTTGCTGCGGCGCGAGGCGTTCGGGGTCTGTGCCCTGATCCCGGCGTACAACTTCCCGTTCTTCCTCAGCATGATGAAGCTGGCGCCGGCCCTCGCGGCGGGCTGCACCGTGGTCCTCAAGCCCGCCCCCGCCACCCCGCTGGACTCCCTGCTGATCAGCGACTTCGCCGAGGCGGCCGGGCTGCCGCCGGGCGTGCTGAACATCGTGACCGGTGATGTGGAGGCCGGTCATGAGCTGACCACCAACCCCATGGTGGACCTGGTCAGTTTCACCGGGTCCGACGCGGTCGGGCGACAGGTGTACGCGCAGGCGGCGGGCTCCCTGAAGAAGGTCGTCCTGGAGCTCGGCGGCAAGTCCGCGAGCATCGTCTGCGCCGACGCCGACCTCGACGGCGCGGCGCGGGCAGCCCTGTCGGGCATGACCACCCATGCGGGCCAGGGCTGTTCGCTGCTGACCCGCACGATCGTCCACGAGTCCGTGCACGACGAGCTGGTCGAGCGGATCCTGGCGGGTCTCGCCCACGTCCGGGTCGGCGACCCCAGTGACGAGACCACCACCATGGGCCCGCTGATCAGCGAGGCGCAACGTGCCAAGGTCGAGAAGCTGATCCGCACCGGCACGGAGGAAGGCGCGCGCATCGTCACCGGCGGCGGACGTCCGGCCGGACTCGACCGGGGCTACTTCGTCGAGCCGACGCTCTTCGTGGACGTGGACAGCTCGATGACCATCGCCCGGACGGAGTTCTTCGGCCCGGTCGGCGTCGTCATCCCGTTCCGTACAAAGGACGAGGCGGTCCGTATCGCCAACGACAGCCCGTACGGACTGTCCGGCGGGGTCTGGAGCCGTGACGTCGCGGGCGCCTACGAGATCGCGACGCGCATCCGTACCGGCGGTGTCACCCTCAACGGTGGTGGTTCCGGGGTGAATCCGCGCGCGCCGTTCGGCGGGTACAAGCAGAGCGGGCTCGGCCGGGAGTGGGGCGAGTTCGGGCTCGACGAGTACCTGCAGACCCAGACCATCAGCTGGGCCGCCCGCTGAAACCCCCGGCGAGCGGCCCGGGCCTGGTGGAGGCCGAGACGTACCGCCGGCAGGGTCACCGGGAAGACGCCCCTGACCGCTGCCGCAACAACCGGAGAGCCGCCTGTACCGGATTCCGAGTGCTTGACACCGCGTACGGCGCCCACAACACTAAAAGCCGTTGAACAGACCGACCGTTCGACTGAACGGAACACCGAACGACTCCGTCATATCTCGGGAAGCCTCCGTCTCACCTGGGGGCTTCCCAGCCTTCCCCGCCACCTGCAGCACAACCCCCGCACAGCAGCAACACCCCTCGGTACCCGGCAACTTGAGCAACGTCGTGAACGGGAGCCGCGGGGCCGGCTCGACACCCGAACAGTCGGAGGACGATCGTCCGCTCGCGGCGATCGCTACGCAGGAGTACACATGGCAACGCCTACGATTTCGCTCGACCGCACCGATCCGTACAACCCTCCCTCGGAACACGTACGGCTGCAGGGGGATGCTCCGATCAGCTGGGTCGAGCTGACGGACGGGCGTCGGCTCTGGGTCCTGACGCGGCACGAAGATGTCAGGACGATGCTCGGGGACGCACGGTTCAGTTCGGACCGCAGGGACCCCCGCCACCCGAGCCACATGCCTTATATCGGCCCTGACCACCGCCCGCAGCTGATCGAGATGGACCCGCCCGACCACACCCGGCTGCGGCGCTCGGTGGTCGGCGAATTCACGGTGCGGCGACTGGCCGCCTTGCGCCCCAGGGTCCAGGAGATCACCGACAAAGCCATCGATGAGATGCTTACCGGGCAGCCCGAGGCAGACCTCGTCGAGGCACTCGCCCTCCCGGTTCCGTCCACGGTCATATCGGAGTTGCTCGGCGTGCCGTACTCCGAGCACGGCTTCTTCCAGGACAACAGCGCCGACTTCGTGCGTGCCGACACCACTCCGGAAGAGAAGGGGGCGGCAGCGGGCCGCCTCAAGTCGTACATCGCCGCCCTCGTCCAGGAGAAGGAGAAGTCTCCGGGGGACGACCTGCTCAGCCGTCAGCTCGCCGCCGGCGCCGACGCGGAGGAGGTCGGGGCACTGGGCTTCCTGCTGCTGGTCGCCGGCCACGAGACGACCGCGAACATGATCTCGCTGTGCGTAGCCACCCTGCTCGACAAGCGGGAGCGCCTGTCAGAGCTGCGCGACGACCCGAAGCTGACTCTGGGTGCGGTCGAGGAGCTGCTGAGGTACTTCACGATCGCGGAGATCGGTGCGGCTCGCCTCGCCACCGAGGACATCGAGATCGGCGGGGTGCTGATCCGCGCCGGCGAGGGCGTGCTCGGCCTGACGAACACGGCCAACCGGGACCCCTCGGTGTTTGATGACCCGGACGAGCTCGACTTCACGCGCATGGCGCGCAATCACCTCGCCTTCGGGTTCGGGCCGCATCAGTGCCTGGGGCAGAACCTCGCCCGTCTCGAACTCGAGATCGTCTTGGCCACCCTGCTGCGCCGCATTCCGACGCTTCGCCTGGCTGTGCCCTTCGAGAAGATCCCCTTCAAGGTGAAGGGTCCCAACTACGGTGTCTACGAACTGAAGGTTGCGTGGTGAGGATGGAGATTTTCGCGGACCTCGGCCGATGCGTCGGGGCCGGGCAGTGCGTCCTGGTCGACCCCGAGGCGTTCGATCAGAACGACCAGGACGGGACTGTCATCGTGCTGCGGCCGCATCCTCAGAGCACCTTGGAGATCGCCCGAGCCAAGGAAGCGGTGAATGTCTGTCCCGGACGAACCCTCTCGCTCCGGGGCTGAATCCCGGTCCGCGGACGCCGCGAGCCGGGTCAACCATCCGGGTGCGATCGATGAGAGCTCTCTTCCTTCGTACATGCTGGGCATCTCGTCTTCGTCATCGCCCGTCATCAGCGAAGGTCCTGGGGGCGGGGGTGGCGTTCAGGGTTCGGAGAGTCGGATGGTGACGTCCACTGCCAACTCGTCGAGCTGGGCGATCAGGCGACAGCCCTGGTGTTCGGACGAGTACCGGCGGCTGCCCCGTCCGCACGCAGCTCCGGGCAGGACACGCCATCGTGGGCTCTGCGCCGGTGGACGACAGCCCTCTTTCTCTGTCGTACAGCAATAGACCGGTTGGTCGAAATATGAAGAAGTGCCGCACCCGAAGCTCGGAGAGGCACGTCCCCATGCGCATTGGAGAGACGATGACCGAATCCTTTGCCGCGTCGGTCGCGGCCGGTGTACGGGCTCTACTCGGCGCGCACACGCAGGCCCAGGACGCGGGCCGCGCCGATGACGTCGCCGCCCTGTACGCACCGGACGGTGTGCTGGAGCTGCCCGGCGCCGAGCCCGTCCAGGGGCACTCCGCGCTGCGCGAGACCTTCAAGGGATGGACGCCGACGCAGCCCCAGCTCCACCTCCTGACCAACACCGTCGTCACCGCCCGCACACCGGAAGAGGCGAGGGCGGTCAGCGACGTGGTGTTCCTACAGCGCGGCGAGTCGGGTTGGACGGTGCAGGTCGTCGGCCACTACGACGACACGTTCCGCCGCATCGACGGATCCTGGCGCTTCCAGCGCCGGGTCACGACGTTCCAGGCCTGACGCCCCACCCCTGCCGCCTCCCTCATCCTGGAGAAACCCACATGACCACTCCCCCCGACCTCGAGCCTTCGGTCTCGGCCGGCGTCCATGCCGCCATCGCCGCCTACGCGCAGGCGCTGGACACCGGCCGCGTGGACGATCTCGTCGAACTGTTCACCCCCGACGGCGTCTCGGAGATAGCCGGTATGGCCACCTTCGAGGGCCACGACGCGCTCCGCGCGGGATACACCGGCTTCGTCCCGCAACAGCCCCAGCTGCACCTGGCCGGCAACACGGTCATCACTTCGTGGACTGCCGACGAGGCGACAGCCGTCAGCGATCTGGCCTTCTTTCAGCGCGGCGAGTCGGGCTGGGCGGTGCAGCTCGTCGGCCGCTACGAGGACATTCTCCGTCTCTACAAGGGCAGTTGGCGCTTCCAGCGCCGGATCACGACGTTCCTGCCCTGATCCGCTCCGGGGTGGCGCGCATCCGGCCACCCCGGACACCCCGCTCAGTCGCGCGGCGCGAAGCCGAACGAAGCGTCCGCGGTGACCCGCCGATCAGTTCCTGGAGCTTCCAGCACCCGGCCGGGTTCACGAGCTGAGGACCTCGGACCCGTCACGGTCCTCGTCAACAACGCGGGGATCACCCCGTACGAGCCCTGCACGGACATCACCGAAGTGTCCTGGGACCGCATGATGCGGGTGGATCTGACGGGGCCCTTCCTTGGTGACCCGGGGCATCGCCGCCCACGCGATCGTGATCGCCACAGGGCTGCGGCTACGGACGCTCGCCGGTCAGCGGGATCCAGCCTGTGCGCGCGCCGCGCACCCTCGACAACGCTCTCGCCCTGTGCAAGGCCCTGCTGGCCGGTGCGCGCCTGACGGTCGTGGGCGAAGGAGTGCTCGGTGCGGGGATCGCCGCCAGGAGGTGGTCGACCCATCCCGCACCTGGGCGGGCGGCACATCCCCTCCCTGCGGCTGGCGGTCGCCCCCGCCGAACTCGAGTTCGAGGGCGACTCGCTCGCCTACGGCATCCACGAGTTGCCGGTGACCTGGTAGCGCTCGGCGCCACCCCCGTACGAACAGGAGTCAGACATGAGCGAGTTCAGCTTCGAAGGGCGGGTCGCCGTTGTCACCGGCGCGGGCCGCGGGATCGGCCGGGCCCACGCCCGCCTGCTTGCACAGCGTGGGGCGAAGGTCGTTGTCAACGACCTCGGCGGGGCGATGGACGGCGAGGGTGCCGACGCCGGACCGGCCCAGGCGGTGGCCAAGGAGATCACGGCGGACGGCGGCACTGCCGCGGCGGACACCCACGACGTATCCACGCCGGAGGGCGGCCAGGCGATCATCGACACCGCCCTCGACCACTTCGGCCGTGTGGACATCCTCATCAACAACGCGGGCATCGTACGGTGGGGCGGCCTGCAGGACGTCACCCTGAACAATCTGGAGCACCACCTCGACGTCGACCTCGTCGGCTCCTTCACCACACTTCAGGCGGCCTGGCCGCACTTCGTCGAGCAGGGGTACGGGCGGATTGTCCTGACGACGTCGAGCGGAGTGTTCGGGCTCGACAACAACCTGTCGCACGCGGCCGCCAAAGGCGGTGCCATCGGCCTGGCCCGCAGCACGGCCCTCGCCGGCGAGCCGCACGGGATCAAGGTCAACCTGATCGCCCCGATGGCCCAGACCCGGATGGGCGGCGGGGAGATCGGCGACGACGCCGAACCCGTCCCCGGACAGGCCTTCCTGCCCCCGGCGGCGGTGGCCCCCATGGTCGCCTATCTCGCCCACGAGAGCTGTCCCGTCAACGGGGAGATCTACGCAGCCGGTGGCGGCCGCTTCACTCGGGTCTTCCTCGCCTCGACCCAGGGATACGCGCATCCGCCGAGCCAGGACACACCGACCGTGGAGGACGTCGCTGCGAACTGGGAGCAGATCAACGACGAGTCGGGCTACTACGTGCCCTCCGACCTGATGGCCTGGTCGGCGGAGTACCTCAAGCACCAGTTCATGTGAGGCGGAGAAGGCCTTCGCCCCCTCGCGATGAGGGGGCGAAGCCTGTCGGAGCCGGACGGTGGTCAGGACTTCGCGGCACCCCGTACTGCTTCAAAATGGCTGCACGGCCCGTGACCTGCGACGACGCTCGTCGGCGCCAGTAGGGCACCATCGATCCTCGTGCTCGTACGAATGCTCTACCTGATCACCTCGCGGATCTTCGCGTGGCTGGTCCTGCTGTCCCGATCCTCCGCCTCCAAGGACACCGAGATATTGATCTTGCGACACGAGGTCGCGATCCTACGCCGCCAACTCGCCTGTACCGCGCGAAAACTCCGGTTCAGCGGGCTGGCCTGCGCCGTTTCCCTGCGGGGGCGGGGTCGGCACGAGGATGATCGGAGTCCATGCGGTGGTCGTGGATCTATCTCCTGACGCGGAGCTCGTTGGAACTCGCGGGCCTGCGCCTGCTGAGCAGCCCGGCAAAGGACATCGAACTACTCGTGCTTGCCGGGCGGGCCGACACCTCGCCGCGCCCTTCGAGGGGCCGCCGCCCTCACCCCAGAGGCCGTGCCGACCGAATATGCGTCAGCCGATTGCGCCGGGCGCATCGCCGAGCTGACGATCCGCCGGAGTACCAGCGGCCCCAGCCAGGACGTAGTGGAGGACGCTCTGCTGCAGAGCCGGCACCACGCCGGGCACGGCGGCCAAGCGGCCCTGCTTTGTTGCCGACACGGAGCTGAGCGAAGTCCAAGTAGGCCGACTACCTCGGCCCCCCGCCCGGCCCGGGCGCCACACAGTCGAAGGTCGGCACTCCGCCAGCCTGCCAGGGCAGCGGGGTTGACCGCCACCTTGCCCGACCGCCGGCGATGGCGGCCCTTCCGTACAACATCGTCTCTTCGGGCCGTGCACGGGGAGGGGCAACCCGAGCGCGCACCACACCCGCTCCGGCACACTCTGGACCGGAGCGCCGTTCAGCAAGACCACGCACAGGGCAGAGACCTCTCGGACTGGGAGCACCACGTGAGCGAAGCCAAGAACCAGGCACCCGCTGAGCTCGCCGACAGCGGCCGGACTGATCCTCTCGTCCAGCTGTCCCTGCAGCAGCTGCGGCAGCGCACCAGCATGAAGTGGCGCGCACACCCCGCAGACGTCCTCCCCCTCTGGGTGGCGGAGATGGACGTCCCCCTCGCACCCGCCATCGCCGACACCCTGCACCGGGCCGTCAACCTCGGAGACACCGGATACCCCTTCGGCACCGCCTACGCCGAATCCCTTGCCGCATTCGCCGCCAAGCGATGGCAGTGGGACGGCCTGCAGGTCGAGAACACCGCGATCGTCCCCGACGTCATGATGGGCATCGTCGAAATCCTCCGCCTCATCACCAACCCCGGCGACGCGGTCGTCGTCTGCTCACCCGTCTACCCCCCGTTCTACGCGTTCGTCTCCCACGACGGCCGGGACGTCATCGAGGCCGGCCTCGGCCCCGACCTGCGGGTCGACCTCGGCGCACTCGAAGACGCCTTCATCCGCGCCCGACGCCACGGCCGCCGCGCTGCATTCCTGATGAGCAACCCTCACAATCCGACCGGCGTCGTCCACACCCGCGCCGAACTCGAAGCGATCGCCGCCCTCGCCCGCAGCCACTGCGTCCGGGTGGTCTCCGACGAAATCCACGCCCCGCTGGTACTGCCCGGAGCCCACTTCACCCCCTTCCTCAGCGTTCCCGGCTCCGAGAACGGCTTCGCCCTCACCTCCGCGTCCAAGGCATGGAACCTGGCCGGCCTCAAGGCCGCCATGGCCATCGCCGGCACCGACGCCGCGGACGACCTTCGACGGATGCCCGAAGAAGTCAGCCACGGCCCCAGCCACCTCGGCATCCTCGCCCACACAGCGGCGTTCCGTGACGCCACCGACTGGCTCGACGAACTCCTCATCGGACTCGACGCCAACCGCAGCCTGCTGGGCAAACTGATCGAGGAACACCTCCCGGGCGTGGGGTACATCCCGCCCCAGGGCACCTACCTCGCCTGGCTGGACTGCACCCGGCTAGGGCTGCACGACGACAGCCCCTCCGACGGCCCCGGCATCGTCAGCGACCTCGCAGGACCGGCACAGATGTTCCTCGACCACGCCCGCGTCGCCCTCAGCTCTGGACACGTCTTCGGCACCGGCGGCGCCGGATGCGTACGCCTCAACTTCGCCACCTCACCCGCCATCCTGCATCAGGCAGTAGCCAGAATGGGACGCGCGCTCGCCGACTTCAGGCAAGTCCCCCGCCCCTGACATATCCCGGGCACAGGCCGCACCAGGGCCTCGCGAACGCCCGCGCCCTCTGCGTCCGTTGCTCGAACCAATCGACGATCCAGAGCGGATCGCTCGCCTCGACATACGACGACGCGCGATGCTCGGCGGCACCCTGCACGAGTACGCGCATGCGGCCTGACCAGCATGGACGAGGTATTCGGCAAGAGCAGGGTTGTGCAGACCGCAAAGAACTTGGTCATGGACCTCGAAGACGCCAGCTGCCGGGCGCGTTACATGATCAGGGATCGGGACGGGAAGTTCCCCGCGCTGTTCGACGGCGCCGGGTGCAGAGCTCGCCGCCGTCGACGCGGCCCGCCGCACCGTCGTCCGGCTGACGCGCGAACTGGGCCTGGACGGCTTCATCCGTGGGCAGCGGCGCCGCACCACGGTGCCCGAGCCGTCGGCGCCGAGGCAGCCGGACCTGGTCGACCAGAACTTCACCGCGAGTCGCCCGGACCAGCTCTGGGTCGCCAACGCCGACCGCTTTGAGGATCCCGCTCGCCCACTCCAACTTCGCGATGTCTTTGCCGAGTTGCTCCAGTTCCTCATGCTCGCGGCCTTCCACACCCGCCCCTGGACCACACCAGCCACCGACTGATCGCGGACACCACGCAGCGGGACACCACCGTCGAGGCTCGAGCCAACGCGTTCCGCTCGCGCCGGCCGGTCCAGCCGGGTTCGCGTTCCAGCCGGGTTCGCGCTCCAGGGAGCGCCAGCGACCGCGACTCAGCGTGATTACAGCGTTCGTCACCAGCCGCGCCAGTCGGGCACGACCTCCCACAACCGGCCAGGCGAGCAGGCGACGATCGTGACAGAACGTGACATGCCGATTTCGCTACAAGTTCCGAAATTATTCGTGATGGGTCCGCCACGCCGCCGCAACACATCATTCGTAGCTTCACTGTCAGCCGCATAGGCCCCATCGCAGCCATCAGGTCCATCAGACCAAAAACGCTGCTTTCTCCGGAAATCACATCACTGTCCTCAGTGCCTTCATGAGACAGGAGCCCCGAGTGTCCAACCTCTCCCGACGCGGTGCCCTACGGCTGACCGGCGGCATAGCTCTCATCGGCACCTTTGCCCTGGCGGGCTGTGGGCGCAGTGGTGACACCGCCGCGACAGGCATCGCCAAGCCCATCGACGACTCCCCGGCCACCGGCACCGTCAACGTCTGGGCCGCCCAGGGCGACGCCGACGTGCTCGACAAGGTCATCAAGCCCTTCAAGGCGGCGAACCCCGACGTCCACGTGAAGTTCACGCTGATCCCGAACGCCGAGTACTACACCAAGCTCCAGTCGGCGATCGCGGCGGGCAAGGGGCCTGATGTCGCCCAGTTCTTCCCCGAGTCGCAGGCGCAGTTCCTCGACTCGTCGATCCTTCAGCCCGTCCCGGACGGCCTCGTTGACCAGAACAGCTTCTTCAAGAGTCTCTGGGACGCCGGTGTGGTCAAGGACGTCGCCTACACGGTGCCCTGGTACGCCTACACCTACGCGCTCGTCTACCGCTCCGACCTCGCCAAGAAGGCGGGCGTCAAAGCGCCGACCACGTGGGACGAGATGGTGCCGTTCTTCAAAGCGCTCCAGGGCGCCGGAGCCAGGCACGGCCTCGGGGCTGACAACGGCTGGGACATCTTCAACGGCCAGGACGTCGCGATGTACGCCTGGCAGGCCGGCGGCTCGCTGCTCTCCTCCGGCGGCACATGGACACTCGACACGCCGGCGATGGTCGACGCGATCAAGTACAACGCGTCGTTCTTCACCTCGGGCACCGCCGACACCAGCACGCCCACGTTCCTCGACGCGCAGCCATACTTCGTCGCCGGCAAGACCGCCACGATGATCACGGGCCCGTGGGTCGTCGGTCAGCTCGACGCTGCTGCGAAGAAGGAGGGCTGGACGGCGTCCCACGTCGCCACCGCACCGCTGCCGGCCGGGGCCTCGGGCAGCGTCTCCTTCTCCGCTGGAGGCAGCTGGGGTGTGCTCGCCGGCAGCGGCAACGCGGACGCGTCGTGGAAGCTCGTCCGGTACATCTCGAAGCCGAGCACCCAGGTCTCGCAGTACAAGGCGTACAGCTCGCTGCCGGCGGTCATCTCCGCCTGGGACGACCCCGCCATCGCGGACCAGCCGCTGCTGGATGCCTTCTTGACGCAGCTGAAGAACACCCGGGCGTTCCCTCAGGTGAGCACCTGGCAGCAGGTCGCGACCCGGCTGGGCAAGGAGATGGAGGCCGTGGCCAAGGGCACGGAGACCGCCGCAAAGGCCGCCTCGAACGTCCAGTCGTACGCCGAGAGCCTCGGCACGGGCGCGAAGTGATCCGCGGATGACCACCACCCTCATCCCGGTGACGCCGCGCAAGGGTCGTCCGGGGGGGCCGGGGGCGGCCCGCCCGCGTCGCTCCCGGGGCTCCCGTCGAACGGCGGTCGCCTGGCTGTTCCTCGCGCCGTTCACCCTCGTGTTCCTGCTCTACACGGCGATCCCCACTGTCGCCGCGCTCGGGTTCAGCCTCACCGACCTGCGGGGCGCGGATCTGCGTCATCCGCTCGCGGTCGACTTCACCGGGCTCGAGAACTATCTCCGTCTGTTCCAGGACGAGAGCTTCCTGCGGGACATCCTGAACACCGGCCTCTTCGTGGCCGTCGGTGTGCCGCTGACCATGGGGATCGGCTTCGCGCTGGCCGTCGCGCTGAACTCCGGCATCCGGCACCTGCGCGGCGTGTTCCGCACCGTCTTCTTCGCACCGGTCGTCACGAACATCGTGGCGGTCGCACTGATCTGGCAGTACGCCTTCAACGAGAACGGCACCGTCAACAAGGTGCTCGGCGCCGTCGGCTTCGCCGGGCCGAACTGGCTGGACGACCCGAACCTGGCCATGCCCGTGGTCATCCTGCTCGGCGTCTGGCGCAACTTCGGCACCGCGATGGTGCTGTTCCTCGCGGGTCTGCAGGCGATTCCGGAGGACGTGTACGAGGCCGCGGCCCTCGACGGCGCCGGCCGGTGGCGGCAGCTGAGGCACATCACCCTGCCGCTGCTGCTGCCCACCACCCTCATGGTGTCGGTACTGCTGACCGTCTTCTACCTCCAGGTGTTCGACGAGCCGTACCTGCTCACGAACGGCGGCCCGCTGGGCTCCACCGAATCGGTGGCGCTGTACACGTATCACCAGTTCGGGTCCGGCGAGTTCGGGGTGTCCTCGGCCGCGTCCTTCGTGATGCTCGTGCTCGTCGCCCTGGTGAGTCTCGTCCAGTTCCGACTGCTCAGGCCCCGCGCATGACCGCCGTCGCCGCGTTGGAGAACGCTGACATGACTACCGACCGGATCGCTGTGCACCACCGGTCCGTCGCCCGGCCCCTGTTGTACGGCGCGCTGGTTCTGTGCGCGCTGCTCACGACGCTTCCGTTCCTCTGGGTGATCAGCGGCTCGCTGCGCAGTCTCGCCGAGATCCGCTCCGACCCCGGTGCCTGGCTCCCGCATGACGTCACCTTCGACAACTTCGTGCGGTTGTTCAGAACCGAAGGTTTCGGCCAGTTCATGGTCAACAGCATCGTGGTCGCGGCCATCGTGGTCGTCGGCAACATCGTGGCGGCATCGGCCGCCGGCTACGCGCTCGCGAAGTTCGACTTCGCTGGCAAGCGGATCGCGTTCGGCGCGGTCATGGCGGCGATGATGGTGCCGTTCACCACGGTGTTCGTCACGCAGTTCGTGATCACTGTCGACATGGGTCTGGCGGACACCCTCGCCGGTATCGCACTGCCCGGCCTGGCGATGCCGATGTCGGTCTTCATCATGCGGCAGTACGCATTGTCGATCCCCGACGAACTGCTCGAGGCGGCCCGGATCGACGGCGCGAGCGAGTTCCGGATCTTCTTCCGGATCTTCCTCCCGCTGGCCGGCCCCGCGGTCGCGACGATCACGATCATGTCGTTCCTCACCTCGTGGAACAACTTCATCTGGCCGCTCATCGTCGCGCAGAGCATGTCCAGTTACACGCTGCCGGTGGGCCTCGCCGCCACCAGCCAGGCGGCGGCGCACGTCACCGACTACGGCCTGATGCTCGCCGGTGCGATCGTCGTGATGCTGCCGGTGCTGGTCCTCTTCCTGTGCCTGCAGCGCTACTTCGTGCAGGGAATCGCCGGAACGGGAATGCGGTGACCCCGATGACGTACCGGATGGACTCACTCGACGCTCCCAGCGAGCCCGTCACCGTGCACGCTCCCGCGGGCACGATCATCGGCCGTCGCACCGGCCGGGTACGGCGCTTCCTCGGCATCCCGTTCGCCGAAGCGCCCACCGGTGCACGGCGGTTCGCCGCACCGGTCCCCCGTGGCCGGCTCACGGAGCCGTTCGACGCGTCACGCCACGGTGCCACCCCGCAAGCCGTGCCGCTGTTCGCCACGACCACCGTGCCGGAGCCGTCGGTGCCGGGCGACGACGTGCTGAACCTCGGCATCGTCGCTCCGGCAGCGGACGACGACCGCGGGCCCTTCCCGGTCATGGTGTGGATCCACGGCGGCGCCTTCCTCGCGGGGAGCCCGGCCAGTCCGTGGTACGACGGCCGCGCCTTCGCCCGCGACGGCGTCGTCTGCGTCACCGTCGGCTACCGACTGGGCGTCGACGGATTCGCCGTACTGGACGACGTCCCCGCGAACCTCGGGTTGCGTGACCTGCTGCTCGCCCTCGACTGGGTACAGGAGAACATCGCCGCTTTCGGCGGTGATCCGGACCGGGTCACCGTCGCCGGCCAGTCGGCCGGGGGCGCAGCGGTGCTCGCGCTGCTCTCGTCGCCCGCCGGCAGCGGCCGCTTCCACCGCGCGGTCAGCCTGTCCGGTGGCACGTTCGCAGTAGGCGGAGACGCGGCACGCCACTTCCTGGGACGGCTCGGGGACAGGCTCGGCGTGCCGCCGACGCGCGCCGGATTCGGCAGTTGCACCGTGGAGCACATCCAGCAGGGTGTCCTCGATCTGCGGAGCGAGCGGGGCGACGACACGCTCGTGCTCGGCCCGTTCGTCGGCGACGACATACTGCCGGTGCCCATCGCCGACGGACTCAGCGTGCATGGGCACGGCGTGCCCGTGCTGCTCGGCGCGACGGGCGACGAGTTCGACGGCGATGCCATGCCCGGGCACCCTCACCCGAGCCCCTTCAGCACCGCCGAACTCGCCGCCGCCCGCGCGGCAGGTACCCGTGTGACAGACACCCTGTTCCGCGCCGCCTGCCCGCGCGCGGCGCACTCCCGTCGCGACGCCATCGCCGGCACCTGGCTGTATTCCTTCGAATGGGCATCGCCCGTGCTCGGCGGCGCCACGCACTGCATCGACGTCCCGTTCTTCTTCGACGTACTCGACGCACCGGGCGTCACCGAGGCGCTCGGACCGAACCCGCCCGCGGAACTGGCCACGTTGATGCACGCCGATCTGGTCGGCTTCGTCCATGGCCAGGAGCCGGCCTGGGCGAGGGCGACCGGGACGCTCGGCGATCCGGCTCGCGAATACGGTCGGCCCGGATCAGCGCTCGTGGCTGACACCACGGGCGTGTTCGATCCCGTGGTACGGGCGGTGTCCGAGGTGGCGGAGGCGTGCTGATGTCCGGGATGAACCAGAGCGCCGTCCGACGAGTCAACACCTCGGTCATCCTTCGCGCGTTGGCGGTGTCGGCCGGGCCGATGAAGCTGACCACCCTCGCCGAGCAGACCGGCCTTTCCCGCCGCACCATCGAACTCATCCTGGACTCGCTCGTCGAGGCGGGCTGGGTGACCGAGCTGGACCGCGTGCCGACGAGCGGCTGTGCCGGGCGCCCGGCCCGCCGCTACGAACTGCGCGCCGAACACGCGCTGCTGGCCGCCGCGCACATCACCACCTCGGACGTCTCCGCGGTCGTCGCCGATGTACGCGGCCGCATTCTCGGCCGGGCTCACCGGCCGCTGCGCGCCTACCAGGATCCGCAGGTCACGCTCGACGACGTGGCGGCGCTGGTGCTGGAGGCGCTCCACGACGCGGGCGGGTCGGCAGACCGTCTTCGCGCCGGCGCGGTCGCAGGCGGTGGTGCGATCGACGACGACGGAGTCGTGCGGCGCCTGGTGCACACGACGCGGTGGGAAGGTGTGAACCTGCCCGAAGAACTCACGCGACGCATCCGGGTGCCCTGGTTCGCGGACAACGACACCAACCTCGGTGCGCTCGCGGAGCGTTGGCGAGGGATGGCCGGTGACCACGACAACGTCGTATGGGCGGTGCTAGGGAACCGGACCGGTCTCGGCATCCTCATACGCGGGGCCGTGCACCGCGGTCTCGACGGCGCCGCGGGTGAGATCGTCGAGGCGGTGTCGATACCGACCGGCTCGGTCGAGGACCGCCCAGTGGCGTGGCTCACCTCACCGGAACCGGCCCAACGCAGGATTGCGCGCGACCGCTTCGACGTGGCCCGGGCCGGCGATGCGACCGCGCTCGCCGAGGTCGACGAATTCGTGGAGAACATCGCGTCGATCCTGACGACCTTGTCGTGGACGGTCGCACCGTCGCTCATCGTGCTTGGCGGCGGTCTGGAGGACGCGGCCGATGTGCTGCTGCCCCGGGTGCGTGAGGCGATGCGCGACGCGCGCACACCTGCGATCGAGCTGCGCGCCACCGGCCTGGGCCGAGACGCCGCGCTCATCGGCGCCGTCAAGTTGGCACTCGACCGCATGGACACCGAGTTGTTCGGCCCACTCGTCCCGAGCGCGTGACCTCCCACGGGCACTCACGCCTCCCCCTCAGCACCCGTGGCACAGACTGGAGTCTCACTGTGACCGACACCACCCGCACCGACGTCCTCATCGTCGGCAGCGGCATCATGGGATCCGTCGTGGCCCGACTGCTGCGAGACACCGATCCGGCACTGCGCATCACCATGGTCGACGGCGGCAACGCGATCGGCGAGGCCCCCGGCCTGCACCTGCACGACGTCGACGACCCGGTCCTCTGGTCGCGCTACAACGAACAGGTCGTCACCGGCGTCCAGGGCATGTACACGGGCGCCGAGGTGGTGCGCGAGGTAGCGGACCGCCTCACCGATCTCCCGCCCGGCATGTACCACGCACTCGCCTTCGACGAGGACGCCGAGGCGATGCCCGCGACAGCGCTCGCGTGGAACGCGGGTGGCATGGGCGTGCACTGGACCGCCGCGACGCCCTGGCCCGCCGGACACGAGGTGTTCGACTTCGGCGACCCGGCCCGCTGGGCGGAGGACCTGGACACCGCGTGCCGGGTGCTCGCGGTCACGCCCTCCGCGATCGGTCCGACCGAGGCCGGCCGGATGGTGCTCGATGTACTGCGCCGACGCTTCGACGGCATCGGACCGGACGATCGGCGACCGCAGCCGATGCCTATGGCCGTCACTGCGATGGCATCGGGTCCCATGCCGCGCACGGCTCCGGGGACGATCTTCCCTGCGATCGCGACGGGCGGGGACCCGGCCTTCACCCTGGTGACCGGTACGCTCGCGACGTCGCTCATCGTCTCGGGCGGCCAAGTCGCCGGCGCCCGGCTGCGTCGCATCGCCGACGGCGCCGAGTCGGAACTCCTCGCGGACGCCGTGGTGGTGTGCGCCGATGCGCTGCGCACCCCGCAACTGCTCTTCGCCTCGGGCATCCGGCCGAAGGCGCTGGGCCGCTACCTCAACGAGCACGCGTTCATCACCGCCCGGGTGCTGCTCGACCTCGACCGGTTCGGCATCGACCTCGACGCCCTGCCCCTGCCGCACGCCGGCGAGTTCAGCACGGATTCGCTCTGGCTGCCCCAGAACGGAGCGGCACAGCCGTTCCACGGTCAGATCATGAACCGAACGTACGTGGACGAAGACGGCCGCCCCCTGGCGCACTCCGTGGGCCTCTCGCTGTACGCCCCCGTCGAGTCACGCCCCGAGAACCGGCTCGTGTTCTCGGAGACCGAGACCGACCTCGCCGGAATGCCGCGGATCAGCGTCGAGTTCGGCTACTCCGACGCCGACCGCGCGCTGATCCGCCGGGCACTCGACGAGGTCCGGTCGATCGCCGAGGAATTCGGCTCGTTCGATCCCGCGACCGAACGTGCGCTGCTCCCGCCCGGCTCGTCGCTGCACCAGACCGGCACCGTCCGGGCCGGCGTCGCCGACGACGGCACCAGCGTGTGCGACCCGGACGGTCGGGTGTGGGGCTTCGACAACCTGTACGTCGCCGGCAACGGCGTGATCCCCACCGCAATGGCCGCCAACGTCACCCTGACCGGCGCGGTGACCGCCGTACGGACCGCCCGCGCCGTCGCCGAACGAAGCGCCGTGCTCACCGCACAGTGAGAGGAAGCCCGATAATGATCGACATCGCGAAGGAATACCGCGTGGCGCTGCCGGCGTGGATCGACGACGAACTGGCCGCCGTGCCCGCCGTCATCCCCGACCGCGACGACCGGATGCGCCTCGTGCACCACCTCGCCGACCGCAACTGGCGCGAGGGCAACGGCGGCCCGTTCGCGGCACTCGTCGCCGAGCAGGACACCGGCCGGATCGTCTCGGTCGGCGTGAACGTCGTGCTCGGCTCTGGTGTCTCGAGCGCGCATGCCGAGGTCGTCGCGCTCGGACTGGCGCAGACGGCGACCGGCGGTTGGGACCTCGGCGGCGACGGGATGCCGGCGCACGAGCTGGTCGTGAACTGGCGTCCGTGCATCCAGTGCTACGGCGCGGCGATGTGGTCCGGGGTGCGCGGCCTCGTGGTCGCCGGCGAAGGCCCGGAACTCGAGGAGATCACCACGTTCGACGAGGGCCCGCTCGGCACGGACTGGGCCGAGCAGTTCGAAGCACGCGGCATCAAGGTCACGCGGGACGTGCTCCGAGACGAGGCGCTCGCCGTGTTCCGCAGCTACCGAGACGCCGTCGACGCCGACGGCGTCGTCGTCTACAACGCCCGCGGAGGTGCCGAATGACACCACGGATCCGCCCGGAGACAGACCTCGTGGCACCACGTTTCGCAACCGACATCGTGACCTTCTACCACCCGGATTTCTGGGGACTCGAGTCCGCCGACGCCTTTCGCACCTGGGCCGTCAGGAACCCTGGGAGTTTCTGGGAGCGGGTGATGGACGCGCTGGCCGAGGCCGGTGTCACCGGCATCGAGCTGACCTTCCCGCCGGGCGACATCGACTCGGTCCTGCGAGCCTTCGGCAACGTACCGTCGTTCCGCCGCGAACTGGAGGCCCGAGGCCTGTCCGTCGTGAGCGCCTTCATCGCAGCCAGCGAATGCCCCGACTGGCGGGACAGCGAGAACCTGCCCGAGATCGTCGCCGACGCCGAGCGACGCGCAGCCTTCCTCGCCGACGTGGGAGCGGAACTCCTCGTCGCCGGACTGCCCATGCGTACGACGTTCGGGACGCGCCCGCCCTTCTTCGTCGACGCCGCGTACATGACCCGGATGGCTGAGATCGCCCACGTGGTCGGGGAGGCCGTCGCACAGCACGGTGTGAAGCTCGCCTTCCACACGGAGTCCAACAGCACGCTCTGGTACGAGAGGGACATCGACCTGTTCATGGCTCTGACCGATCCGCGCTACGTGTGGCTGTGTCCCGACTCGTGCCACATCGCACTCGGGGGAGGTGACCCCGTCGCCGTCGCGCGTCGCCACTCCCAGCGCATCGCACTCGCGCACTGGAAGGACGCGATCAAACCCATCGACGTCGAACTCACCATCGACGAAACGGTCTTCGCTCAGCAGCAGCCCTACATGACCGAACTGGGCACGGGCATCGTGGACTGGCGAGGATGGGCCGACGCGATGTCCCTCACTCCCGGCGCCGGCATCGTACTCATCGAGCTGGACGAGGCGGCTGATCCCGTTGCCGCTCTCCGGGCGGGGGCGGCCGTGGCGAAGATGGCTCGGGCCTGATCGACTTCGCCCCCGGCATCGAGGTGACGTTCCTCGAACACGACCGGGCACTCGACGACCGCGCCACGGCGATGGGCTGGACGCCGGGCTTCGGCCGCCTCGGCTCGATGCTCGCCCCGCCGCTGCTCGGGCTCATCATCGGGGCCGGGGGCGCGACCGGCTTCCGCTACCGGCCGCGCTGTCGCCTGCGGGGAAGGTTCCACCGCGGGAGGGGCCACCGCTTCAGGTGCGCATGAGGTCGGCCAGGAGTGCGGGTAGCAGGCGCTCCGAGGTACGGCGCCGCCCCGCGTCTTTATCATGGGGACAGGGCAAAGGCCCGGTCATGGAGACAGGGCAGAGGCCGGCGATGGGCTGGGGCCGATGAGCGTGCCTAAGACTTCCGGGCGCCGCAGCGCAGGATCACGAGACCCGCTGCGAGGATCGGAAACGGCCACCGCCTTCGTGGAAGGCACAGGCAGGATCGCCCTGTGGAGCCCGCAGGCAGAAGCGCTTCTCGGATATACGGCGGAGGTGGTCTGTGGAACGCCCGCAGTCAATCTGCTGACCACCCGGGAGTACCAGGAAGCGGCGCTCGCCGCCGGCGAGGGGCGGACAGGCGGGCAGGGCTGGGACGGCGTACTGACCTTGAGACACCGCGACGGGCATGAGCTGCGGGTCGCGCTGCGCATCCGCCCGGTGCTCGGCAGGGAGGACCTGGCCGGCTGGTCAGTCACAGCCGCCGACGCCCGCCAGGTGGAGCGGGAGGAGATCGATCACGCGATCCTGGAGGCGCTGTTCAGCCAGTCCCCGATGGCCATCACCGTCATGGACACCGAGCTGCGGTACCGATGGGTGAACGCCGCGACCGAGCGCGCGGTCGGCGTTCCCGCCGAGCGGCTCATCGGCAGGCGCATCGTCGATGACACACCAGAGGTCGACTTCCGGACGATCGAACAGGTCCTGCGCCATGTGCGGGACACCGGCGAGCCGGTGGTGGACTTCCACATGCGCGGCCGTATTCCATCGGATCCCGAGCGTGAGCGCGCCTGGTCGGGGGCCTCCTTCCGGCTGACCGACCCCCACGACCGGGTTCTCGGGATGTGCCAGACGTACGTCGACATCACCGACGGCTATAGGGCCCAACAGCGACTGGCGCTGCTGACCGAGGCCGGTACGCGTATCGGCACCACACTGGACGCGGTGACCACTGCGCAGGACCTGGCGGACGTTCTCGTGCCCGCTCTCGGGGACCTGGCATGGGTCGAGCTCGCCGAAGCGGTGTTCGACGGTGACGAACCCCCGAAGGTACTCGGCGGCGGAAGACAGCACTGGCGCCGGGCCGCCGTGTCCTCGGCCACCGGTGCATGGCCCTCCGGTCTCCTTGAGCGCGGCGCGACGGTTCCCCTGCTACCGGACATCCCCCACCTCCGCGGCCTTCAGCACGGCAAGGCCAAGGTGATCGACCGTGAGGCGATCGCCGTGTTCGGCGACCCGCAACTGGTCAAGCTGCTGGTTCCTGAGGGCGGGCGTTCAGGGATGGCGGCACCGTTGTTCGCGCGCGGTCTGGTGCTCGGCGTCGTCACGGTCTGGCGCACCGAGCAGCAAGAGCCCTTCGACGAGGGCGACGCGGAACTGCTGACCGAGATCGCTTCCAGGGCCGCGCTGAGCGTGGACAACGCCCGCCGCTACACCCGCGAGCATCGAGCGGCCGTCGCCCTGCAGCAGCGCCTCCTCCCGCCGGCCCTGACCGAGACCCCGACAGTCGGGACAGCGGGCTTCTACCTTCCTGCCGGCGGCGGAGCCGAGATCAGCGGCGACTGGTTCGACGTGATCGCCCTGCCCTCGCTGCGCACGGCGCTGGTCGTCGGGGACGTCGTCGGCCACGGCCTGCACGCCACCGCCACCATGGGCCGGCTGCGCACCGCCGTCCAGACCCTCGCCGATCTGGAGCTCGACCCCACCGAACTCCTCACCCACCTCGACGACCTCGTGCAGCGCCTCGCGGCTGAGGCGCCCCGCGGCCACCAGGACGCCGTCGGCGCCACCTGCCTGTACGCCGTATATGACCCCATCACCCGCCGCTGCACCCTGGCCAGCGCCGGCAACCCACCGCCCGTGCTGGTCCGGCCCGACGGCACCACCCGGCTCCTCGAGATCTCCCCCGGACCGCCCCTCGGCGTCGGCGGCATGCCGTTCGAGACCACCACCATCGACCTGGAGCCCGGGAGCGTCCTCGCCCTGTACACCGACGGGCTCGTCGAAGGCGACGACCACGACCTCGACGCCGGCACGCGACGGCTGACGGAGAACCTCGCGGCACTGTCCGGCCGCGACCGCGCCGTGGATGACATCGGGCGCGCGCTTCTCGCCGGGCTCGGCGACCACCCGCCCCGCGACGACATCGCCCTGCTGCTCGCCCGCACCAGGGCCGTCCCGGCGGAGTCCACCGCCAGCTGGGAGTACGCCGCGGACCCGGCCGTCGTGGCCGAAGCACGCGAGGCCACCACCCGCCAACTGACCGCCTGGGAACTCGACGACCTCGCCTTCACCACCGAACTGGTCGTCAGCGAGCTGGTCACCAACGCCATCCGCTACGCCGGCGGCCCGATCGGCCTCCGGCTCATCCGCGAGAACGTGCTGGTCTGCGAGGTCACCGACCCCAGCAACACCCAGCCCCGCCTACGCCGGGCCCAAACCACCGACGAAGGAGGTCGCGGACTGTTCCTGGTCGCCCAGCTCACCACCCGCTGGGGCAGCCGCTACGGCCAAAACGGCAAAACCATCTGGGCCGAACAACCACTCAACCCTGCGGCAGAGCGGCTCCGGGCGGCCTAGCGTCCCGGTCCGGAGACCCTGTCGCAGTAGCGGCAGATGCGATCGATGATCTGGTCGGCGGTCATGGTCCACTTGAACGGCCGGGCATGGTTGTTCCAGGGCTTGATCCAGTCCTCAAGGGCGGTCTTCAGCTCGTTGAGGGAGCACATCACGGGGACCGCCAGGCCGGGCTCGGTCTGGCGGTCGATCTCGTCGAGGAAGTCCCGGAAGTCGACCGCCCGGTGCTGCGCGGACAGCTTCCCGATCACCTTGCCGGTCGCGGTGTTCAGCGCGGCGAACAGATCGACGGTGCCGTACCGGAGGTAGTCGAAGCTGCGCCGCTCGGGGGTGCCCGGGATCATGGGCAGTACCGGCGCGGTCCGCTCCAGTGCCTGGATCTGCGGCTTCTTGAAGTCCTCGGTCCGCCACGGCTGCAGCCCGAACGCCCGCCAGATCCGCAGCACGCTCGTAGGCGAGATCCCCACCCGCTTCGCCAGCTCCCGCTTCGACCAGTGCGTCGCCCCGTCGGGAACCTCTTCCAGGGTGCGCACCACCACCTCCTGGCAGCGGTATCGCGCCCCAGCCCGCGTGCCACGGTGCAGCACACATGCCTGGTGGGCCGGGTACCGGCGGAGGACCATGCTGCCCGTGGCGTGACCGGGGATCCCGCCCGGGAACGGCCGGCAAGAGAGTGAGGGCAGTCGATGTTGCAGCCGACAGCGGCCACGAACTCCCTTTCCGCATGGCCCGCGGCGGATGCCGAGCCCCGATCCCCGAGTGCCAGTCGGCTCTCTGTCCTGCCCGCATCCGGACCGAGCCGCTCGGGTGCAGAAAGTGCGGTAGGTGCGTCGGACGACGTTGCCGTGGACCCGGCTGACACGGGTATGCGGCCGGAGATCGCACTGTCCTGGCGGCGCTCCGCGATGAGCGGGCTCACCACTTCGGCGTCGGACATCCCCGTGCACCCGGAAGCGGCCGATCGGCGCAGCCGTCTTGTGGTGGATGCCGAACCCGTGCTCGCCGAGGTCGCCGAGCAACTCGGTGACATGGGCTTCTGCGTCCTGCTCGCCGACCGGGACGCGCGGATCGTGAACGTCCCCGTCGGAGCCGGGACCCTGCGCAAGCGGCTCGAAGGGCTGGGCGGGGTGCCGGGCGGGGTGTTCCTGGAGGAGACGACGGGAACGAACGCGATCGCCACGGCACACGAACTGCGGCAGGGCTTCGCCGTACACGGCGAGGAGCACTATTGGAGCCGTTCAAGCAGTTGAGCTGCTACGGGCAACCCGTCATCCACCCGGTGACCCACCGGCTCGAAGGCGTCCTCGACATCACGTGTCTGGCCCGCGACGACTCTCCCCTGCTCGGTCCCTTCATCGCCCGGGCGGCACGGGACATCGAGGAGAATCTGCTGCGTACGGCTCGCCGCACGGAGCAGCGGATGCTGTCCGCGTTCCAGGCGGCGGCTCGTCGGAGCCGGCCGGTGCTGGTGATCGGCGAAGGCGTGGTGCTGGCGAACCCCGCGGCCACCGAACTGCTCGACCCGACCGACCACCGGCGGCTGCGGGAGCTGGCGAGCGGTTTCGAACGCCGCGCCGGCGGACCCGGTGAGCCCTGTCCTGTCCGCTCGGTGGAGCTGTCGTCGGGGCAAGTCGTGTCCGTCCGGATCCGGGTCGTCAGCCCCGGCGCGGACGGTGTGCTGTTCGAGTTCCCGGATCAGGAGGAACGGGCCGCCGTGCCTCGGCGGGTCTCCGGGCCGTCCGCACCCTCTGGGATGCCGTGCCGGGGAAGCCGACGTATGTGGGCGGGCCGCCCGGCACCGGGCGCTCGACGACAGCGCGGTCGCTCACCGGTGGTGACCCGGCCGGCGTCGTGACCCTCGACGCGTCGGACGTGGCCGCCCGAGGGGAAGAAACGTGGCTGTCCGCCCTGGAGAAAGCCGCGGACGGCGGGGCGAGGGTGCTGGTGGTCGAGGACGTCCACCTGTTGCCCGAGGCCTGCTGCGTTCGCCTGCGGCGGCTCATGGACCGGTGCGATCCGTGGATCGTCCTGACCGGTGCCCCGGCCACCGAACTCACCGGACACCATGCCGTGCTGGCCTCGGGCTGCCCTACCCGGATCGACCTGCCTCGGCTGCGGGACCGCTCCGCGGAGCTGCCTGAGCTGGTACGGGCGATGCTCCGCGACCTGGGCGCCGACAATCGGTTGCGCTTCACGTCCGCCGCGCTGGGCGTGCTGGCCGGCCACCCGTGGCCCGGCAACCTGCGAGAGCTGCACACGGTCGTACGAGCGGTCGTCGACAGCCGGTCGGCCGGCGATGTCACGCCCCACGACCTGCCCGCGGACTACCGGACCAGTCCCCGCCTGCGCGTCATGACACCGCTGGAGCGGGCGGAGCACGACGCGATCGTCGCCGCTCTGCGCGAGTGCCACGGCAACAAGGTGCACGCCGCCAAGCGGCTGGGCATCAGCCGGACGACGCTGTACAGCCGTATACGTGTACTTCGGATCACCGTGTGACGCGGCCCGGGGCACCCCTTGCCGATGTCGCCACGGCCACGTCAGTGGGGCATGTCGTCCAGAGCGGTGGAGAGACAGGCGACCTCGGGTCGCTTCACCGCGAACAGCATCACGCTGCCGTCGGGCAGATCCACTTCGGCGACCTGCAGGAAGCCTCCCGCCTCAAGGACCGTCTGCGTGACCATGTCGTCCTCGTCCGGGGCCGCGACGAGACGGCGGCAGTGCGGATCGGCAGCGAAGAGTGCCGGGACGAGCACGCGAAGCGGCCGGGCGGTCATGGTCCGCCCGGCCGGGTCGCCGGGAAGGACGCGTTGGACAGGGTCATCACGATGCTCGGTCTCGGCGGGCACCTGCAGTACCTCACGGTCCTCGATGTCGCCGAAGGGGCGGCCCGGATGCCGGTGCTGGTGGTGCTCATGGAGTGTCCTTCGCGTGTGGCCGTTGCCGTAACGATCACAGAGGCTGTTGAGGCAGGGGCTGTCGGCCCCTCACGAGCCGGGCCGCTCCTTGGCGCCGATCCTCTGCAGGGCCTCGATGAACGCGGCGCGCATGTCGGCCGGAATCCCGCCGAGGACGTGCTCGTCGACGGATTCACTCAGCGGCCGGATCCGTTCCACGGACCGCACGCCCTCGTCGGTGAGGGTGAGCAGCTTGCGACGACGGTTGGCGGGATCGACCCGGCGAGCCAGCACTCCGCGCTGCTCCAGCCGGTGCACCAGGGGGGCCAGCGTCGCGAAGTCGATTCCGGTGATCTCACCGAGCCGGGACTGGTCGATGCCGGGCCGCTCGTGGATGGTGAGCAGCACCGCGTACTGCGGCGGCGTGACATCGCCCACGACACTGTTCCACTGTGCGGCGTAGCTCTGCAGCGCACGCCGGAGCAGGTGGAGCGGCGACTCCAGCAACGATTGCGATGGGTCCTGCTCGGTGATGGCTGACTCCCTGAGATGAGCGGGGTGTGGCCCGATTCTGCCAGAGATATCACCGCACACGAACTTTTCGTGCACGAACGACGAGCGAAGAGACTCGGCGGCGGCCCTCGGATTCAATCTGCTTCAGGAGCGGCCGCCCCTCCGGGTGTCCAGGAATTGAACAGTTCGCCACGTGTGTGCGGCCCTACCTTGCCAATCAGGGACTCACGGCAAAGGAGCCGCACCATGCACATCACAGCCGCGCTGAACGAGGCCAAGGGCGCCCCCTTCATCCTCGCGCCTCTCGACCTGGACGACCCACGGCCAGGAGAGGTCGTCGTGAGGTTGGTGAGCTCGGGCGTGTGCCACACCGATCTCATCGTCCGGGACCAGTGGTACCGTTCCGCTTCCTGCCGTACTCGGCCACGAGGGCGCGGGCGTCGTGGAAACGGTCGGCGTCGGCGTCACCTCCGTCTCCCCCGGCGACCACGTCGTCCTGACCTTCAACTCCTGCGGCGGCTGCCGCATGTGTGTCCAGGGGCGGCCCGCGTACTGCGACCAGTTCTTCGCCTGCAACTTCGCGGGCTCGCGCGCCGACGGCAGCACACCCCTGCACCGGGAGTCCGGTGACGTACACGGCGTCTTCTTCGGACAGTCGGCGTTCGCCACCCACGCCCTGGCCAATGAGGGCAACGTGGTGAAGGTGAACCCGGGCGCTCCTCTCGAACTGCTCGGCCCGCTGGGCTGCGGCGTCCAAACCGGCGCTTCTCCCGCAAGTGGGTTCCAGAACACGGCGAGCCTGATCTCAGCATTAACGCAGTTCAACGTCGGTGATGCGGTGACTCCATGAGCAACAGAGCTGTTGTAACAAGGAGTTTCGCCCACCACCGCGCTGAGACCATCTAGGACGCTTGGTACTCCAGCCCGGGCTGTCGACTGCGTACCACGCCGCAGATGATCACGACTCGGCGCCAGCTGGAGCGGCCGTGTCCGGGCAGGTCGAGGGCGATGGCGGGCCGGTCCAGGCCCAGCAGTACGTCGTTCCAGGCCCGGGCGCTGGATCCGGCGTCGTTAAGGAGGACGATGGTGGGCCTCTGCGTGTGCCTGAAGACTCCGCCGATGCGGCCGCCGGTGGCCACGGTCGCCCAACGGCGCTGGATGACAGGGGCGTTCGACAGGTCGGCGAACTCCTCGACGGCGGTGCTCGTGGTCGTGAGCATGCGGTTCCCGGTATTCGGGACGGTCAGGGGGTCACATAGGGTCGGCCACCACCCTCACCGCGGCGGTGGCGGGGATCCCGGCGGGCAGGTCAGAGGGGTCGAGGTGGCAGTGCACGACATGACCCGCTCCCAGGTCCCGCTGCGGCGGGGTCACTGCCTCGCACAGACCGGTGATCCGCCGCGCGCAGCGATCGGCGAAGCGACAGCCACTCGGTCGTGTCGGGGCGTTCTCTGGTGCTTGTGGCGAACTCGTCGCCACCGGGCGCGAAGCGGCCTCGACGAGCAGGGCGGTGTACGGATGCGACGGACCGCGCAACACGTCGCCCGCGGGCCCCTCCTCGACGATCGCGCCGCGGTACATGACGGCGATCCGGTCGGCAAGATGGCCGACGACCGCGAGATCGTGCGAGATGAAGAGGTACGACGTCCCTGTACGGTCCCGCTGATCGGCCAACAGCTCGAGCACTGCCGCCTGCACGCTGACGTCCAGGGCGGACACTGGCTCGTCGCAGATCACCAGGTCAGGACGGCCCGCGAAGCTCCGGGCGATCGAGACACGCTGTTTCTGCCCGCCGGACAGCTGGGCGGGAGGCCGGTCGAGGAGGTCCGCGTCGATGCGGGTGCGGTCCAGGAGAGCTTCGAGGGACGTGGCCGCGGGATTTGCGAGGGTGGCCAGCGACCTCTTCAGGACGGTGCGTACGGTGTGGCTGGGGTTGAGGGAGGCGTCGGGGTTCTGGAAGACCATCTGGATGCGTGGGCGTACTTGGGTATCGCGTCGCCTCAGGCCCGTGGGGAGCGGTTCACCCCGTAGGCGTAGCTCCCCCTCGCCGTCGGGGGCGAGCCCCGCGATGGCCCGCGCGAGGGTGGTCTTGCCACTGCCCGACTCCCCTACCAGTCCCAGGACTTCGCCCTCGCGGATCGTCAGATCGACGTGGTCGACTGCGACGGTGGTCCCGAACCTCCGTACCAGGTCACGGACTTCGAGGAGGACGGTGGACGTCTCCTTCGGGCGTTCGTCGCCCGCCGCCGGTCGAGGCTTAACCGCCGTCTGGCCCGGGTGCACGCAGCGAACCGCTCGGCCCGGCACGGCCTCCGCGTTCAGCTCGGGTTCGGCTGCCCGGCAGGCGTCCTCGGCCAGCGGGCAGCGGGGCGCGAATGCGCAGCCCGTCGTGGTGTCGCCCGGTAGAGGAAGCCGTCCGGGTACGGGCCGCAGCGGGCGCTCGTGCCGGGTCGCACCGAGCACCGGTACGGCCGCCAGCAGGCCCGCGGTGTACGGGTGGGCTGGGGTGGCCAGGACCTCGTCGACTTGCCCGGTCTCGACGAGGCGTCCCGCGTACAGCACGCCCACGCGGTCGCACATCCGGCCGATCAGGCCGAGGTCGTGGCTGACGAAGACCACGGCGGCGTTGAGCCGGCCCCGCAACTCCTTGAGCAGGCCGAGCACTTCGTGCTCGACGGAGGCGTCCAGGCCCGTCGTCGGCTCGTCGAGGATCAGCAGACGGGGCTGTGCGGCGAGGGCTGCGGCGATGACGACGCGCTGCTGCTGGCCGCCGGACAGCTGGTGCGGATAGCGGTGCGCGAGCTGTTCCGGGTCGGGCAGCCGCACCGTGCGCAGGAGTTCGACGACGCGCTCGGTGGTCTCGGCACGCGACAGACCACTGCCGCGCAGGACCTCGGCCAGTTGCTTGCCGATGCGCATCGTGGGATCCAGCGAGCCTGCCGCGTCCTGGTGCACGAAGGCGAGCTGTGACGCCCGCCATTCCCGCAACCGCCGCCCGCCGAGGGCCAGTACGTCGGTGCCGTCCAGTCGTACGCTGCCGCCGAGCACTCGTCCTCCCGGTGCGAAGTGCCGGGCCAGCGCGTACGCCAGGGTCGACTTTCCGCAGCCCGACTCACCGACCAGGCCGAAGATCTCGCCGGGGGCGACCGTGAACGACACGTCGTGCAGAACCTGGTCGTTGCCGTAAGCGGTGTTCAGCCCCTCGACCTGGAGCCCCTGTTCGTCGGTACTCATGTCGGCCTCAAGTCCCTGTTCGTGCGTACTCATGGTGTTTCTCCTCCTGCCGCCCGCCGTGAGGTGTCCGCGACCAGCGCGACCCCGACCACGAGCGAGACGATCGCCAGGGCGGGGGCGAGGACCGTCCAGGGTGCGTTGTTCAGCCACACGCGGTTGTCGGCGACGGCGGCGCCCCATTCCGGTGAGCCCGGTGGCTGGCCGAGGCCAAGGAAGGAGAGGGTGGCTGCGGCGAACACGGCGTCGCCGAGTCGGGCGGTGGCCTCGACGTACACGGTGCGGCGGACGTTGGGCAGGATCTCGCGTCCGAGCAGCGACCACAGCGGCTCGCCGCGGAGCCGGGCGGCTTCGACGTAGGGCTTCTCCCGCTCGACCAGGGTCGCCGCCCGTACGCTGCGCGTGACCGGCGCCGTGAGGGCGGCCGCGACGACGAGCACGAGTACGGTCGTGGAGCGGCCGAGCAGCGCGGCGAACAGGATGGCGGCGATGACGGCGGGGAAGACGACCACCGCGTCGACGATCCGCATCACTACGTCGTCGAGCCAGCCGCCCACGCCTCCGGTGACCAGCCCGATGACGGTGCCGGCGAGGACCGCCAGCGCGGTCGCGGCCGGCGCCACTTCCAGGACGGGGCGTGCCCCGGCAACCATGCGGGAGAAGACGTCACGGCCGAACTGGTCGGTGCCGAGCCAGTGGGCTCCGCTCGGAGCCAGGAAACGGTCCTGCGGACGCTGGACGTCCGGGGCGTAGGGCACCAGGTGTGGCCAGAACAGGGCGACGGCGGTCCACACCGCGATCAGGGTGGCCCCGAGGGCAGAGGCGACGGGCAGCCGTCCCACTCGTCCCAGTGGCCGCAAGACGATCGTCGGGGTGCTCAAGCCGCACCTCCGAGGCGTATCCGCGGATCCAGCAATCGGTGGACCACGTCGGCAAGCAGCATGACCAGCATGTACAGGACTCCCAGCACCATGGCGCTCGCCTGTAGCGTCGGCAAATCCTTGTCCTGAGCCGATTGCAGCAACAGGGCTCCGACACCGGGGTAGTTGAACAGCAGCTCCACCACGACGATGCCGCCGAGCAGGTACTGCAGCTGGACGCCGAGGGCGCTCGTGGCCGGCACCGTGGCATTGCGCAGCACATGCCGAACGACGATCCGGGCGGAGCCGACACCCCTCAGCCGCGCCGCACGCACGTAGGGGCCCTCGACGACGGCGACGGTGCTGGCGCGCACGTGTCGGGCGACGTATCCGGTGCACACCAGCACCAACGAGATCGCCGGCAGCAGGAGGTGCCACAGAGTCTGCCCCAGGCCGTCGGCCCCGGGCTGGGTCTGCGCCGATGCGGGCAGCCAGTGCAGTTGCACCGAGAACACCACCAGGAGGACCACCCCGGTGACGAACTCCGGTGTGGCGCCCAGCGCCAGGGTCGTGGAGGTGATCGTCCGGTCCAGGGCCCGGCCGTGGTACAGCCCTGCGATCAGGCCGAGCGTCAGCGCGACCGGCACCAGCAGCATGAACGCGAACACCGCCAGGAACAGCGAGTGCCCCAGCCGCTCCTGCAGCAGCCCGGGCACGGGCACGTGCAGTGTGTACGACGTGCCCCAGTCGCCGGTGACGAAGTGCCCGAGCCAGCTGCCGTACTGCACGGCGAGGGGCCGGTCGAGGCCGAGTCGGTCGTTGAGGGCACTCACGGAAGTGTCGGAGGCTTCGCGGCCCAGCACAGTGCGTGCCACGTCACCGGGCAGCACCTGGGTGGCGAGGAAGACCAGGAGCGAGACTCCCAGGAGCGTCAGGGGGATGGCGGCGAGGCGCCGCAGCAGGATCCGGGTCATGGTTCAGGCCTGGGAAACGGTGGTGAAGTCGACGTACTGACTGGGATGGGCCTGGACACCCCGGAACTTGGTGCTGTTGTAGGCGCGGACCCCGCCGCTCCAGTACGCGATGACGATCGGCACGTCCTCGTGCAAGGTCTTGGCAATGGACTCCGCCTGCTTGCGTCGCTCGGCTTCGCTGGTGGCAGCGTCGTAGGCCTCTGCGGCCGCATCGAGGGCCTTGTTTGCGTATTTGGAGCCGTTCCAGACGCCGTTGCTCGTGACCATGGGGATGATGAACTGGCTGGGCACGGCTCTGCCCGTCCAGTTGACCAGGTTGGCGGTCGTGAACAGCCAGGGCGTGTCCGTGGCCTGGTCGCCGCCGTAGAACTCCCTCGAGGAGCGAAGGTCGAGGTCGACGGTGATGCCGGCCTCCTTCAGCTGGCTCTGGATGGTGACCGCGTAGTCCTTGTTGGGCGGGTCGAAGGTGAGGGTGAAGCGCAGGCTGTCCAGGCCGGCCGTCTTCAGGAGCTCGGCGACCTTCGCCTTGTCCATGGCGCGCTGCGGGATATCGGTGGGGGCGGCCGGGAAGAGTGGCGCGAGCAGGTGGTCGTTGCCGAGGTCGCCGAGTCCGCTGCCGGCGGCCTGGCGGACGGCGGGACGGTCGAGGGCGTAGGCAACGGCCTGACGGACTTCCTTGCGGTTGAAGGGTGCCTTGTCGACGCGGAGGGTGAGGACGGTGACTGAGGTGCCCTTGACCTTGTCGACGGCGATGCCCCTGCTGTCGCCCAGGGGTTCGACGAGCGCGGGCTGGCTGAGGAACTGGGCGTCGATGTCGCCGGATTGCAGGGCGACGAGATCGGCCTGGTCATCGGCGTAGAACTTCACGTCCACACCGTCGAGATAGGGCTTGGGGGTGTTCCAGTACGTGGGGTTGCGGACGAAGGAGGCGCCGGTGGAGACGTCGTACGACGTGAGGGTGAAGGGCCCTGTGCCGATGCCGTGTTTGGTGAAGTCGCCTGCGTAGTCCTTCTTGAGGATCACCGTGTTGTAGTTTCCGGCCGAGACCAGGTACGGAAAGTCGGAGAAGGGGCGTTCAAGGGTGAAGACGACGGTCGAGTCGCCCTGAGTGCTCACGCCGCCCGCTCTGAGGACGGTGTCGAAGGCGGACAGGGCCGCCGAGTTGCTTTTCGGGTCGAGCAGCCGGTCGAAGGAGGCCTTCACCGCGGCGGCATCGAGCTTCGTGCCGTCGGAGAAGGTGACGCCCTCGCGCAGAGTGAAGGTCCACTTCCGGGCGGACGCGTCTGAGGTCCACTTGGTGGCGAGCCGGGGAACCAGCTTGAAGTCCTTGTCGAGCCAGATCAGGTATTCGGCCACCAGCTGGTAGAGGGCGATCGCGGTGCCGTCGTACGCCGTGACCGGGTCGAGGGCGGTGGGCGGCGGCGGGGCGCCCACGCGAAGGGTGCCGCCACGCTTGGCCGGGCCCGTGCCCGAAGCTTTCGCCCCTGTCGATGCGCCGCCGGCACTCGGCGCGCAGGCCGCGAGCAGGGCGGCCAGGGCGCCGCCGCCGGCCAGGGTGAGGAAGCCGCGGCGGGAGGGGCCGGTGGGAAGGACGTCCTGCCAGTGCTGGGACAGCGCGTCGGCATCGGATGCAGGCATGGGTTCTCCAGGGAATGATCAGCGGCACAGCACAACCTGGGGGAGCTGTACGCGGGCGTGAGCGGTGTGAGCAGAAAGGTGAAAGTGAAGAAGAGTGGAGCCGAGGGTGCCCGTCACCAACGTCCCCGGACTGGCCGACCTCCGACGGCACGGCGCGGCGCCTCGAACACCGACGGCGCCACGCATGCGGCACGGTCACTCAGGCTGTGACGGCACCGCGAAGCCGGTCACGATGACGGCGTTGGTGTCGGCCGCAGCCTGCCGCAGGGGCTTCGCCTTCTCGTACACGGCTGACTCGTACCAGGCCCTGGCTGCCTCCACCGAGGCGAATTCGAGGACGATGGTCTGGTCGCCGTGCCAGTCGCCTTCGAGAACCTGCGGTTGCGTGTCGGCCACCAAGATCGAAGCGCCGGACTCTGCGAGCGAAGGTGCGGAGGCCTGGGCATAGGCGGCCATGCCGTCCGGGTCCCTGACCGCCTCGGTCAGAATGACATATGCCTTGGGCATGGGATTCTCCTCATGAAGTAGGACTGCGTTTGCGGGAAGTTGACTTGCGGTGAGTGACGATCCGGATGAACGTCAGTTCGGGACTGCCAGGACGAGGGCGTAGCGGGCGGCTGGGTCGGTCCACCAGTGGCGGACGGTGAAACCGCCTGCTTCGAGTTCGGCGGTGAGCGTGTCGCGGCGGAACTTGCAGGAGAGCTCGGTGCGCAGGTCTTCCCCTTCGGCGAGGTCGAGGGTGAGGTCGAGGTCAGGGATTTCGACGGTGTGGGCGGTGCGGGAGCGCAGGCGCATCTCGACGCGTTCGTGCTCGGTGTTCCACAGGGCGATGTGGTCGAAGAGGTCGGGGTCGAAGTCGGCGCCGAGTTCGCGGTTGAGGATGTGGAGGACGTTCTTGTTGAAGTCGGCGGTGACGCCAGCCGCGTCGTCGTAGGCGCGGACGAGGATCTCGGGATCTTTGACCAGGTCGGCGCCGAGCAGCAGGACGTCGTCGCTGCTGAGGGCGTGGGACAGAGTGCGGTAGAAGGCGCCGCGCTGTTCCGTGTCGAAGTTGCCGATGGTGCTGCCGAGGAAGGCCAGCAGGCGCGGGCCGGGCTCGTCGGACAGAGCCAGGTCGGTTTCGAAGTCGGCTACGGTCGCGGAGACGGTGAGGCCGGGGTAGTCGTGGCGGATGGCGCGGCCTGCCTCTTCCAGGGCGGGGGCGTTGACGTCGAGGGGCGCGTAGCGGCGCAGGGTGCCGGCGGCGGTGAGGGCGTCGAGCAGCAGCCGGGTCTTGCGGGAGGAGCCGGAGCCGAGCTCGACCAGGGTGGCGGCGCGGGTGAGTTCAGCGATCTCCGGGGCGCGGCGGGTGAGGATCTCCTCCTCGGCGCGGGTGGGGTAGTACTCCGGCAGCCGGGTGATCTGTTCGAACAGTTCGCTGCCGCGCTTGTCGTAGAACCACTTGGGCGGCAGGGTGCGCGGCGCGTGGCCCAGACCGTCGCGGACGTCGGCGTGGAGCGTGGTGGTGAAGTAGTCGGCAGGCAGCCGGTCGGTGAGGGTGAAACTGCCGTCGGTCATGGGGCGTCGTTCCTTGGGGTCAGGGTCGTGCGGGGTGTGCAGGGGGACGATCCGTACGCCGGCCTTGGCGGCCAGGAGCAGGGAGCGGTCGGGGACTTCCTGCCATTCACCGGGGGTGTCGTCGGGCTCGGAGGCAACCAGAACCGTGCCGGGTCCGGTGCGGTACCACAGGGTGTCGCCCCAGGCGGTGGCGGCGATCGTGTGGCCGTCCGTGAGCAGGAGGTTCAGCCGGGCGGTGGGCCGGGCCGCGGCGACCTGGCGGATCACCGCGGCCAGGGCGCCGGCGGGCGGTTCGCCCTGGCGCAGGCGGCGCACGGTCATGGCCCACAGCAGGGCCGAGTCGCTGTGGGCGTCCAGGGCCAGCAGCTCGGCGGGGCTGAGGTCGGTGGGCAGGCGGGTCCAGTCGGGGACGGCGCCGTTGTGGCTGAACAGCCAGCGGCCGTCGCGGAAGGGCGCGGCCGCCGACTCGTCCTGGGTGGTGCCCTCGGTGGCGGAGCGGACGGCGGCCAGGACGGCGTGGCTGCGGATCGTCGCGGCCAGTTCGGGGAAGTTGGCGTCGGCCCAGATGGGCACCGCCCGTCGGTAACGGGCGGGTTGGGCGAACCCGGCGTCGCCCTCCCCGGTTTCCGTGTCGTCTGGGTACCAGCCGACTCCGAACCCGTCGGCGTTGACCGTCCCGTGCTGCTGTCTGGCCGGCTGCCAGGACTGCTCGTGCAAACTGTGCGCAGGCTCGGTGAGCAGCCGTGCGAGTGGCACGGGCGGTCCCACGTAAGCGAGGTGACGGCACATCAGGCGCGTCCGTTCTCAGACGCGTCGCGGGCGGTGCGGAAGCCGGCGAAGATCTGCCGCCGGATCGGGTAGTCCCAGTTGCGGAAGGTGCCCCGGGCGGCGACCGGGTCGACGGAGAAGGCACCGCCGCGCAGCACCTTGTACTCGGGGCCGAAGAAGACCTCGGAGTACTCGGCGTAGGGGAAGGCGGTGAAGAGGGGGTAGGGGGTGAAGTCCGAGGCCGTCCACTCCCAGACGTCGCCGATCAGCTGCCTGGCCCCGCTGGGTGCGGCGCCGGCCGGGTAGCTGCCGGCCGGCGCCGGCTGGAGGTGGCACTGTCCGAGGTTGGCGTGCTCGGGACCGGGCTCCGCGTCGCCCCAGGGGTAGCGGCGGGAGCGGCCGGTGGCGGGGTCGTGTCGTGCCGCCTTCTCCCACTCGGCCTCGGTCGGTAGCCGCCGTCCGGCCCAGCGGGCGTACGCGTCGGCCTCGTACCAGCTCACGTGCAGTACTGGCTCGTCGGCAGGGACCTCCTCGGTGACGCCGAACCGGCGCCGCAGCCAATGCCCGCGTTCCTGATGCCAGAACAACGGCGCCTCAATGCCTGTCGCCTGGATGTGCAGCCAGCCGTCGGGCGTCCACCACTGGGGATCGCGGTAGCCGCCGGCCACGACGAACTCCTGGTAGGCGGCGTTGGTGACGGGCACGGTGTCCAACCAGAAGGAGGGGACGTCCACGGTGTGGTGCGGGCGTTCGTTGTCCAGCGCCCACGGGTCGGTGCTGGTGCCCATGGTGAACGGGCCCCCGGGAACCAGCACTTCACGGGGCAGCCCGGCCGCGTCCGCGGGTGCCGGGGGCGGTGCGGTCGCGTGCAGGACGGGGGCGCCCTTACGCAGCTGGAGGGTGGCGAGTATCGTCTCGTCGTGCTGCTGTTCGTGCTGGGCGAGCAGGCCGAAGACGAAGGCGTCGGCGAGCAGCGGATCGGCACTGCCGGGTGAGGTGTCTACGGCAGCCAGCACGTCCCAGGCCTCGGCGCGCACCGCGGCCAGGTAGTCACGGGCTGCGTCCGGGGCGAGCAGCGGCAGGGCGGGGCGGTCGGCCCGGGGGTGCTGGAAGGCGTCGTAGAGCGGGTCGAGGTCGGGGCGCAGCCCAGGGCGGCGGCCGGCCGTGCGGACCAGCCACAGGTCTTCCTGGTTGGCGATGTGGGCCAGGTCCCAGACCAGCGGGGACATCAGCCGGGAGTGCTGGGCGGTGAGATCCTCGTCGGTGAGCTGGTCGGTGAGGGCCAGGGTCCGGCGCCGGGCGGCCTCCAGCGCGGTGCGGGCAGCGGAAGACGGGGACACGGGCGGTCGTACGGAGGTCTCGGCGGCCGGGGAAGCAGGCGCGTCGGGGTCGGACGTGGCCCCGTTTCGGGACGTACTGGTGGCAGGGTGAGAGTTCGTCACGGCATGTCTCTTCGGAGGTTCAGGTGCGGCGGAGCGCGTGCAACTGGTCATGGGCTGGGGACAGGCCGCGCTCTGTGTAGCGCCCGGCGAAATCGGCCAGCGCCTGCCGCAGGGCCGCCGGGGTCCCGGGGCCGGCCAGGGCACTGTCGGCCGCGGCGAAGCAGGCGCGGGCGGCCTTGGCGAGGTCCGGGTCGGCGAGGCCGGTGCGGGCCGCCCGCAGCCAGATGTCGTCCGAGGGGACGGGCCGTGCGTCCGGGCAGAGCGGCTCGGTCGCCGCGTAGGCGGCATCGGCGGCGGCCGGGTCGTTCAGGAGGGTCGCGGCCAGCACGGTCGGCACGATCCAGCCGTCGCCGCGTTGCGCATCCGTCATCCGCAGCTCCAGCCAGCCGCGCGGCCTTACCGGCGGGAACAGGGTGCTGAGGTGGTAGTCCAGGTCGGCCAGGGTCGGCCGCCGCAGACCTGGTGCGCCGCGCAGCCAGTCGCGGAAGGTCAGCCCCGGCGGCGCGGACCAGTCGCTGTTGTCGTCACCCGGTATGCACATCACCTTCGCGTCGAGCGCGTAGCGCGCCCAGGCAACGCGGGGGTCGGGGTGGTAGCGGGGCTGGTGAGTGCGGCCGGCATCCATCCGGGACCAGACATCCTGCCGGGTGGACAGCCACCCGGTGGGCCAGCCGTCCTGCAGCGGGGAGTTGGCGAACGCGGCGACGAAGACGGGGCCGATACGGTGGGCGAGTTCCCAGCGGTAGCGGTAACCGGAGACACCGTGGGAGTCGTCGCCGGCATCCAGGTTGATCTGCACGGACGCGGTGCGGCGCATCATGACGCGGCCCCAGGGGCCCTCACGGTCGAAGAAGGTCTCCATGGCCCGGTAACGGGGCTGGTCCAGCAGGCGAGGCGGTTCACGGTAGGGGTCGAGGCCCCGGCCGACCAGTGTCAGACCGGCCTGTTCGACGGCCTCGCGCAGCACGGCCAGGTCCGTGGCCATCGCCTCGACGCACGCGGTGAGCGAGAGGGCCGACGGGGAGCTCAGCTCCACCTGGCCGCCCGGCTCACGGGTGAGCCTGCTGCCTCCGGGCAAGGCGCCCGCTGCTTCGACGGGCGCGAGGGCCGCGTTCAGCCGGGCGACGGATATCGGCAGCCCAGGGTCGTGGCGGTCCTGGACCAGCCACTCCGTCTCCACACCGGTCCGCCGGGGCGGGCCGGTCTTGAAACACACACCTTGTGCATGCGCTTCCGCCTCCTCCAGTGTCAGTTCGGTCGTCATGGTCTTTTCCTCTCTCATCGGATTGGGGCGGAGCAGTCGGTATTCGGGGGTGCGGGGTGGGAGTGGCGTGACACCGTGAACCGCTCCCACCCTGGACAAGGCCGTCAGTCGCTTACGGCCTCGGAGACAGTGATCTGCACGTGCTCGGGGTAGAAGGCCACGTGACCGGCGATCGCCCCCACGGCCTCGTAGGGCTCCTCGTAGAACCACACCGCGTCCGCGATCACGCTCGCGGAGGTGACGAGGTTGTAGTACGACGCCTCACCCTTGTAGGGGCAGTAGGTGTCGGTGTCCGTTCGCTGCAAGAACTTCTGGTCGACGTCGGCCAGAGGGATGTAGTGGACGGGCGGGAAGCCGGCTTCGTTCAGCGTGACGGCGGAAGTCGTCTGGGCGACGACCTCTCCTCCAAGTCGAGCGACCACACGTATGAGACTGGGGTTCTCGGTGATCTCGATCGGGTGGTCCGGCCCGGGGATCCTTATCTCACGGGACATCAGTTTTCTCCTTCTCTTTCTCTGTGGGACTGCAGGTGATCAGACGGATCTGATTCAGCCGCCGTCGATGACGTAGTCGGCGCCGACGATGTTTCCGGCGACGCCGGAGAGGAGGAACGCGATCAGGGACGCGACTTCCTCGGGTTCGGTGATGCGCCCGCTGGTGATGTGGAAGGCCTCCGGGATTCGGCGGAGGAACTCCGCCTGCTCGACTCCGGCTGCGGCCGCGAGCTGGCCGCCGCCTCTGCCGGCGTCCTCCCAGGCCGAGGTGCGGACCACTCCGGGGGAGACGGTGTTGACACGCACACCCTGGGGGCCGAACTCTTCGGCCAGAGACTTCCCGAACACGTTGAGAGCCGCCTTGGCCGCACCGTAGGCACCCATGCCAGGGGCTGGCTGTCGGGCGCCGGTGGATGAGACGTTGACAATTGCGCCGCGGCGCTCGATCAGGCTGGGCAGCGCGGCCCGGGTGGCGCGGACGGCGCTGAGCAGGTTGAGGTCGAAGACGCGGGCCCACTGGGCGTCATCGGTGTCGAGGAATCCGACGATGTCTCCTACGTCCCCGACGTTGTTCACCAGCAGGTCGATGCCGCCCAGTTCCGCGAGGGCGCTGTCCATCAAGGCGGTGACGCCTTCGGCGGTGCTCAGGTCCGCCGAGAACGTGAGAGCACCGGTTTCCTTCAGCTCAGGCGTGATGGTGCGGGCGGCACCCATGACGCCGACGCCCTCGGCGATCAGCGCGCGGACGGTGGCCAGTCCGATGCCACGGCTAGCGCCGGTGACGACCGCCGTCTTGGAGGTGAGATTGAGGTTCACGATATTCCGATTCTTGAACTGCGGCTACAAAATAAGGCCATGAAGCGCCCCGACAGTTGCGACTGTCGGGGTTTGAGTCAGAGAGCGTCGATCGTCGCGTCGATCACCCGGTGGAGCCGGTCCGGTCCGTCTTCGATGCGCGCCAGGAGCCGCAACCCCACCATGGCACTCAGGAGCAGGCTCCCCAGGGTCGCGGGGTCGCGGTCGGGAGCGATCTCTCCCGACCGCTGCCCTTCCTCGACCAGCGCCCGGAAGACGTCCTCAACGAGGTCGAAGTCACGACGGACCACGCGGACCGCCGCCTCATCAGTTCCCGCGAGTTCTCCCGCGGTATTGACCATCATGCAGCCCTGGGCACCCTCGTCGACCATGAACTCCAGCGCCTTACGGAGGCGCTCCCTGACCGGGGCAGACCCCTCGAGCAGCTCCGCCAGGACGCGAAGCCGACCGTCGACATAGCGACTCAGCGCCCGTTCGAACAGTGCATGCTTGCTCCCGAACGTGTTGTAGAGGCTACCCATGCCGATGCCGAGCGCGTCCGCCAGGTTCCGCGGGGTGGTCGCGCCATACCCCTTCTGCCAGAACACCTCCATGGCCTGCTCGACGGCGACATCCGGATCAAACTGCTTCGGCCTTGCCATGAGAGACACACTAACACCATTCTTGAGCTCTAGCTCAAATTATGGAAAGCTCACCCCGCCCAGCCGGCGCATCCAGGCTGCCGTCGAGCTGTCGAACGCTCCTCGCCCTGGTCCTCGCCACCGGCCGCCGTCGCGCATTCTGCAGATCTCGGAAGGCGAACACCGACCAGTTCTTGCACGGCGACCCGAGGGTCCGCACCGCACCGGCAGCCCAGGAACAGCGAAGGGAAAGTCCATGACAACGTTTGGAATCATCGGCGCCGGAGAGATGGGGGTCACTATCGCGCAGGCAGTCATAGGTCTCGGCCACGATGTCGTGATCGCAAACTCCCGTGAGCCCGAAACGCTCGCGACGCTGGTTGCGAAACTCGGCCCGAAGGCTCGCGCTGCGACCGCTGTCGAAGCGGGTGAAGCCGCGGACGTCGCGGTCGTCGCGGTGCCATGGAGAGTGATCTACGACATCCCTGTCGAGCCGCTCGCAGGCAAGATCGTGATCGACCCGAACAACTACAGTCCACTGCGCGATGGCGTATTCGAGGAACTCGAACGCGGGGAGAAGACCACCTCCGAGCTCCTGCAGGCCCATCTGCCGACTTCGAAGGTCGTCAAGGCGTTCAGCCACCTCAACTACTTCGCCATCATCACGGACGGGGCGCCTGCCGGCTCGCCGAACCGCCGCGCACTCGGCTACGCCAGTGACTACCGTGAAGCGGCTGAGTTCGTTGCCGATCTCTACGAACGACTCGGCTTCGACGCTGTCGACACGAGTCCGCTCAGTGAGTCATGGCGGCTTGAGCACCCCCGCCCCGCGTACCCCATTGCTCGGGTGAACAAGAGGCAGCTGAGCGCCTATTTTGCGAGGGCCAAGCGCATCGCTTGACGGTCCACAGCCTCCGGAGGCGACGCCGGACGCCTCCAGATGAATGACGCCGCGAGTCTCGGCCCGCCACTGCGCATGGATGCGCCTCGTCTCAAACGCGTCCGCCATCCAGCCGTCGGTGACCTCGCCCTCGGCTTCGAAGCCATAGCGCGGTGCGCCGCCCCCGGAAGCTTGTTCCGCCTTGCCGGACACCGTTGGCGTGATGGTTGGGCTGCGAGTCCGGTCTCGTACTCGGCAGGGCTGCCGTGGCCGAGGTGTGTGCCGCAAAGGCGAGCAGCAAGGAATCTCGCAGCTCGTCGAGTGCGGACGAGTCAATGACGTTGGACACGTTCCACCACAGACCGAACTGACTGTGCAGCCTGCTCCATCGCACCGCGAGAGGCCATCGTGCAGCCCATCACGGAAGGTGCTCCGGCTGCCGGGGCAGGACACGGACCTTGGCTGCCGCCGCGTCACGTCCGGACTGAGCAGCCTGCTCCAGTGACAGGAGGTTGAGGGCGGTCGCATAGATTTGGAGCCGTTCCTCCAGGAACCGGCAGTGGGCCTGCAACGCCATGTGCTGCGTCTTCAACTTCTCGTAGGCATCCGCAGACCGACCCTGTGAGGCTCGCTTCGCCTCCTCCTCGGAGGTCTTGGCCTGGAAGAGATCTTTGAGGTCGGGATGCTGGTGAGTGAAATGCCAGCGTTTGACGTTGGCCTCAACGGCCAGTCGGGACACGTTAAGCCGCCCGTTCGACCGCTGCGGAGTGCCGGCGAACAGCCGGTTCATCGCGGCGAGGATCGCTCGGCGGACGGGGTCCGCCTCGTTGTCGAAGGGGAAGGTGGTCATCGGTCTGCGGCTCCTCGCTCATGCGCCTCGATGATCGACTTCAGGCGGCTGAGTTCGCGCCGCTCGCGCTCGTGACGGACCGGTGGAGCCAATGGATCCGCGACGATCTCGGCGAACTCGGCGGCCGCTGCCCGCGCCGCCTTCGACGACCCGTCGGGCTGGGCGACTTGGGAGCCCGCCCGGCGTGCCGAGGTGATGGACCGCCTCGCCGACGCCATCGACAAGCGAGCCGACGCTTTCGTCGAGCGGGTCAGTGCCCAGACGGGATGCCGGTCGCCGTGGCCCGCCAACTGGAGGCCGGCTACCCGAGCGCCGTACTGCGCTATTACGCGGGACTGGCACGCCAGTTGGCCGTAACGGAGACACGGGACGGCCTGTTCGGCGGTTCCATCGAGGTCCGCAAGACGCCAATCGGTGTCGTCGCGGCCATCGTGCCGTGGAATTTCCCACAGGCCCTGACCATGTTCAAGATTGCACCGGCGATGGCCAACGGCTGCACCCTGGTCATCAAGCCCTCGCCCGAGACCGTGCTGGACGCCTACCTGCTGGCCGAGGCGGTCGCGGAGGCCGAGGTTCCGGCCGGTGTCGTCAACATCGTCCCGGCCGGGCGCGCGGTCGGCTCCTATCTCGTCTCCCACCCGGCCGTGGACAAGGTGGCCTTCACCGGCTCGACCGCCGCCGGGCGGAACATCGCCGAGGTGTGCGGCCGCCTGCTGCGCCCGGTCACCCTGGAACTCGGCGGCAAGTCCGCCGCGATCGTCCTGGACGACGCCGACCTGAACCTGGCCGAGATCGGCGAGGGTCTGTTCGCCTCCACCCTCCTCAACAACGGCCAGACCTGCTTCGTCGGCACCCGCGTCCTCGCTCCGCGCAGCCGCTACGCCGAGGTGGTCGACGTCTTCACCGCCTTCGCCGGCTCCCTGACCGTGGGCGACGCGAGCGACCCGGCGACCCAGATCGGCCCGATGGCCACCGCCCGCCAGCGCGAGCGCGTCGAGTCGTACATCGCCAAGGGTCGCGGCGAGGGCGCCCGTCTGACGACCGGCGGCGGACGCCCCGACGGCCTGGAGCGGGGGTGGTTCGTGCAGCCGACCGTGTTCGCCGACGTCGACAACAACGCCACGATCGCCCAGGAGGAGATCTTCGGACCGGTGCTGTCGCTCATCCCGTACGACGACGTCGACGACGCCGTCCGCATCGCCAACGACTCCGCATTCGGGCTCGGCGGCACGGTGTGGACGTCCGACCCGGAGCGCGGCGCGTCCGTCGCCCACCGGATCCACACCGGCACGATCGGCGTCAACCGCTACCTGCCCGACCCTGTCGCCCCGTTCGGTGGAGTCAAGGCCAGTGGCCTGGGCCGCGAACTGGGCCCCGAGGGCCTCGCGGCCTACCAGCAGTCGCAGACGGTCTATCTGTGAGCGCGTGTCGGTGACCCCGCAGTCTCCTCCCACTCCGGCGGCGAACGCGTTCCGACGCAGGACACCCCGTTGTTGAGGGGTGTCCTGCCAGTACACGTAACGGGCGGCCCTTCCACACACCGGTGAGCCACGGTTTCATCGGCTGTGGCACCAGGCGGGGCCGCCCCGGCTCTGTTATGGATGTTCCAGAGTGGTGCAAGAGCCACCCCCGCACGAAAGCGCGACGGCGCCGGTTGCCACACCACCGCTTCCGGGAGGACACACGATGCACACGCGCACACTCGGCCAGGGTCTGCAGGTCTCCGCCATCGGCCTGGGATGCATGGGCATGTCCCAGAGCTACGGCCCCAACCCCGGCGACCGACAGGACATGATCGCCGTACTCCGCGCCGCCGTCGACCGCGGCATCACCTTCTTCGACACCGCCGAGGTCTACGGCCCCTACGTCAACGAAGAACTCGTCGGCGAAGCCCTCGCCCCGGTGCGGGACGAGGTCGTCCTCGCGACGAAGTTCGGCTGGCGCATCGAAGACGGGAAGGTCACCGGGCTCGACAGCCGGCCGGAACAGATCAGGCGTGTCGCCGACGCCTCTGTGCGCCGACTGCGCGGCGAGACGATCGACCTCTTCTACCAGCACCGCGTTGATCCCGACGTCCCCATCGAGGACGTCGCTGGCGCGGTCGCCGAACTCGTACAGGCGGGCAAGGTACGCCACTTCGGCCTGTCCGAGGCCGCGGCGACCACGATCCGCAAGGCCCATGCCGTCCATCCCGTGACGGCGGTGCAGAGCGAGTACTCCCTGTGGACCCGCGATCCGGAGCCCGAGGTCCTGCCCACACTCGCCGAACTCGGCATCGGGTTCGTGCCGTTCAGCCCGCTGGGCAAGGGCTTCCTCACCGGCACGGTCGACACCACGACCTCGTTCGCCGAGGGCGACGTCCGCGCCACGATCCCCCGCTTCAGCGAGGAGAACCGGGCCGCCAACCAGGCGCTGGTCGACCACGTCGCCGCGCTCGCCAAGACCAAGGGCGCCAGCCTCGGGCAGGTCGCCCTGGCCTGGCTGCTTGCGCAGCAGCCGTGGATCGTCCCGATTCCCGGCACGCGACGCGTCGCGCGCCTGGAGGAGAACGCCGGCGCGACCCAGGTCGCCCTGTCCTCCGACGAGGTCGCCGACCTGGACGCGACGGCGGCACGCCTCGGCGTGTACGGCGACCGCTACAACGAGATGCACATGGGCATGGTCGGCCGCTGACCTGTCACCCCAGCAGCGCTACACCGGGGCGGAGAAGGCCGCACGGAGCTGCTCGGCCATCAGGTCGAGGGTGGCGCGAACGGTCTCGGGCGGTCCGTTGTGGGTGAAGAAGTGGTCGACGCCCTCCACCATGCGGTGCACCACGGGGACTCCGGCGGCGGCCAACGCCTCGGCGTACGCGTCACCCTCGTCCCGTAGTGAGTCGTACTCGGCGGTGATGACCAGGGCAGGTGGCAGGCCCGCCAGGTCGGTGGCGAGCCCGGGGGAGGCGAGCGGGTCGCGGCGGCGGCTCTGGTCCGGTACGTAGGTACCGGTGAAGATGCGGGACAGCAGCGGCGAGATCATCGGCCGTCGGGTGCGGGCACGTTTGGTGGCTGGGTCCGCGGCCAGGTCGAGTGGTGCGTAGTCGATGATCTGGAGAAGCGGGGTGAAGGTGCCTCGCTCTCGGGCCGTGCGGCACACTCCCGTCGCCAGTGCGCCGCCGGCGCTGTGGCCGCCGACAGCGAGACGCCCACCGTCCCAGCCGTGCTCGGCCCCGTGCTTCACCGCCCACTCGCAGGCCTCGTACGCCTGGACGGGCGCGGTCGGGAAGCGGTGCTGCGGCGCGGTCCAGTAGTCGATGTTGAGGACGACACAGCCCGCCTCGGCCGCGAGATGGCGGCAGATGTGGTCGTCCTGCTCCGGATGCCGAATCACGTATCCGCTGCCGTGGAAGTTGACGAAGACCGGCAGTGCCTCTCCAGCGAGGGCGGGTGCAGGGCGGTAGACGTCGCACCGCATGGATCCCGCGGAGGTCGGGATCTGCACGGTCACGGGCGAGGGCAGGTCCTGCCCCGCGAAGCGGAGTTCGTCCGGCACGCTGACCATGCGACTGCTCAGCGTCTGGACGAGCCTCGCGGCGATGTCGTATCTGATGGCCATGGGAGGTTGCCTTCGGGTTGGGGCGGGCGGTTCGGCACGGCGTGGAGAAGGGCCCCACGACGCGGCGCTGGTGCCGTCCGGGACACGATGGTGCTCCCGCGCGACCGGCGCCACCGCGCGTGTCGCGGAGTGGCACGCGCGGTGGTGAGGGCAAGGCGGGAGCACCGGTCCTTCTCTCCTGCGACCGGCCTCAGTTGGGCCAGTTCTCCAGCACCTGCTGCTGAACCTCCGCCGGGAAGAGGTGGGAGAAGGAGCTGCGCGGTTCGCGGCCTTCGTCGGAGGCGGGCAGCAGGGCGTCGTAGGTGACCTTGTCACCGGTCCAGGAATGCCGCTGCTCGAAGGGGTAGCAGGACAGCAGCGGCAGAATCTTGCCGTTGCGGACGATGCGCCGTTCGGTCGGGTGGACCCGGGTGGCCAGCGCCCACATCAGCTCGCCGACGTCCGAGGCGTCGACGTCGTCGTCGAGCACGAAGATGCGCGGCACCAGGTACTCGAAGCGCCGGGCGGCGATGACGTCGGGGTCGTGCAGCGCCGTAATCACATCGCCCTCGACTGGGACAACGCCTGGCGCCTCGACACCGGCGGATCGGATCACCTGGACCGTGAGGTGATCGACGTCTCGGTCCGCTTTGCGGCGCGGATCCCTGTCCGGCCGGTGCGACTGATCGCTGAAGGGTGCGGTCTTTCGCGGGCCGAGGTCGAGAGACTCATCGCGGAGGGGAAACTCGTCTCGGCAGTCCGGCTGAGCGGCAAGCTCTCCGGCGACTTCACCTTCACGCTCAAGCGCTGAGCCCCCTCGGGACCTGGGGCCTGTCCGGCAAGATCCGCCGGACGGCCAGCGCCCTGACGACGCGCCCTCACCGCATCGAGATGACGCGAACCGGCCGTCCGGCTCTCTCGGAGCCGGACCGCCGGTCGTCCTCGAAGGTGCAGACCCTTGGCTCTACAGGCGTCCGGTGGGGTGGTCTGAGCCGTTGCCAATGAGGTCGCCGAGGGCCTGGGCGCCGCCCTGGAGCCTACGGTCGCGCTGGCTGGTGCCGAACGCGCCGTAGGGGTAGCCGCCCGGCGTGGGGGCGCTGACCTTGTCGAGGGCGGCGGTGGCCTCGTCGTCCAGGGTGAGGGCGACGGCCCCGAGGCTGTCGTGGAGCTGTTCCAGGGTGCGGGCGCCGAAGACCGGGGCGACCACACCGGGACGGTCGGCGATCCAGCTCAGGGCGACCTGGGCGGGGGTGGCGCCGGTCTCCTTGGCGATGCGGACGACCTCGTCGATGGTGGCCCAGTTGCGCTCGGACGCCGCGTACTCGGCCGACACCCACTGGTACAGCTCGTTCACGGAACCGGCGCGAGTGTCCGAGGCCGGAGTGGCGCCGCGCTGGTACTTCCCGGTGAGGAAGCCGCCGGCCAGCGGCGACCAGGGCAGCAGGCCGATCTTGTTGTGCAGGGCGGCGGGGACCATCTCGTACTCGCTCTCGCGGGACAGCAGGCTGTACTGCTGCTGGAGGGTGAGCGGCACGTGGGAGCCCATCGCCTTCGCGGTGGAGACGGTCAACTGGAGCTGCCAGCCGGTGAAGTTCGACAGGCCCGCGTAGTGGATCTTTCCGGCGCGGACGGCGTCGTCGAGGAACGACAGCGTCTCCTCTACGGGGGTGTGCGCGTCCCAGCCGTGCATCTGGTAGAGGTCGACGGTCTCCACGCCGAGGCGGCGCAGGGAGGCGTCCAGTGCGTGGCGGAGGTGACGGCGGGACAGGCCGAGGTCGTTGACGTCGGGGCCGGTGGTGAAGCGGCCCTTGGTGGCGAGGACGACGCGGTCGGTGATCTCGCGGGGGCGGGCGGCCAGCCAGCGGCCGATGATCTGCTCAGAGAGGCTGCCGGAGTAGACGTCGGAGGTGTCGAGCACAGTGCCGCCTGCCTCGGTGAAGGCGTCGAGCAGCGCGAACGCCTCTTCCTCGGTGTTCTCGCTGCCGAAGTACATCGTGCCGAGCGCCAGCCTGGACACGGCGAGACCGGAGGTGCCGAGCGTGCGGTACTGCATGGCTTTCCAAGCCTTTCTGTTGCGGATGACGGTCGAGCCGAGCGACTGACAGAAGAGTTCGGCCGTGGTTCCGTGGTCAGAACCAGGAAGGCCCGACGTTGGTGTACGGCGCCTGCAGCGCTGCCACTTCCTCGTCCGAGAGCTGAAGGGCGAGCGCGTCCACGGCCTGCTGAAGGTGGTGGGGCTTGGTGGCTCCGACAATGGGCGCCGAGACCAGCGGGTTGCGCAACACCCAGGCGAGGGCGATCTGGGCCATGGGGACGCCGCGGGCTTGGGCGAGCTGCTGCACGGCGTTGATGACCGGCTCGTCGTACTCACTGTCGAAGGCCTGCACGACGTGGTCGGTGGTGGAGCGGGTGCTCTGCTCGCCGACGGGACGAGCGAGGCGGCCCTTGCCGTTCGGGGAGTAGGGCACCAGCCCCACGCCCATGTCGCCGCACATGGCCATGAGTTCCGGCTCGTCCTGGCGGCGCAGGAGGTTGTACTGGTTCTGCATGGACACGAAGCGGGTCCAACCGCCGAGGTCGGCGGCGTGCTGAAGCTTGGCGAACTGCCAGGCGTACATCGAGGATGCGCCGATGTAGCGGACCTTTCCGGCCTTGACGACGTCGTGCAGTGCCTCCATCGTCTCCTCGACCGGTACATCGTCGTCGAAGCGGTGGATCTGGTACAGGTCGATGTAGTCCGTGCCCAGCCGTAGCAGGGAGGCATCGACCTGCTCAAGGATCGCCTTGCGGGACAGCCCCTCACCGCCCGGACCCTCGTGCATCGGGCCGCGGACCTTGGTCGCCAGGACGATGTCCTCGCGGCGGGAGTACTTCGTGATGGCGCGGCCGACGATCTCCTCGGAAGTGCCGGCCTGGTAGACGTTGGCGGTGTCCCAGAAGGTGATGCCCAGCTCAACGGCCTGCTGGAAGAACGGCGCGGCCTTGTCCTCGGTCAGCGCCCAGGGGTGGGCGCGAGGCACGGTCGGGTCGCCGTAGCTCATGCAGCCGAGAGCGAGCCGGCTCACCTTCAGACCGGTGGTGCCGAGACGGGTGTACTCCATGGTGACGCTCCTTCACGGTCACATGCGGTTCCACGCTGTGGAGTTGGGGCCGGGGACTTGAGTGGCGGGCCGTTCCGGCCTTCGCATGCCATGCGATCGGCAGTACGGCGACCGCCCGGGGCCCGTCGCTGTCGCTCCGTCAGCCGGTCTGTGCGGCAGGGGTGATGCGGACGGTGGACGAGCGGGGGCCGCTGCGCAGCATCGGCTCCAGGTAGGGGCTGGAGGCGTACTTGGTGCGGTAGGCGTCGTCGACCGCGTCGAGAACGGTGTCGTCCGCGGGTACGAAGGCGACCTCGTGCTCGGTGCCTGCGATGCGGATACGTCCGGCCTTCTGGGACAGTGCCGCCCGGTACCAGCAGGAGTTCCGGCCGTTGTAGGGACGGACGTAGAGGTCGCCACACGCGACGACGGACCAGATCCACGTCGGTGTGCCGTAGGTGCGGCCGTCCTCGCGGTACGGCGAGATGTGCAGGTCGTCGGCGGCTGCGAGCCCGCGCAGCTGAGCCTGGTCCCAGGTGCTCATCGTGGGTCCTCCGTGTGCGGTAGGTGGTGCCCCGGACGGGACGGGCCTGCGGCCGTGTGCCGTCCGGCCCCCGCCGCCGATCGAGGTGTACGGGTGTTCAGTGCGTGGTGTAACCGCCGTCGACAGGCAGCGCGACACCGGCGACGAGGCTCGCGGCCGGGCTGCACAGCCACAGGACGGCCGCGGCGATCTCGTCGGCCCGGCCCAGTCGTCCGATCGGCTGCTGCTTCATGATCTCGGCCATGGCCTCGGCCTGGCCTTCGAGCATGTCTGCGACCATCGGGGTGTCGATCACGCCGGGGCACACCGCGTTGATCCGGATGCCCTTGGGCGCGTACTCGACCGCGGCACTCTTGGTCAGGCCGATCACACCGTGCTTGGACGCGTGGTAGGCGGCCCGTTCCGGCAGGCCCACAAGGCCGCCCAATGAGGAGCAGTTGACGATGGCGCCGCTGCCCTGTTGCCGCATCTGGCGCAGTTCGTGCTTCTGGGCGGCCCAGACGCCGCGCAGATTGACGGCGTTCACGTGGTCGAAGTTCGCGGCCGTCTCGTCGGCCGCGTCACTTGGCGGCGCCTGCACACCGGCGTTGTTGAACGCCATGTCCAGGCGGCCGTAGGTCGCGACCGCGCGGTCGACGGTGGCGGCCGCCTGCTCCTCGTCCGTGACGTCGCAGGCGACGCCGATCGCCTGATGACCGGCCGCCGTGAGTTCCTCGGCCGCACGCTGGACGGCCTTCTGGTCGATGTCGGCCAGGACGACGGCGGCACCGGCCTCGGCGAACGCCCGGGCGGTGGCCAGGCCCATGCCGGAGGCCGCACCGGTGACGAGGGCCACCTGCTGATCGAAGTTGTACGTCGGGTTCACGGGACGTGGTTCCAATCGTGGGTCGGCGTGGGTTCCGGCCGGGCTGGGATCGGCGGGCTTTCGCCACTGCGGTGTCCGGCGCCGGTGGCCGGCCGGCGTGTCAGGGGCGCAGCAGCGTCTTGATGGCGCGGCGCTCGTCCATGGCGCGGTAGCCCTCTGCGGCCTGGTCCAGCGGCAGCGTCAGGTCGAAGACCCTGCCGGGCTCGATACGGCCGTCGAGGACGCGTTCGACCAGGTCGGGCAGGAAGTGGCGCACCGGGGCGGGGCCGCCGCGCAGGCCGACGTGGGAGAAGAACAGTTCCTGGCCGTCGATGGCCACGTCGTGCGGGACGCCGACGAACCCCACATTGCCGCCGGGGCGGGTGGCCTGGACGGCCTGCCGCATCGACTCCTGCGTACCGACGCACTCCAGGACGGAGTCGGCGCCGATGCCGCCGGTGAGTTCCTTGATACGGGCGGCACCCGCCTCGCCGCGCTCGGCGACGATGTCGGTGGCGCCGAACTCGGTCGCCAGCCGCTGCCGGGAGGCGTGCCGGCTCATCGCGATGATCCGCTCGGCGCCGAGTTCCCGGGCGGCGAGAACGCCGGACAGGCCGACCGCGCCGTCACCGACCACGACAACCGTGGAGCCGGGCTTCACCTCGGCGGCGACGGCCGCGTACCAGCCGGTGCCCATGACGTCGGAGAGGGTGAGCAGGCTCGGGACGAGCTTCTCGTCGGGCTGCCCGCCGAGGGCGACCAGGGTGCCGTCGGCGAGCGGGATCCGGATGTACTCGGCCTGGCAGCCGCCCACGAACTCCTTGTGCGGGCAGGAGGTTTGATAGCCGGCGCGGCAGATCGGGCAGGTGTTGTCGGAGGCGAAGAAGGAGCCGATGACGAACTGCCCGGGCTTGATGTCCTTCACCTCGGCGCCGGTCTCCTCGACCACGCCGACGTACTCGTGGCCGATCGGTGTGGGCTGGGCGACCTCGTTGATGCCGCGGTAGTCCCACAGGTCGGAGCCGCACACACAGGCGGCGACCGTCCGGATCACGGCGTCGGTGGGGGCGACGATCCTCGGTTCGGGGAGGTTCTCCACCCGGATGTCACCGGGGGCGTGGATCACGGTTGCGCGCATGGCTCATTCCAGAGTGAGGGGAAGGTTGAACGGGGTAGGGCGTCAGCTGCCGGGGCCGTGCGAAGCGGAACGAGTCGGCCGTTCCGTACCGCTCGCCCGGCTCTGCGGACGGCGGCGCGTCGAGGTCATCGGGTCGGCGGCGCTCAGCATCGATTCGGCCGTCACGGCGTTGTCGAGGAGGCACATGGCGGTTCCGCTCGGCGATCTCCCGTGAGCGTGATCACCGCCACCGTATGAGGTGTGCCGTGGGGCCCCGGTCACTGCTGACGCTCACGCTCCTGGCAGCCGCGATCAGTGCGAGGTACGGGTGCTGCTGCGCGGGCCGCCGTACTCGGCGTCGGTGACGTGCTCCAGCCAGTTGACCTCGTCGCCCTCCCACAGCGCGATGTGCTCCATGAACTGGTCCGGGGTCGCGCCGTGCCAGTGCTCCTCGCCGGGCGGGCAGCCGATGGTGTCGCCCGGGTGGGCCTCGATGATCACGCCGTCCCGGGTGCCGATCAGGGCGACTCCGGACACGACGTGCAGGGTCTGGCCCAGGCCGTGGCTGTGCCAGGCGGTGCGGGCACCGGGCGCGAAGCGGACCATGTTGGCCCGTGCCCGGGAGGGCTCCTCGCCCCGGTAGATCACATCCGCCCAGGCGTCGCCGCTGAACATCTGGGCGGGCAGCTTCATGGTCACCGGCTGCTTGAGGATCTCCATGGTGGTACTCCTTGCGTCGGCCGCCGCAGGGCGGCCGTGAGTGGGTGATGAGAACGAGGTCCCGCGGTGGGACGGGTTCAGGCCGAGCGGAACACTTCGCGGGCCACGGTCAGCGCGGACATGGCCTTGGGCCATCCGGCGTAGAACGCCATGTGCGTGATCGTCTCGATCAGTTCCGCCTCGGTGACACCGTTCTGCTTGGCCAAGGGGAGGTGGAAGGTGAGCTGCTCGCTGCTGCCGCCGGTGATGAGGCTGGCCACGGTCACGAGACTGCGGTCCCTCGGGGACAGCTCCGGGCTCTTCCACGCCTGCCCGAACAGCACGTCCTCGCTGTAGCCGGCCAGCGCGGGAGCAACGTCTCCGAACAGCTCCCGCGGGCCCGGCTGGGTCTTCTCCGTCATCGTTCGTGTCCTTTCCACGTGTCTCGGCGCTGCTCATCGGCCCGCCGTCAAACGGGCGGGCGACACCGCGCCGGGGTTTCATTCCGCCCGCAGGCCGCGGCCGCCGCCACCCGGACGACCGGGCCGTTCGGCCTGGCGCCGATCGCGCCACAACCGATGGAACCGCAGGTCCCACGCGCGTGGAAGGACTCGTTGATACGTGTACTGGCAGTACACCCCACAGTCGCGGAAGCCGACGTAGCCTCGAAGCCATGGACAACCGAAGCGAGGTACGCGAGTTCCTGACCAGCCGCCGTGCCAAGATCACGCCACAGCAGGCGGGGCTGCCCGCCTACAGCGGCAACCGGCGCGTCAAGGGGCTGCGCAGGGAAGAAGTCGCGATGCTCGCCGGCGTCAGCGCCGAGTACTACGCCCGCCTGGAGCGCGGCAACCTCTCCGGCGTCTCCGAGACCGTCCTCGACTCCCTCGCCCGCGCCTTGCAGCTCGACGAGGCCGAGCGCGCCCACCTGGACGACCTCGCGCGCACCGCGAACACCACCCGCCGCCCCACCCGTCGACGAGCCCCGCAGCCGATCCGGCCCAGCCTGCAGTATTTGCTCGACGCGATGACCGAGGCCCCGGCCTTCATCCGCAACGGCCGCCTCGACATCCTGGCCACCAACAGGCTCGGCCGCGCCCTGTACGACCCGGTGTTCGCCGACCCGGCCCGGCCCGTGAACCTCGCCAGGTACGAGTTCCTCAACCCTGGTGCGGCCGACTTCCTGCCCCAGCTGGAGGCCCAGGCGGCCGGAGCGGTGGCGCTGCTGCGCACCGAGGCGGGACGCGACCCGTACAACCGGGACCTGACCGATCTCATCGGCGAACTCTCCACCCGCAGCGAGAAGTTCCGCACCCTGTGGGCCGCCCACGACGTGCGACTGCACCAGACCGGCGTCAAGCACTTCCGCCACCCCGCCGTCGGCGAACTCTCCCTCCCCTTCGAGGCCATGCCCATCCCGACCGACCCCGGCCTCACCCTCACCGCCCTCAGTGCCGAACCCGGCACCCCGTCCCACGACAGCCTCAAACTGCTGGCCAGTTGGGCCGCCACCCTCGACCAGGACGACCAGGACGACCAGCCGGACACCGCGGCCACCAGCGGCGAACAGAGCGCATAGCGGAGCTGCGTAACGCCACGCCGCCATGAGCCCGCATGCGGCCACACAGCCCGGACGTAGATGCCGAGTTCGACGCCGGGCAGTCGGACAGCCTTCGGCGCGGCCGTTGTCCTCCGGGTCAGAGGCCGACGCTCAGCGGGTGGCTGAACCCTTGGTCGGAGATGAGCCGGGCCGCCGCGCCCAGGGCGGCGGCGAAGCGCTCCATGGCCTCGTACGGGAAGCGCTGACTCGGGCCGCTGAGTGAGAGGGAGGCGATGACGGCGCCCGAGCGGCCGGTGACGGGGACGGCGACGGCGGTGAGCCCCTCGTCCCACTCGCTGCTGCTGACCGCGTAGCCGTGCCGGGCCTGCGGGTGCCGATAAATCATCCGGCCAGGTCACGACCTTGATCACTGATCCTCGGCCGCGCCCGTCGCTCCCCCTCTGTCTTCACCTTGACCGAGGACGGACGGCATCATGACCTGTCGTGCTGCTGCGCCTGGCCTACCTCGCTGCGTCCAACGCCCTCGCCCTGCTGCGCCTGCTGCCGATGAGCGACCGGGAGAAGGACGTGGAAATACTGGCGCTGCGGCACCAGCTCCTGGTCCTGCAGCGCCAGGTCGGCAGGCCCACGTTCACCGCCACCGACCGCGCAGTCCTCGCCGGCCTGCTCCACCACCTGCCGATGGAGAAGCTGCGGCACCTCCTGCTGCTGGTACGACCAGAGACGATCTTGCGCCGGCACCGCGACCTGCTTAAGCAGCGCCATGCCGCGACCTGCGTGCGGAAACGACGCGGCCGCCCGCCCACCATCCGCTCGATCCGAGCCCTGGTCCTGCGCCTGGCCCACGAGAATGGCTCATGGGGGTATCGCCGGATCCACGGTGAGCTCGCGGCACTGGGCATCAAGGTCGCCGCCTCCACCGTCTGGGAGATCCTCCGCGAGCACGGCATCCCGCCCGCGCCGGAGAGGGAAGGCACGACCTGGGCCGACTTCCTGCGCAACCAGGCCGATGCGCTGCTCGCCTGCGACCTGTTCGAGACCCGCACTCTGACCGGAGCGCGCCTGTACGTCTTCGCGGCCATCGAGCACGCCACCCGGCGCGTCCGGATCCTGGGCGCCACCGCACACCCCACCGCGAACTGGATCGTGCAGCTCGGACGCAACCTCGTCATCGACTTGGAGGACGCAGGCAGCAAGGCCAGGTTCTTGATACGCGACCACGACTCCAAGTTCACGGCAGCCTTCGACGCGGTGCTGACCGATGCCGGGCTGGAGATCGTCACCAGCGGCATCCGGATGCCGCGGATGAACTCGATCGTAGAGCGCTGGACACAGACCTGCCGACACGAACAGCTGGACCGCACCCTCATCTGGGACCAGCGCCATCTGCTCCATGCCCTGCGCGAATTCGAGTTGTACTACAACGAGCACCGACCGCACCGAGCCCTGAATCAAACCGCCCCACTCCGCCCGCTGCCCGAACCGATCACCGAGCCAGGAGCTGGGCGGCAAGGCACCCAGCATCGTGCTGCCCGACGCCGACCTCGACGCGGCCGTCGCCGGCTGCCTGCAGGGGGCGCTGCTCAACAGCGGCCAGGTGTGCGCCGCGTACACCCGCTTCCTCGTGCACCGCTCCCTCGCGGACGAGTTCGCCGAGCGCTGCGCCAAGACCGCCGGCCAGATGCGCCTCGGCCCGGGCGGCGACCCGGGCACGGAGCTCGGCCCGCTGGTCACCGCCGACCACCTGGCCCACGTCGACGCGCTCGTCCGCAGCGGCGTCGAAGAAGGTGCCACGCTCGTCACGGGCGGCTCCCGTGCCGAGGACCTGCCCGGCTTCTTCTACCAGCCCACCGTGTTCACCGGCGTACGCGACGACATGCGCGTCGCCCGTGAAGAGATCTTCGGCCCCGTGTTGTCGGTCCTCCCCTACGACGACGAGGACGAGGCCGCCGCCCGCGCCAACGACACGGAGTACGGCCTCGCGGCGGCGGTCTGGACCCGCGACGTGGCCGCCGCCCACCGCGTCACCGGCGCGCTCCGCGCAAGAACCGTCTTCATCAACATGCCCAACCCCGTCGACGCCTCGGCCCCCTGGGGCGGCTTCGGAGCCAGCGGCTGGGGCCGGGAGATGGGCAGCGGCGCTCTCGACCTGTACACCGAGGTCAAGAGCGTCTGGACCTCTCTGACATAGCTCCGCACATCGATTGGTGCTGGGGGGCCGCCAGAAGTCGTTCCCAGAACCACCTGGCGATTCGCCCTCAGCACCGTCATCAGCCGTACGGGAGGAACCTGGTCTGTGACAACTGTCCCGCGGCGGTCTTCACGGTTCGATCTCTTCTGCCTCGCAGACCGCGTCGAAGTCACCGCCACGGGATCGTGTACCCGGCAGACGACCAACTGGACCCGTCCCTGCGCCGCCAACTCGACAGGTATACCCCGGACTGCCGCTCGGTGCGGCCGACGCTGGAGGGGCTGTCGATAGTGGAGAGCAGGCAGGACAGAATGAAAGGACAGCATGGCGAGGAAGGAGGCGCCGAGGCCCGCCGTCCTCCGCCAGGGAAGCACGAGGAGAGAGCAACGAGCTTCTTGATCCCACCCCCAGAGCCAGGCAAGTCAACTCGCCGACACAGCAGCCGAGTTCGAATTGGCCACCAAGATCGGGCAAGGTTCGACGGCCGCGCGTAACGCCCCCCACGAACGTCCCGCTCAGGCCGCATGCCCCTGCGGCTTCCACCCCTTCTCGGTCGTGACCAGCACCCGCTGCCCGGCGAGGGCGCGGTCACCGGCGATCTCGACGAGAGCGCGTGCGACGTTCGCGAACGGGAGGGTGGGCAGGCCGGGAACCTTGGCGACCCCATCGATGCGCTTGACCGTGGCGGCGGGTGCGGCGGGGGCCTCCTTGAGGTTGACCGGGTAGACGGTCGTCCAGTTCAGGCCGCTCGCGGGCAGGCTCTGCTCCGAGAGCTCCTTGTCCTTGAAGATCGCGGCGACGACCGTCTTGTAGACCAGCCGCCCGAGGAACGACGCCTTCGCCACCGTGTCCCCGACACCGAACGCGGAGACCAGCACGAACCGCTCGACACCGGCATCCTTCACCGCGGCGGTGACGACCGGCAGGGTGCGCTGCATCAGGTCGATGGGCTTCTTCGCGCGCAGGGCGACCCCGACGGCCGAGATCACGGCGTCGCTGCCGGCGAAGGCCTTCGCCATCGCGGCCCGGTCGTCGAGGGAACCCCGCACGACGGTCAGCCCGGCCTGCGGCTGCACCGCGTCGGGGTTGCGGACGTAGGCCACGACCTCGTGCCCCTGGGACAGCGCCTCCTTCACGACGTGTGAGCCGATGTTGCCGGTGGCGCCCAGTACGACGATCTTCATGGTTCTTCTCCTCTGCTCCCCGGCTGCACGGACGGCATCCGGAGGACTTCCGTGGGACTTCCACAGGAAGACGGACGGGTGGGGTGAGAGCTGGGAAGGTCGCTCGACGGCAGCGGTCCCTCCCACTCTCCATTTACTTCGAATTCGAAGCACTAACCCAAAAAAGTGCTTCGAATTCGAACCACATGATGGAGGACGGTAGCATACTTCGAACTCGAAGCAAGGACGGTGGACCATGGAGCCGACACCCCGACACATCGCGGCCTACTTCGCCCTCATGGAGGCCGGAGCCCTGCTGCAACAGCTGGTCGAGCAGCAGCTGCGCCGAGACGGCGACCTCAGTTACATCCAGTTCCGCGTCCTGGCCCAGCTCGCCGAGGCCCCCGACCGGAGTCTGCGCATGACGGACCTCGCCGACGGGGTGGTCTACAGCCGCAGCGGACTGACCTACCAGGCCGACCGTCTCGAGCAGAACGGCCTGATCACCCGCACCCCCTCGCCCGACGACGAACGCTCGGTGACCGTGACGATCACCGAGGCCGGCCGGGAAGTGCTGGCGCGGGTGCTGCCCGCCCACATCGACCTCGTCGCACGGGAGCTGTTCGGACCCCTGAGCGAGCAGGACGTCACGGCGATGGCGGACGTGCTCACCCGCGTTCGCGATCACCTGCGCACCGCCCCGCGCCGCCCGACACCCCGCCGGCGCCCCACGGCGACCTGATCCACGACCGCCGCCTCCTTCGACGACACGACGACACCACTCCGACCCACGCCCGACCGACCCTTGACAGACTTACGGCATAAGCATTCTACTGCAGCCATCCTTACGGCATAAGTCAACGGCTTTGGGACGGAGCCCCTCTTATGGCACCTTGGACTGCCCCTCGGACAACACCGCCGCCACAGGCGTTCACGGCGCAGCGACCGGTGATCATCGTGGGCTGTGGCCCCGTCGGGCTCGGTGCCGCGCTGGAACTCGCACGCTTCGGCGTTCCCACCGTCGTGCTGGAGCGGCGTAGGTCGCCGTCACGGCACCCGAAGACGCGTAACTTCAACACCCGCACGATGGAGATTGCCAGGGGCTGGGGCCCAGCGGTCTACGAACGGCTGCGCGGCATCGACACCCCGGACGGCTGGAAGAGTCCCATCCGCTTCTTCGACACCATCGTCGGCAAGGAGTTCGGAACGACTCCCAAGGCTTCGAGGGGCCGGGACCCGAGGTCAGCCCCGCGCTCCCGGTGATGTCGTCACAGGACCTGCTCACGGAGATCCTGCGCGACGCCGCCGCGGCGACCGGCCTGGTGGAGCTCAGGTTCGGCCACCGGGTCACCGAGCTCACCTCCGGTGCGGGCGACCTGGACGCCGAGGCGGTCGTCCAGGTCGTCGACGAGGCCACCGGTGCGTCATACGCGCTGTCCGGCGCGGCCCTGGTCGCGGCCGACGGCGTCGACAGCCTCGTACGGCAGTCGCTCGGCGTGCGCCTCGAAGGCGAACAGGGCATCCACCACTTCGTCAACTGCTACTTCCACTCCCCCGTGGAGCAGTACGTCGGTGAGCGGACCGGAGTGCTCCTGTACGTGGCCAGCCCCGACGCGATCGGTGTGCTGCAGCCCCTCGACGCGGACGGCCGCTGGCTGTGCCAGATCTCCGTCCCGCCGGAGCAGTGGAACCGTGAGACCTGGACGGACGACAGGGTGCGCCACTGGGTCCGCGCCGCGGTCGGGGTGTCCGGCCTGGAGGTGGACGTACGGAGTGTGGGCGTGTGGCGGATGAACGTCACCGTCGCCGAACGGCTCGTGCTCGGGCGGGTCGTGCTGTGCGGGGACGCGGCCCACCAGTTCCCGCCCACCGGCGGACTCGGCGTCAACACCGGTCTGCAGGGCATGCACAACGCCATGTGGAAGCTCGCCCTGTGTGTGCGGGGCCTCGCCGACTGGTCGTTGCTCGACACGTACGACACCGAGCGCCGGCCTCCGGCACGCCGAACGGCCGACCAGTCGTACGAGAACTTCCGCAACGTCTCCCGCATGGGCGCCGCGGCCTACGGCTTCGGTGAGGACCTGGATCCGGACGCGATCCTGCGCGAGACCCGCCGTTACGGCAACCACCTCGGCGTCGAGTTCGGCACCGTCTACGACTCCGCCGCGGTCGTCCCGGACGGCACCCGCCCACCGGCGGTCGAGGACGACTACTTCGACTATGCGCCCAGTGCCACTCCCGGCTGCCGGGCCCCGCACGTCCGCCTCGGCCCCGACGGCGCGCTGTCCACCCTCGACCTGTTCGGACCTGGCTTCACCGTGCTCACGGGCCCGGACGGCGGCGTCTGGCGGGAGGCCGCCGTGGCCGCCGCCCACCGACTACGGCTCCCAGTGGCGGGTTACACCATCGGCTCTCCCGGACTGACCGACCTCGACGGCCTGTTCCTACGGCGCTACGGGATCGGCTCCGAAGGGGCCGTCGTCATCCGGCCGGACGGATACGTCGGCTGGCGGTCCACCGACGCGGCGACGGCCGCCGGCCAGGAACTCACGGAGGCGATCGAGCAGATCATCGGCCAGGGGGAGTACTGACGGTTCATCATCTACTTTGTCCGTCCGGCTGCTTGAGCGAGGAAAGCGAGAAAGAGGCATGGATATCGGCGCCGAACGCCGTGGCCCGGATGTGACAGCCATGCTGCGGGGCCTTCGGGCGCCCAGCCTCGCCCCGTGGGCGCACCTGTACGAGCCGCCGGCACCGCTTCGGCCGGGGGCACCGCACTCCGTGTTCCTCGGTGTGTCCACGATCCTGCTCGGCGACGGTGACACCGCGATCCTCACCGACGGATTCTTCAGCCGTCCCGGCCTGCTGCGTGTGCGGTTCGGCCGGGTGCGACCGGACCGCGCTCGTATCACCGCGGCCCTGCGCCGGGCCGGTATCGATCGCCTCGACGCCGTGTTCGTCGTCCACTCGCACTACGACCACGCACTGGACGCCCCCGAGGTGGCCGCGGCCACCGGCGCCCGTCTCATCGGCTCCTCCTCGACCCGCAACATCGCCGCCGGGCATGGCTTCCCCGACGACCGTTTCCAACTGGCCGTCACCGGCGAGCCGTTCACGATCGGGCGCTTCGCACTCACCGCCCTGCCCGCCCGGCACAGCCCGGGCGACCTGGCCCCCGGCCGGATCGACCGGCCCCTGAGGCCCCCGGCCCGCGCCACGGACTACAGGACCGGCGACTGCTACACCCTCCACGTCCGCCACGGCGAACGCGAACTCCTCATCCACGCCAGCGCCCACAGCCTGCCCGGCGCCCTCGACGGCCGCCGTGCCGACACCGTGTACCTGGGGATCGGCGCGCTCGGCAAGCAGGACGAGGCGTTCCGGGAGGAGTACTGGGACCGGCTGGTCACGGGTACGGGCGCCCGGCGCGTCGTGCCCGTTCACTGGGACGACTTCACCCGCCCCCTGGACCGGCCGCTGCGGCCCTTCCCCGCCTTCTTCGACGACTTCACGACCACCATGACCTTTCTGACCCGCAAGGCCGAACGCACGGGAGTCGCCCTGGCCCTGCCCGTGGTGGGTCAACGAGCCGATCCGTGGCCGCCCTGACCCGGAGGCCCCGGTGACTCAGCCAGCCAGGTCGAAGCGGCGGCGCGCTCCGTCGACGACGAGTTCCAGCTCGAACTCCATCTCGGCCTCGTGATTGCAGAACGCCAGGTCGGCCGCCACCGCGGATGGCGGGCAGCCTGCTATTGACGAGGTCCTGCCCCCGATTGGCGACGACACCCGGGACAGCGCCGGCGTATGTCGGCGCCGAGCCGATCTCGCGTGCGACGGTCCCGATCAGGAAGGCGATGAAGGCCCGCAGGACGTGCACCGCACCCCCACCGCCGCCGCGATCTTGTGGAGCGACAGCCTCTCGATACCCTCCGCCTCGGCCAACTCCAGGGCGCGGCGCACGATCTCCTCCCTGGTCAGCGGCCCGCGGCGGGGCATTCTCTGTGCCATCGCCCATCCCTGCGTCGGTGGTGGGTGCATCCGGATCGAACGTGCGGCGTAGGCCCGAGCGGAGAACCGCCCTGCCCGTGGGACGCACGTTTGACAGCACTTATGTCGTAAGTCTAACGTGAAGGAAGGTGAACATACGCCGTAAGTGTGCGGGGGTCGCGGATGATCCGCACCAAGCGCGCCTACCGGGCCGTCGGGAAGATCGCTCTCGAACTGTCGTAGCCGTGCGGAACCGGCCGCCGTCCACGCGCGACCGCTGCCGGGCCGTTCAGTGCCACCCGCCCCTCATACCTCCAAGGACACCCGCCATGAAAGTCCACCACCTCAACTGCGGCACCATGCATCCACCCGGCGCCCGTCTCATCTGCCACGTGCTGCTGATCGAGACCGCGAACGGCCTGGTTCTCGTCGACTCCGGTTACGGCCTCGACGACATCGCCGACCCCAAGCAGCGCGTCGGACCGGCGCGCCACTTCATCCGGCCGGTGTTCGACCCCGACGAGACGGCCGCCCGGCAGGTAGAGAAGCTCGGATTCCGCCGGGACGACGTCCGCCACATCGTGCTCACCCACTTCGACGCCGACCACATCGGCGGCCTCTCCGACTTCCCCCACGCCCAGGTCCACCTCACCGCGGACGAGGCGCGCGGAGCCGTCCACTCCCCCTCCTGGCGGGAGCGGATCCGCTACCAGCAGCCCCAGTGGGCACACGGCCCGCAGCTCGTCGAGCACCGTCCCGACGGCGACAAGTGGCGCGGGTTCGCCGCAGCCAGGGAACTCGACACGATCGCGCCCGGCATCGTCCTGATCGCTCTCCCCGGCCACACCCGCGGCCACGCCGCCGTGGCGGTCGACGCCGGTACACGCTGGGTACTGCACGTCGGTGACGCCTTCTACCACTACGGCACCCTGGACGGTCACTCCCCCGTCCCGGCTTCCCTGCGCGGCATGGAGGCCGTCATCGCGTACGACGGGAAGAAGGTTCGCGACAACCACGCCCGTCTCGCCGAGCTGTACCGGCAGGCCGACCCCGACCTGATGATCATCAACGCCCACGACCCCGTCCTGTACGAGAAGGCGCGCGCGAGCGCGTAGCCAGGGAGGAGACGGAATGACGACCATGCGCGCGGTAAGACTGCCGCGGTGCCCCAGCTCATCCGTCTGATGGAGGCGGGCCGGCTGGACTTCGCGCGCTCCGTCTCGGACGTCCTGCCACTCGATCAGGCGGCCGACGCCGTCGAACGGCTGGAGCACAAGAAGGACGATCCCATCCGCCTGGTACTGCGTCCCTGAGCAGGCCGCCGGATCGCTCCAGCAAGGCGAGGTACGGCGAGGCTCGGGACGACTCGCCGACTCGCCGTACCTCCTCATCCTGACCCGGCAGCCCACCCGCGGCCGGCTCCGGAGCGGACACCCACCCGCCAGGTCCCAGACACGACGGAGAACCATGACCGCCGATGGCACGACCCCCGACGCCGCCCCGCAGGCCGGCGCCGCCGCGCTCCTGCGTCGCCCCAAGCTGTGGCTGATGCCCACGATCCTCACTGGCCTGCTCGCTCTGCTGCTGTCCCTGCTCTACATGGGCGGCATCGTCAACCCGCAGCGCGACCTGCACGACCTGCCGATCGCGCTCGTCAACGCCGACCGGGGAAAGCCGCTGCCCGGGCAGAAGGAGAACCTGGGCACGCAGATCAGCGCGGCCATCACCGCCGACACCTCCAGTGACAAGGCCGAGTGGCGGACGCTCACCCGGGCCGAGGCCCAGGACGAGCTGGACTCCGGCAAGGTCTACGGCGCCCTGGTGATCCCCTCGGACTTCACGGACTCCGTCGCCGCGCTCACCACGGTCAAGGCCACCGGGCGTCCGGTCATCACGGTGCTCACCAACCCCGGCAAGGGCAGCCTCGGTTCCTCCCTGGCCGCGCAGATCAGCACGCAGGCCGCCCACCAGGCCTCCCAGACCATCGGCAAACAGCTCACGGCGGCGGTCACAGCCGGCTCCAGGACGAAGCTGCTGCTCGCCGACCCGGTGAACGTCACCACCCAGGTCGGCCACTCCCTCGGCGACCAGAGCGGCCTGGGCCTGACCGCCTTCTACTACACCTTGCTGCTCGTCCTGGCCGGCTTCCTGGGCGCCAACGTCATCAGCAACAGCGTCGACACCTCCCTCGGCTACGCCGACAACGAGATCGGCCCCTGGTACACCCGCCTGCCAACGGTCCCCGTCAACCGCACCCAGACGCTGCTGCTGAAGATGGCCATGACGGCCGGCATCACGGTCATCAGCGTCTCCCTCGTGATGCTCGCCTGCGTCAGCATCCTCGGCATGGACGCGACCCACATTCCGCTGCTGTGGATCTACTCCTACTGCGCGGCCCTCGCCGTCGGCCTCGGCGTCCAAGCCATCAACGCCGCCTTCGGCGGCATCGGCCAACTGGTCTCCATGTTCGTGTTCATCGTCCTCGGCCTGCCGTCCTCCGGCGCCACCGTCCCGCTTCAGGCCGTCCCCGCCTTCTACCGCTTCCTGTCCCACTTCGAGCCCATGCGCCAGCTCAGCGACGGCGTCCGCGCCATCCTCTACTTCAACGCCCGCGGCGATGCCGGCCTGACCCGCGCCTGGATCATGATCGCGATCGGCGCGGTCATCGCCCTGCTCTTCGGCTTCGCGATGACCGCCTACTACGACCGCAAGGGCCACAAGCGCCTTACCCCGCAGCCCGCTTGAGCCATGGGCTCAGGAAGCCGGGAGCCACTCCGGGCGGCTAGAGCCCCGAGGTACCAGGATCGGGTCCTGCCAGCGGGGCGGGGTGGCGGAGAAGCGGACCGGCGGGGCGAGGGTGTGCAGGTCGCCGAGCGGGGTGGCGGCGTCGTACGCGGCGGGCTCACGCAGGGTGTGCTCCTCGTCCCGGCCGGCGTCGGCCGGGACGACGAGGCCGAGGGCCTGGTACCACATGGCCGTACGGGTGAGGTTGACGGTCACGTGCCAGCTGCCGCCCTCTGTCGCCCTCTTGTACAGCGCGGCGGTGGCGCCGAGAGCCCCCATGTAGCCGGTGATGAAGTCGTTGATCATGCCGGTGACGGGCAGGCGCGGCTCCTCGGGAGTGCCTTCGAGCGTCATCAGGCCGGAGGCGGCGGAGCCGTTCATGTCGAAGCCGCCGCGGTCGGCCCACGGGCCAGTCGAGCCGTAACAGGTAACCGAGACACTGATCAGGCCTGGGTGCCGTTCGGCCAACTCCCTCGGTTCCAGGCCGAGTTTCTCCAGCTTGCTGCCCCGGTGGTTGTTGACGACGACGTCCGCGTCGGCGAGCAGCGTGTCCGCAAGTTTGCGGCCCTCCTCCTGGGTGAGGTCGATGTAGGCGCTGCGGGAGCCGATATTGGCCTCGTCGTAGATGAAGTCGTGCTCGTAGTCGTTGGGCCGGGTCGCGCACAGCACGTCCGCGCCCTGCTCGGCGAGAGTGCGGCCGACGGTCGGCCCGGCGATGGCGTGCGTGAACGACAGCACGCGTACACCCTCCAAGGGCCGCCCGGCGGCGGGGAATTCGCGTGGCGGGGCGTCACCGATGCGCTCCAGGCCGATCACCGGCTGGGAGGCGAGGAGCCGGCCCTGCGGATGTGCCAGCCATTCCTCGGGGGTACGCGCCACGCACACCGGCAGCCCGGCGGCGTTCGCGGTCTCCTCCAGTTCGAAGGCGTCCCAGCGCGCGAAGGCCGCGGCGACCTTCTGCTTGTCCGGCGGTACGTCGAGGAAGCGCAGCCACTTCGCGGCCAGGTGCGGGTAGACCCCGGACGCCATGACCGTACGGCGGTCCCGGGTGCGGTAGGAGTCCAGCAGGAACGGGTTGTCGGCGACGAGGGGGTGCGGGGGCAGGGAGCCGTTCAGGGTGGGATGCCAGAACGCGTGCGGGGTGATGCCGTGCACCGCCTGGCGCAGGTCCAGGTGAAGATCCTGCCCGGACCCGGTGCGGTGCCGCCACAGGGCCGCGGCGCCGAGCGCACAGCCCATCACGGGGATGCCGATGGCGGCGCCGAGCCGGTGGCGGGCGGGGACGATCGGGTCCTGCCCGGCGAACGTCACCCGGCCGCCCGCGTCGGAGGAGTCGAGCCCCACGTCGGCGAGCAGCGCGTCGAGCGCGGCCATGGGGTCGAAGGGGGAATCGGTCATGGGGATCGGCCTTCTTTCGGTGGGCGGCTCGCGTGCCGGGGCGCGCCCGTATCGCCCGGCCCGGCACCGCGAAAGGGGGGATCAGCCTGCGTAGACGTCCTCGATGTACCGGCTCCGGTCCATCAGGTGCCGCAGCCACTCCTCGGCGGCTGCCTCGTCGGCACCGGGCGTGTGCTGGGCGTACAGGCCCCGGAAGGCCTCGCGGACACCGGCCGCCATGTGCCGGCCGTCACCGCAGACGAACACTTTGGCTCCTGCTTCCAACAGTTCCCACACCTCGTCGGCCTCGGCGGCGATCCGGTGCTGCACGAATCGCAGGCCGTCCGCCGGCGCCTCGCTGAAGACCGGCCGCATGGACACCGCTCCCGCCTCCTCGGCGGCCCGCAGCTCCTCGGCGTGCAGGTAGTCCGCGTCGGGCGCGTCGCAGCCGAAGTAGCAGAGTGCCGGGGCGAGTCGGGCTCCCGACTCGGCGAGCGTACGGCGGTCGGCGATCGCTCCGCGGAACGGCGCGAGGCCGGTGCCTGCGGCGATCATGATCACCGGGGTGTTGTCGTCGTGCGCGATGCGGAAGGCCTCGCGGCAGGGCTGGAGCCGGGCCAGTACGACGTCGCCGGGGCTTACGGCGTTCAGGTGCCTGGAGCCGGTGCCCCGGTGGGTTCCGCGTCCCGAGCGGGCCGGTGCCTCCAGCAGCGAGACCATCAGATCGACGTGGCCCGGGGCGGTGGCCGGCGAGGAGGAGACCGAGTAGGTGCGCGGGCGGATCGGCGGGAGCAGGTCGAGGACGTCCGGCCAGGTGAGGGCTTCTCGCAGGGCGGGATTTTCCTCGATGACGTCGAGCAGGGTACGCGGGTCCGCGGCCAGGGCCTGCTCGTCGTCCGCCAGGGCCGTCAGCGCCCGCTGTTCGGGCGGGCACGGGTTGGCGGCGGCCAGGGTGCGCAGCTGGTCGGCGGTCGGCCGGTCCTGGAGCTCGACGTGGTGGGTGAGCAACTCCCGTACGGTCACGGGCCGGTCGAGGGCGAGGCCGTCGGGACGGGGGTGTGCGGACGTGATGTTGAGGACGGTGTCGAGGTCGGCGCCCAGGAGTTTGGCGGCCCGCTCGACCAGGGCGGGGTCGTTGGCGGGCAGCACGGCGAGGTGGTCGGCGGTCCGGTAGGTCTGCCCCGGCGGGAGCGCGACCCGCACGAACCGCTTGACGCGCGGGTAGGAGGGGTCGCTCAGGCTCCTGGTCTCGGTGACGGTCATCGCGGTCATGCCGTGGCGGGTGGCCAGGGCGTCCAGCGGGCCGCCGGTCACCTCGGTCACGAGGTATCCAGAGCTCGTCGTAGCGGAGGCAGCCGCCGCGGACGCCGGGTCGCCGGCGTGTTCCAGGAGAGCGGTGCGCATGCGGTCCGTGAACTGCCTTACGGCGCCTGCGAGATCGCCGGATGCGTCGCCTTCGGCGCGCTCCAGGAGCCGGGTGCCGCCGAGTTCGGCGAGCCGTCGGTCGATGAGGGCGGGGATGCGCTGGTAGGTGGCTGCCCAGTTGCGGTCGCCGATGCCCAGGACGGCATAGGTGACGCCGTCCGCCGTGCCGGGCTCGGCGGTCTCCAGCCACCGTACGAAGGCGGCCGCGTCGTCGGTGGGCTGCCCGTTGTAGGAGGCGGCCGTGATGATCAGGGGCCGGTCGACGGGCAGTGCGCCGGCATACTCGTCGAGTGGCGCGACCTCGGTGTCGCAGCCCAACTCCCCTGCAGCGGCAGACAGTCGGCCAGCGAAGTCGCGGCAAGCACCGTAGTTGGATCCGTGCAGCAGGAGCAGACCCGTTCCTTGCTTCACGCGCGTGGGCAGGGAGCTGTCGGCAGCCGGTGCGGAGGCGGAAGGCGTGGACCGCGTGGCACGGTCGGCGGGTGTGCGCGGGACGAGGCTCAGGGTGAAGCCGTCGGGCTTGATGGTGAGCGTCTGCTTGATGGTGAGCTCGTAGCGGTCGCGGTCGATCAGGCGGTAGCGGTGGGCCAGCATGCCCAGCAGCATCGTGGCCTCGTGCAGGGCGAACTGCCGCCCGATGCAGGCGCGTTCACCAGTGCCGAACGGCTTGAACGCGTGCGGGGAGCGGGCCGCCTCCGCCTCGGGGTCGAAGCGGGAGGGGTCGAACAGGTCCGGGTTGTCGCCCCACACCGGGTCGCGGTGCAGCATCGGGATCGACACCAGGGCGGGCTGCCCGGCGTGCATCCGGACGCCGTCGCCGATCACCGTGTCTTTCAGGGCCTGTCGCGCGAAGCCGGGGGCCGCCGGCCACAGGCGCAGGGTCTCGTTCAGCACCTGCCGGGTGTAGCGCAGCCGGCCGACGTCCTCGTACGTCGGCTCGGGGTCGGCCGTGTCGCCCCACAGTTCGTCCACCTCCCGCTGCACCCGGTGCAGGACTTCGGGGTGCTGGGACAGGAAGTACAGCGCGAAGGCGAGCGTGCCGGACGTCGTCTCGTGGCCGGCGATCAGGAAGGTGATGACCTGGTTGCGGATGTTGTCCTTGTCCAGCGTGGTGCCGTCGGACGGGTGCCGGGCGCTCAGCATCAGCCCCAGCAGGTCGTCGGCCTCGGGTTGCGGTACGGCGGTGCGCGCGGCGACGACCTCGTCCACCACCGACGCGAGGTAGGCGGCGTCGGCGCGGAACGCCTCGTCGACCTCGCCGTAGTCCACGCCGGGCTTGCGGCCCGTCTTCGTCATCGCCCAGGTCAGGCACCGCACCATCGCGCCGACGAACGGATGCGGGCGGTCGCTGTCGAAGGAGCCGAAGTCGAAACCGAACCCGGCCAGACCGATGGTGTCCAGCGTCATCCGGGTCATGTCGTCGGCCACGTCGACCGGAGTGCCGGCGGCCGCGTGGCGGTCCCAGGCGTCGAGCAGGCGGCGGGCGACGCGCAGCATGACCGGGTGGTAGCGGCGCATCGACCCGAGGGCGAAGGCCGGCATGAGAAGGTCGTGGGCCTTGGCCCAGTTCGGCTCGTCGTTGAAGGCGGTGAACAGGCCGTCGCCCGCGAACTCGCGGACGTTCACCAGCGCGGGGCCGACGAACTTCGAGAACCGCTGCTCGTCGGCCAGTTCGGTGACCAGGTCGAGGTCACTGACGAAGAGCACGTCGAAACCGCCGAAGCGCTGGAAATAGGCGGGGCCGTACGTTCTGGCCCGTTCCACGTTCGCCAGCACGGGCGCGCCGGCGGGGAGGGGGGAGGTGGCGAGATCGACGACGGGCAGCCCGTCGCGCGTCTCGGTGTGCGGCGGGAGAATGACCTCGGTCATGTGGGGCTTCCCTCTGCGTGCAAGGCTGTTGGGGCGGCCACCGGCACAGGCGGCCTGCTCCAGCCTCACACCGGGCGAGCGGCGCCCGACGCCCCGCTCCTACCAGAATTGGTAGTCGACACTCGTCGGCAGGGCTTGCCCGCGTATCGATCCGGCGCCCGAGGCGACGTCTCACGCGAGGAAGGACTCGAATGGACTGCGCGGAGCATCGCCCGGACAGCCCGCCGGACGGCCTTCCGGCCACCCATTCCCCGGTGCCGGACAGCGCGGCGGCCGTCTTCTGGCGCAACCGCGCCACCGGCCTGTTCGACCGCATCCCGCTGCCCGCCGCCTTCTGCAAGGCCGACGGCACCATCCTGCGGGCGAACCCCGCCCTGGCCGCCGAATGGGGGGAACTCGCGGGGTCGTTGCGCGGGCGCAGCGCCCTGGACCTGTTCCATCCGGAAAGCAGGGACCAGCTCCGCTCGATCGCGGAGGCCATCCGCCTGCACCGCCGGTCGCGCTACCCGGTCGCCGTCCGCTGGACCACCGCGAGCGGCGTCGAGCGGCGCGGGGAGGTGAGCGTCGACCTGGTCGACGACACCTCCACCGACGAGCCGAATCTGCTGGTCATCGTGCGCGTGGTGGAGGAGCTGCCGATCGGCCCTGCCATCCCTGCCGACGCGGTGGCGGACACCGAGGTCCGTATCCTCGCCCTGACCGCGCATGGTGCCACCGCGGCCCAGATCGCCTCGACCATCGGCCTCACGGCGGACGGGGTCAACTACCACCTCAAGCAGCTGTCCCACCGCTGGGGCGTGTCCGGCAAGGCAGCCCTGGTCGCCCGCGCCTACGTGGAAGGGATCCTGGCACCCGACGTCTGGCCGCCGATGCCCGCCCGGACCGCCGATCCCCGCAGTTCGGGCAGGTGAGCCATCCCCGACCCGACGCCGCACACCATGCTGTGGCGCCTGCTGGCGGCGGTCGCCGCGGCCCTGTGAACACCCGCCCCGCAGGCCTGTCGGTGCTCAGACGGTCAGCCCGGCGGACAAGACGCGCAGGCTTTCTCGCCGACGGAGCGAGGTGGATCGTCAGAGGGACATGAGACTCCGAGGGAACCATAATGGGAACGCCCTCCTCTGGAGCAGCCGCACTGCCACGAGGAGCAAGATGAGCACCTCAACCGGCCACAAGGGCGACGGGGCTTCCCCTTTCGATACCCCGGCAGCCGCTGTACTCGACGAACAGGGAATGGTGCTGCGGTGGTCCCGTACGGCGGAGGAGCTGGTGGGGCGCACGGCCGGAGAGGTCTGTGGTCACCCGGTCCGGGAACTGCTCGCAGACATTCCCGGCCTGCCGCACGCAGCCGCGGTCGGTGACACCGGAATTCCAGCGTCGGGCCGGGCGGGGCTGCGGCACCGGTCCGGCGGGACGATCGACGTGACGTACCGGGTGATGCGGCTCGCGTCCTCCGAGCTTCTGGTCCTGGCGATCCCCACCTCCTGCGTGACGGATCGCGAACAGAGCGTTGCCTTCGCGCGGGCACTGTTCGCCCAGGACGTGATCGGGGTCGGTATCCACGACACGGACCTGAACATCGTGCGGACCAATGTCACTCCCGAGATGTTCGGCGGACCTGCCGTACCTGCGGGCAGCCGCCTGCGGGACGTGATGTCCGCCGAGGACGCCGAGGCTGCCGAGGCCGCGCTGCGCCAGGTGCTGGAGACGGGCGTGCCGGTGGTCGCGAGGGAGCAGCGGATGCGGTCCCCGCTCGTTCCCGGGCGGCAGTGGACGCTGTCGCTGTCCGCCTTCCGGCTGGAGGACGAGCGGGGACGCCCGACCGGAGTCGCCGCCGTAGTCGTCGATGCCACCGAACGGGAGCGGGCCCGCCGCCACCTGGAACTCCTCCATGAGGCCTCCGCCCGGATCGGCGTTTCTCTCGACGTCCGCCGCACCGCGCAGGAGCTGGCCGACGTCCTCGTTCCCGCCTTCGGGGACCTGGCGGCAGTCGCGCTCGCCGACGCGGTGCTTGACGGCGACGAGCCCCCGAAGGTGCTGGGCGGCGGGGAACTGCACCAGCGTCGGGTCGCCGTGGCCTCGGCCACCGGGCCCTTTCCCGCCGCCCTCGTCCAGCCGGGCGAGCCGGTTCCGCGGTTCCCGGACGTCCCCGCCCTGCGCGGCATGCAGCACGGCGAGACCGTGGTGCTGTCCATCGAGCAGGGGATCGCCATGCTCGGCGACCCGCGACTGATTGAGCGGTACGCCCCGAGGGGTGCCCATTCGATCGCCGTGTCCCCCCTGTCCGCGCGCGGCCTCATGCTGGGCGGCGTCATGGTCTGGCGCACCGAACGGCCCGAGCCCTTCGACGAGGACGATGCGAATCTGCTGCAAGAGATCACGTCCCGGGCCGCTCTCGGCGTGGACAACGCACGTCGGTACACCAGGGAACACCGTGCGGCTGTCGCGCTGCAGCAACGCCTCCTGCCCCCGGCCCTCGCCGACACCCCGGCGGCTGAGACCGCGGGCGTGTACCTCCCAGCGGGCGGCGGCGCGGGGGTGGGCGGCGACTGGTTCGACGTCATCCCCCTGCCGTCCCTGCGGCTCGCCCTCGTTGCGGGTGACGTCGTCGGCCATGGCCTGCACGCCACCGCCACCATGGGCCGCCTGCGCACCGCCGTCCAGACCCTGGCCGACCTGGAGCTCGGACCCGACGAACTCCTCGCCCACCTGGACGACCTCGTCCAGCGCCTGGCGGCCGAGACGCCCGGCGACCACTGGGACACGGTCGGCGCCACCTGTCTGTACGCCGTCTACGACCCCCTCACCCGCAGCTGCACCCTGGCCTCCGCCGGACACCCGCCCCCCTTGCTGGTTCTGCCCGACGGCACCACCCAGGTCATCGAGATCTCCCCCGGTCCGCCCCTCGGGGTCGGCGGCATGCCGTTCGAGACGACCACCATCGACCTGGCCCCCGGCAGCCTCCTCACGCTCTACACCAAGGGCCTCATCCACCGGGACGACCACGACATCGAAGCCGGCCTGCGCCGGCTGACAGCCGACCTCCTCACCCGCTGCCGCCCTGGCGACGCCCTGGAGGACTCCGGCCGCGCTCTCCTCGCCGATGTCGCTGATCACCCGCCTCGCGACGACATCGCGCTGCTGCTGGCCCGCACCCGCGCCATACCGGCAGAGAACACCGCCAGTTGGGAGTTCGAGGCCGACCCTGCCGTCGTGGCCGACGCCCGGAAGGCGACCGCGCGTCAGCTCGCCGCCTGGGGGCTGGAGGACCTGGGCTTCACCACCGAACTCGTGGTCAGCGAGCTGGTGACCAACGCCGTTCGCTATGCCGGCGGACCGGTCGGGCTCCGACTCATCCGCGAGAACGTCATGGTCTGCGAGGTCACCGACCCGAGCAACACCCAGCCACGCCTGCGTCGGGCCCGCACCACCGACGAGGGAGGCCGCGGCCTGTTCCTCGTCGCCCAGCTCACCACCCGGTGGGGCTGCCGTTACGGTCAGCGCGGCAAGACCATCTGGGCCGAGCAGCCCCTTACCGCAGCGGCCAGTACACCCGTGTTGCCGCTATGAGTGACGCGCTTGGGCAAGATCCGTTTAAAGACGGCCCTGGGCCCGCCCTGTGCAGCTCCGCTGTCGTCCAATGGCCGTCGTCCTCCACCGGTTCGCCGTCGGTCGGCTTCAGCCCGTAACGGTCCGCCTCATGCTTTACCGCCCGGGCACAGCCGTGGCCCGCCCCGGCGGAAACGGGGACCGGGCTTGGGACGAACAGGTTGACGCCGAGCGAACCGCCTGCGGTCGGTTCAGCCGGCGTCGCCCCCGGGCGTGCGGTCGGCTGTCGCTCCTGGCACCGCTTCGGGTTCCGGCGCGGCAGGAAACAGGGTGGCGGCCCCAGCCCGCAGGAATGCCATGGCCCCGTCGATGTCGGCGTGCTCGGGGTGGTGGCACAGCTCGCTGATGATCGCCGCCGCGGTGGTGGCCACCATGCGCGGGCCGAAGGCGCCTGGCGCGCTGCCGCTCTCTACGGCGAACAGGCGTGCGCCTTCCTGGACGACTTCCGCCAGGCGTCCGTTACTGACGGCCCTGAGCTGCGGATTCAGGTCAAACATCCGCTCGGACAAGTCGTCGAGGTCGCTCCGGTTGGCGATCTCCTCGCGCAGCCAGTGCTCGAGCGCGTCCAGTGTCAGCCAGCCCTCCCGCCGCTCGCGCAGGGCAGTTCCGAGGCGCTCTGCGAGTGCCTCGGAACGGGCCAGCGCCAGTTCCAGCTTGGACGGGAAGTACAGCGTGACCGTGCGCGGCGAGACCTCCGCCGCCTCGGCGATGTCGGACGATGTCCGCGGACAAGCGGATCGGCTATGCCGACGTCCGCTTCCGGCAGGCCGCCGCCGACGTCACTCAGCAGGCCAAGGACTCCCTGAGCAGCGCCATGACCCAGGCGCGGAACGCGGGCCTGGAGGTCGAGTACGGCGGAACGGCCATGAAGCCCCAGACCAAGGTCGGCGGGCCGGCCGAACTCGTCGGCGTCGTCATCGCCTTCGCCATCCTGGCCCTCACCCTCGGCTCACTGGTGGCGGCCGGACTGCCCCTGGTGACCGCCGTGGTGGGCGTGGCCATCGGTGTACTGGGCGTGAAGTTCATCTCGACGTGGGTGGAGATCACCGGCACGTCCACCGTGCTCGCCCTCATGATCGGCCTCGCGGTGGGCATCGACTACGCCCTGTTCATCATCTCCCGCCACCGCGAACAGCTCGCCGACCCCGACATGGACGCCGAGGAGTCGATCGCGCGGGCCGTGGCGACCGCCGGCAGCGCGGTCGTCTTCGCCGGCGCGACCGTCATCATCGCCCTGGCCGCCCTGTCCGCCACCGGCATTCCCCCCCCTGGCCGTCATGGGCCTGTCCGCCGCCGCCACGGTGCTGATCGCCGTCCTCATCGCCGTCAGCCTCATGCCGGCCGTTCTCGGCCTGTTCGGCGAGCGGCTGCGGCCCCGCGCCAGGCGCCCCCGCACCGGCCGCCGCGAGCGCGTCCCCGGCGCCCGGGGTCTGGCCTGGGCCCGCACGGTCACCCGCAGGCCCCTGATCGTCCTGCTGGTGGGCGTGATCGCCCTGCTCACGCTCGCCCTGCCCGCCCGCGGCCTGCGCCTCGGACTGCCCAGTTACGCCTCGGAGCCCACCGCCAGCACCCAGCACAAGAGCTACGACCTGCTGTCGAAGGGCTTCGGACCGGGCTTCAACGCCACCCTCGTCGCCGTCGTCGAGACGAAGGACATACCTGCCGGGGACATCACGGCCACTGTCACGGACCTGCGCACGTCACTGGCCAAGGACTCCGACGTGGCGACCGTCTCCAAGCCGGTCCCCAACGCCGACAAAAGCCTCGTCGTCATGGCCGTAGTACCGAAGACCGGACCCGATGCCCAGGCCACCACCGACATGGTCAGCCGCCTGCGCGGCAACGCCCCGGCCATCGCCAAGGCAGGCGGCACCCTCTACATCGCCGGCCAGACCGCAGCGGCCATCGACGTCGCACACAAGCTCTCCGGCGCCCTGCCCGGCTTCGTCGCGATCATCGTGATCCTGGCCCTGATCCTGCTCACCCTCGCGTTCCGTTCGCTGCTGGTCCCGCTCAAGGCGGCCGTCGGATTCCTGCTCTCTGTGGCCGCGGCCCTCGGCACCACGGTCTGGGTGTTCCAGTACGGCCACCTCAACGGCCCGCTCGCCATCCCCTCGGCCGCTCCGATCACCAGCTTCCTGCCCGTCCTGCTGATCGGCGTCCTGTTCGGACTCGCCATGGACTACGAGGTCTTCCTCGTCAGCCGCATGCGCGAGCACCACGAGAACACCCTGGACCCACCGCAGGCCGTCGTCCACGGCGTCGCCCGCAGCGGGCGCGTCGTCAGCGCCGCCGCGCTCATCATGGCCGCGGTCTTCGCCGGGTTCATCTTCAACGAGGACCCCGTCATCAAGTCCATCGGCTTCGCGCTCGCCGTCGGCGTCCTCATCGACGCCTTCGTCGTCCGCATGACCCTCGTCCCCGCCGCCATGGCCCTCCTCGGCCGCCGCGCCTGGAGCCTGCCCCGCTGGCTCGACCGCGCCCTGCCCGACGTCGACATCGAGGGCGCCAACCTCCCCGATCACACTGCGGAGAAGCACACCGAGCGGAGTGAGGTGCCGGTGGGGTGAGGTGCCGGTGAGGTGAGGCCCCTGCCGCCGGCATCCCGGAAGAAGCCGCCGGCCCGTTCAACCCAGCCCGTACACCGTCGGGAGCCGAAGCCGTACGGCGCGACTCCCGACGGGTCGGGCAACGGGCCAGGCGCGCCGGGGAAGTCCGTGCCGCGGGTGAGGATGTCCATGGCGCCATGGCCCCGGCAGGGTGACCAAGGAGCAGAGGAGGGCGCACGTGTCACTTTCGATCGCGGCGACTATGGCCCGGCCGCTGGAGTGGCCCGGCTCTTGTTCATCCGCCCGAGTCCGGTCCCGGGCCCATCAGGGTCACGAACGCGCTTCGGCGCGGCGGCGGACCGCGTCGAGGAGAAGCTCCAGGCCGAACTCCATCTCCGCTTCGTGGTCGCAGACGGCCAGTTCGGTGGCCGCGGCGGCCACGGCGGGCAGCCCGCTGTCGACGAGTTCCTGCTCGCGCATGGCGATCAGGCCCGGGATGGCGCCGGCGTACGTCGGGGCGAACCCCACCTCTCGCGAGAGGGTCCCGATCAGGAAGGCGATGACGGCCCGCAGGACGTGCACCGCAGCGGCGCCTTCCAGGCCGGCGCGATTCAGGAAACGCAGCGCGGCCTCCACCACCGGCATGGCCGCGGGCGCGTTCAGGCGCCGGGTCAGCACCAGGGGCGCGGAACGGGGATACTCCAGGGCTGCGGAGCGGAACGCCCTGGCCAGACTGCGCAGTCCGTCCTCCCACGACATCTCGTCCACGTCGGGGATCACGATGCCCTGCAGAATCACGTCCGCCATGGCGTCGAGCACGTCGGCCTTGTCGTCAACGTGGTTGTACAGCGACATGGTCCGCACCCCCACCGCCGCCGCGATCTTGTGGAGCGACAGCTTCTCCATGCCCTCCGTCTCGGCCACCACCAAGGCCTGACGCACGATCTCCTCCCTGGTCAACGGCCCACGGCGGGTCATCCTCTGCGCCATCACCCATCCCTCCGGTCAGCGGTCCATCCTTGCGCCTCTATCAACTTATCTCATAAGTTTCAAGCGCTGTGAGCCGGCGGCTTCCATCCCGGCGGCCGCGATGAGCTCCTCCGGCGCATCCCGGATCTGCTCGGCACGGCGCAGACCACGCTGCCGCCGCCTTCTGCTCTCTGATGCCCGTGCGTCCCCGACGGGCGGGCTCACGAGCATGCTCCTCTCGGCCCTCCGTCGTACGGCACCCCCACCCGGACCGCCAGACCGGCAATCAGCAGTTCGATGCCGTGCTCGAACTCGGCCTGGTGGTCGCTCACCGCAAGATAGGGGGCAGCAGCGGACAGGAGAGGATCACCCACGGCGGCCATCTCGTCGACCCGTCGCGCGACCTGGTCCGGTTCGACCGTGCCGACGGTGATGGCCGAGCCCAGTTCCCTCATGATCATGCCGACGGTGAAACCGGCGAAACTCCGCACCACGTGAACGAGTTCCTGGGGCGAGAGGCCGAGTTCGGGAAAACCGGCCAGGGCGCACCGGACGTTCTCCAGGGCCGCCGGTGACTGCGTCGGCCGGGTGAGAACCAGAGTGAACGCCTTGGGGTGCCGCAGAGCCGCGGCCCGGAAGGCGGCAGCGTATGACCGTGCGCGCTTCTGCCAGGTTCCCGCATCAGCCCCCGACAGGTCGATCCCACCCAGCAGCGTCTCCGCAACACCGTCCAGCAGGGCGTCCTTGTTCGGTACGTGGTTGTAGAGCGACATCACTTCGACGCCCAGCTCACCCGCGAGTTTCCGCAAGGAGAAGGAGTCCGGGCCGTCCCGGTCGATCGCCGCAAGGGCGGCGTCGATGACCTTGTCCCGCGTCAGGCCGAGCCGCCTGCCCCGGCCGCTTCCTCGGACTTCCATCCAGCCGCCTCCCCTGCCCTTGACATGACTTATTCCGTAAGTCTAGCTTGAGGAAACGGCGTACATACACCGTAAGTATTGAGAGCTTGTTACCTGCGCATCACCAGGCGAGCACGCTCCTTTCCACGCCTCTTCCATGTCTCAACGGAGAACCACTGATGACCAGCACCATGCGGGCGCTCATGGGCGGCGCCGGACCCGAGTGGGACGTCCGGGACGTCGACGTACCGACACCGGGGCCGGGACAGATCCGCGTCCGCGTCCGGGCCGCCGCCGTCAACCGGGCTGACCTGTACATGCTGCAGGGCACCTACAACCCCCGGGCGAAGACAAGCGACCTGTTCACCGCCGGCCTCGAATTCGCCGGTGAGGTCGACGCGATCGGCGCCGACGTGCGGCCCTGGGCCGTCGGCGACCGGGTCATGGGGGTCACCCTGGGCGCCTTCGCCCCCTACGCCCTGGTCGACCACCGGCATGTGATCACGGTGCCGGAGTCCCTGTCATGGACCGACGCCGCGGCCCTGCCCGTGGCGCTGGCGACCGAGCACGACGCCCTCGCCCAGGGCGGATTCCGCCTGAAGCAGAGCGTCCTCGTCGTCGGCGCCACCTCGTCGGTCGGCCTGATCGGCGTGCAGCTGGCCAAGGCGCTCGGCGCGTCCCAGGTCATCGCGACCACCACCTCCGACAGCAAGGCCGACGCCCTGAAGTCCGTCGGCGCGGACGTCGTCGTCAACACGGCGTCCGAGAACCTCGCCGAGACCGTGGCCGGCGTCACCGGCGGCGCCGGGGCGGACCTCACCCTCGATCACGTGGGCGGGCAGCTCTTCGCCGACACCTTCCTGGCCACACGCATCGGCGGCACCGTCGTCAACGTCGGACGGCTGGCCGGCGCCGAGTCCACCATCGACCTCAACCAGCTGTCGTTCCGCCGACTTCGCGTCATCGGCACGACCTTCAGCGTGCGCACGCCCGACGAACTCGCCGACGCCTGCGCCGCCCTCACCGCCGATGTCGTACCCGCCATGCAGGAAGGGCGGCTACGAGCCGTCGTCGACCGCGTCTTCGCCTTCGACGACGCCAAGGCGGCGGCGGACCACATGCGTTCCAACACGGCCACGGGAAAGATCGTGCTGGAGATGCCGGCGTCATGACGGGCACCGCCACCCCCTCTGGGGAGCGCGGACACCGACGTGACCGTACTGGCTCCGCCGCCCGCCGCATCGCCGTCGGCGGAATGACACCACTCGCACACGCCAATGCCCCGCAGAGGGAAAAGAGAGTCGCATCATGAGTCGCATTTTCGGGCAGATCGCCCAGATCGGATACGTCGTCCGCGACCTGCACGCCGCCATGGACTTCTGGGTCGCCCAGGGCGTCGGCCCCTGGTTCTACCAGGAGCCGGTGTCGCTGGACTGGTTCCAGTACCGGGGCGCCGAATCCGGCATGCAAATGGCCGCCGCGGTCGCCAACTCCGGTGACGTACAGATCGAGTTGATCCAACCGCTCAACGACGAGCCATCGATCTACAAGGATTTCCTGGACGCGGGGCACGAGGGCGCGCAGCACGTCGCCTACTGGACGAAGGACTACCAGGAGCTCTACGACCGCGCGCTGTCCCTCGGCTACACCGTCGCCCAGGAGGGTGCGATCCAGGGCGGTCGGTTCGCCTACCTCGACACCGAGACGCACCCCGGCACGGTCATCGAGATCTCCGACATCGGGGGCGCCAAGGGCGAACTCTTCGCGGCGCTGCGGGAGATGGCGGCCCAGTGGGACGGCACCAACCCCATCAACAAGGTCGGCTGACACCGCCGCACGAAGGAGAAGACCATGGAATACCCCGACCTGACCGTACTCCCCGCCGACCTGCAGAAGGTCGCCGCCGAGCGGTCCGCCGTCAACATCTACCGCATGGTGTTCCACTCGCCCGCCCTGGCTCCCGCCTTCCTGCAGATGGCCGACGCAATCTTCCAGGGAGCTCTGCCCCACCCCTTGCGCGAACTCGCCATCCTCCGGGTCGGACACGCCTACCAGGCGCCGTACGAGATCCACCACCACGAGAACATCGGCCGGCTCCTCGGCCTCGACGAGGGCGGCATCGCCGCCGCTGCGACCGGTTCGGCCGAGGGGCTGTCGGCGGAACAGGCAGCGATCCTCGCCCTGACCGACCGGTTGCTGGAGCAGCACACCCTGACCGAGGCCGACCGCGCCGAGGCGCTCTCCTTCCTCACCGCCGGGCAGCTCTCCGACCTGGTCCTCACGGTCGGCTTCTACCAGCTGGTGTGCAACTTCCTCAACACCTTCGACGTGACGACCGAGGGCGAGAAGGCCCCCTACTGAACCCGGCTGACGCCTCTCAAAGCCCCTGCTCACATCGTCCAGGAGGATCGATGAAGCTCGCCTGGCAGGACTCCGACGTCCTCGACATGCCCACTCTGGGCACCCGCGTGACCGCGTTCGACGGCCTGACCGAGGTACCCGGCGGATACGGCGCCAAACTCGCCTGGGCCCGCGCTCAGGCCAAGGCCTTCCGCGCCGAGTTCGCCGCGACCGGCACCCCGGACAACGTCACGACCTGCGACCTGATCACGCTGCCGTACCCGACCAAGTTCGGCCTGTTCCGGGCCAGTCGGGCGATCGCCCCGTTCCTGTCGATCACCAACCGCATGCTGGTGGTGCGGTGGACGGAGAGCGACGGACGGAAACGGGTGCTGCTGTTCGAGCCCAGCGATCACGAACTGGGCCAGAACACGCCGTACTTCGCCGCCCTCGTCCGCCGCACCCCCGGCCCGTTGCGCAACCTGCTGACCACGGAACACGGAACGGTTCTGAGTCACTTGGCCCGGCTCGGCATCAAGCCGGAGGACGTCGACTACCTGCTCTTCGACCACCTGCACACCCAGGACCTGCGCCGCTGGGTCGGCACCACCAGCGCCCAGTCCGACCTCGGCGGCGTCGTGCAGCCCGCCTTCCCCAACGCCAAGGTCATCGTGCAGCGGCACGAGCTGCTGGCGATGTCCCAGTTGCACCCGCTGCAACAGCCCTGGTACCAGCCGCAGACCTACCAGGACGTGCGGCCGGACGCGTTCCTTGCCGTCGACGGTTCCCTGATCCTCGGCCCGGGCGTCGCCGTGATCGAGACCCCGGGGCACGTGCTCGGCAACCAGACCCTCGTCCTCAACACCTCCACCGGCATCTGGGCGAGCAGTGAGAACGTCATCGCCGCCGAGTGCCTGACCCCCGAGTACTCCCGTATGCCGGGCATCGCCCGCTGGGCCCGCACCTGGGGCCAGGAGGTGGTACTCAACGCCAACACCATCGAGACGACCGCCGACCAGTACAACTCGCTGATCGTCGAGAAGACGCTGGTCGACCGCTCCCAGGCCGACCCCCGCTTCCTGCAGTTCTTCCCCTCCAGCGAGCTGACCGCCTCCTGGGCCAACCCCGGAACGTCGCCCACCTTCACCCACAAGGCGATCGCACACTCGTGAGAGGGTGAGCCACCCGAAAGCAGTGCGGTCGCCAAGGACGTTCAGGACTCGGTCGTTCGTCGCCGGGTCCGCAAGCGAGACGCGGATGCCGTGGCGGGGACAGGGGAGTCGCCTGCGGTGAGGCGGGCATCGATGCGCCGGGCCGGCACGGAACGGGTGTGCGCGACACGAGCGGAGTCGGGATCCAGATCCTGGCCGATCCGGACGAGACCACGCTCGGGCCGCACCGCGTAAAGGAGCGAGCCGATACCGATACCGATACGGCCGCGACCCGCACCTGCAGGTCTTCTGCCACCAGCACTCCCTGTCCTACGTGTTCGCCGTCCCCGTCGACCTGCCCCTTCAGGGTGTGCCGGGCGCAGCCCGCCAGCCGGCCGTCGAGCGGGCCGGGGACCTGGAGCACTACGCCAAGAGCCGATACCAGTGGGAGCGCCGCTCGTTGGGCGGGGGCGCCAAGGGCGAACGCCTGCATGACAAGTACAACGTCCGCATGACCCGCCTTGGTCTGCGCGTGGTCTACGCGCAGACCGTACTGCACGAATGGGATGGCTGAGCCCTGACGTTCGACGCCGTCCGACGCGGCGAACCTAGGGCGGCCGCCACCACCAGTGCCCCCAGGCGCCCTCTGCTCCCGCGGACCCCGCCATAGACGTGGCTTGTCTGTACGCTGACAAAGAGAATGGTTTCCTCTAGCCTCAGGAGCTCCGCCTTGGTCACCCGGGCCATCGCGCGAGTTGATCGCCCCCCACATGATCCGCCGTCATGCTGCCCGAAATCACATGGATGAAATGGTTGAAGGGGAGGGGTTATGCGGAAGAGGCTCATCCGTTCTCGCTTAAGAGTGAAAGCGATACTTCTGTCGATCGCGGTTCCCGTGGCGCTGGTGAACCTGCCGGCCACTGAGGCGCAGGCCGCCGATCAGGTGCGGCTCCCGCCGGCTGCGTGCGCGGGAATGACCGCGCCAGGGGACGACGGGAACTCGATCGACGACGAGAACCATGCCGCCATCCGGCTCGACCTGCCGGCTCCCGATGAGGAGGTGGCGGTCGACGAAGAGGGCAAGATCGACCTCTCCGGCTTCCTGCACAAGCAGGCGAGCATGGTCGACGTCTCGATGGGCCGGGTGGTGACGACCGACTTCACCATCGGTCCGCCGCCGGAGGGCGAGTCGGGGTGGGCCTCGTCGTGGGAGACGCGCCTTCGTCCGCCGCAGCTCGGCGAGAACCTGGTGTGCACCCGCGCCGAACGTGAGCCGAAGCGGTTCGCGCGGATCCTGCGGTCCTTCACCATCGTTGACAGGATCGCGCCGAGCAACGTCACTGGCCTGACCGTCGGCGACATCACGCACAACGCGGCCACGGCCAGCTGGGCCGCGGCCACCGACAACTACGGCCTGGCCGGCTACGACGTCAGCGTCGACGGCGGGCCCGCGGTGCGGACCAACAGCGCGACCCGCTCGTACACCATGACCGGTCTGCCCCCTGAGACCGAACACACCGTGTCCGTCGTCGCCGTCGACCTGGCCGGCAACAGGTCGGCCGCACCCGCCACGGCGACGTTCCGGACCGCCGCAACGCCGCCCGACCCCGATCCCGAGCTGACGCTCGATGTGGAGGACGGCGGTGCCACGGCCACGTGGCAGCCCGATCCCAACGGGGACGTCACCTATCGCACCTTCCTGGACGGCGAGCTCCTGGCCGAGTTCCCGATGAAGCAGTACTGCCTGGACGACGAGGGCAATCCGGCGGACCCGTGCACGGCGGAGAGCGTCATCACCTACCCCATCGAGTCGCTGGAGTCGGCCACCGCGTACTCGTTCCGCGTCGAAGCGATACAGGAGGACGGCACGAAGTGGCGGGACTTCTCCGGCGACTTCACCACCAAGACGGTCGAACCCGCGGTTCCCGACGCGGTGACGCAACAGATCACCAGCGAAAGTTCGCAATGCGTCGCGCAGGGCGGTGACTTCTACATCGCGCAGAGCGTACGTGCCGACGTCACGGTGCCGGAAGGCAGCACCGAGGTGTTCCCCGGCTGCTACACCGCCGCGAACGCCAGTTGTGTCGACGAGCACATGCCGCCGGACGAGGACGAGAAGTTCGACTGCACGGACGACGTCACCAAACTGCTCCGCGATGTGTCGTCGCCCGGCGGTGGACCGGCGCTCTCTTCGCTCTCTTCGTCGAGCGGCTCCACCGACGAAGTGACCCCGATGTTCAATCCGGGCAACCCGGTCCAACCGGTCGTCTGGTGCCTGGAGAGCCGCGCCTGCACGCTGCTGCTTGCGCCGCCGGTGGAGGCGGCGGCGGGCGCTGCGGCGTCGACCGTTGTCGCCGCGGTCATCTACTGGGTTGTCGTGCTCGCCGCAGCGATCGTCGTGGGGGTGCTGCTGGGAGCGCTCTGGTCGATCATCGATGCCTCCCCGATAGCCATCGGCGGACTCCTCGAGTACCCGATCGACTACACCACCGACTTCGACACCTACGACGACTGGGGCCTCGAAGAGGGCCAGTGGTACCAGAGTTTGGCGGCCTACGCCCAATTGATCACGACGACGAAGGAGGCAACCGACGAGTACGACCTTCCCTTCGCCTGGACCACCGCGGAGGACTCGTACATCAGGCGCACCATCGACGAGGCTTGTGCTGCCCAGAAGAACGCGGAGAGCAGCATCGCCCCGTGCGACGATGACGTCGCCTTCTATGTCCCGGGCGGAAAGAACTACCGGTTCAGGGATATGCAGGAGACCGGGGATCACATCGTGGAGGCCATGGACTACCAGCAGCCGGAGGCCGGGCAGCGCGTCCAGTGGCTCGCTCCGGGACGCAGCCAGGGCGGCCAGGCGGCGCGGAACGCCGGCTATTCACGTGGCTGGTTCGACACGGCGCAGTTCCAGCCGAACGCCTGCACGGGGCGGGTGGCGAAGGTCTGTGACGAGTTCCCGTTCTGGACGACGGACCAGGCGGTCAACCTGTCGGGCCCGACCGCATCGATGAAGCCGGTGCCGCTGGCGGAGGCGGGGCCGCAAGGCTCCGACATCTCCGGGTTCTACCGGAAGTGCAAGGTGAAGGACACGGAGAAGTTCATCGTGCTGCCGCTCAAGTCGTGGGTCCAGGCGGGCGCGCCGAGCTTCGGCTTCCGGGTCAACGGAAGCGGTGCCAACCTGTGCATGAAGCCGGAGCGACCGTAGTACGTCGGTACGTAGGTACGTAGGCAGCCTGCCCGCCCGCTGAGCGCCGGCTCAGCGGGCGGGCGCTGCCCAAGAACAGGTGCGAGATCAGGAGGTTGACCGTGCTGGATGACATGTCCGTGCTGCGTGAAGCGGTGGCGGGTTACCGGGTGGCAGCGACAGCCGCAGGCCTCACCTGGCCCAAGGCCGTCGCCGCGTCCGAGGGGCAGCCACCCGAGCTGGTTCACCGGCTCTTCGACGTGGACCGCATCCCGGAGCAGGTGACGTGGCTCATGTCCCAAGGATGGGAGGGGCGACTCCTGCCTGGCGGCGGACTGGTCATGCCGTGGCCGACCGACGGCGGGGCGCTCGACGACCTGTCGCTGTCGATCGGCGTTCCGTTCCCCTGGCGGCACCAGCTGCCGCTGTTCCACTTCGAGCACGTCTACTTCACGATCGTGCTCACCGGTGACCACGAGGGCGAGATCTGGCGGTACACGATCCCGCCCGACACCTGGGACGCGGCCCGCGCAGCCACCAGCCTGGCCTCGCTGTTCACGACGTGGACGAGGGCGATAGAGGTCGGTTTTGTGCACCACGACAGCGAGCACAACCGCTGGCTCACGGTCGGAGACGGCTCCGGCAACGACGACGACACCATCCGCGAACTCCAGCAACTGGCCCCCGGCCTGGACCCGTTGGCTTTCCCGATCTACATGCCCGACCACCCGCTGACACGAGCCCGACAGGTCGAGTGCGGCGTCGACATGAGCAGCGTCGACGAGGACCGGGCCCCCGAGATCATGGAAGAGCTGCTGGACGAGATTGACGCCATCCGCGCCTCCATCGGCCTCTGACGACCCGGGCTCGGCCTCCGACGACCCGGGAAGCCATGGATCCACCCCGGGATCTCACGGTCGGTCTGCATAGTCGAACAGCGCCGCGCACCGCCCTACCCGCACCATCCGCCGCCCGCACGCACCCCTGCCGAACGCTACGCGCTCCAGCACGCAGCTGCGCCACCAAGAGAATGAACCGCTCCGGGTTCGCTGGAGATGATGTGCCCCGGCTTACGTGGAGTCGGGTTACTGGATCCTAGGCGATTGAGGGGGCTGCCCTCAGTTCGAACTCGATGGGTGTGAGCATGCCGAGCGCGGAGTGGCGACGTTGCCGATTGTGGAAGATCTCGAGATATTCGAAGATCGCGTTGGCCAGTTCCAGGCGGGTGCGCCATCTGCGCCGGTTGAGCAGCTCGGTCTGCATCCGGCCCCAGAATGATTCGATCATGGCGTTGTCGTAGCAGTCGCCGATCGTCCCCATCGAGGGGACCATGCCGGAGGCCCGGGCCCGTTCGCTGATGCCGAGGTCGTGGGCGATCTGCCGGATCGGCCTCCCGGCTTCGACGAGATCGAGGACCTTGCGCCGGAACTCGGCCGGATAACTACGGGGCAATGAAGCCTCCTTGAGGGTCTGGAGCATCATCTGTCCAGCAAGGTGACTCCACCAGACCCGGGGCACATCAGAGTCCCTACCGAACCCGGAACGGTTCAGTCATGCCGGGCCAGGAGGCCGGCGGCCCTCTTGCAGGACCGCGAAGAAGGTAACGGGGGTAGCCCCGTGGGGCCGGCGGCGGCCGTTCGGGGCCGCCCGGGTTGTCCGCGCCGCGCGGGTGGGGTTCCTGAGTCTGCATAGGTGACCCGCGACGGCCGGGAAGGGCTGCACGCCGACGACCGGAAGTTCTCCACGACGTGGATCACGTGAGCCCTGTCGCCTGCAAATGTGGCACGCATCACGCCGCACCCGTACAACCTTGTCGGCGTATTCAAACCGTGATCACGACCGAGAGCCATGCCGGGGTGGTGGATCGAGACATCTCCTGTGCGCCGGATCGGAGAACGCTGTGCGTCGCCGCGTGTATGGCACATTTACTTGTCGGCATATCCCACCCGACGTACGGTTCGGGCTCGCGGTCCGCGGCGGCTTTCGCGGTGGAGAGTCCCCTGCGAGGCATTGGTCCAACTCCCCTTCCGTGGCTGGAATTTGACGTTCCGGATCGCTGGTACCTTCACGGACTTGTCAGGTGGCCGTCAGGGCCGCAGGTTCGGACACCGTGGGGTGGCACCGGAACATGCACGTGAAACAATGGAGTAGACGAGGGTTCCTGAGAACGGTCGTCGGCGGCTCGACCGCCCTCGCGGCCGTGACCGCACTCGGCCTGGACGTCCTCGTCCCGGCCACCGCCGCGATGGCCGACGACGCCGACACGGCGGCGACACTGCCGGACACGGACCGGGCAAAGGCCGTTCTCGCCTACCGGCAGGGCGGCACCGCCACCCGTGCGGCCGCGGCCGCCGCACTGACCGGCACCGACGACGACATCACGGCGTTCCTGACCACCACGCTCGCGCAAGTCCGCGCCGAGGACAGCCGACTCGCCGTGCTCAACGTCCTCCACGAGGCGGGCGCGGGGGTGCGCACCGCCGCCAACACCGCCCTGTCCGGCACCGACGACGACATCGCCGCGTTCCTGGAGTCCGGATACGAGGCCCCGCTCCTGGAGGACCAGCGCGTCGCCGTCCTCACCGTCCTGAACACCGGCGGCAAGGCCGTCACCAAGGCCGCGCAGGCCGCCCTGGACACGGCGACCGCCGCCGCGTACAGCACGTTCCTCACCTCCGGCCAGTACACGGCCCGGCAGGAGGACGAGCGCACCGAAGTCCTGAAAATCCTCGCGGCGGGCGGCCCCGAGGTGCAGACGACCGCCGAGCGCGCCCTAAACGGCACCGCCGACGACATCCGCCAGTATCTGACGACCGGTCAGCACATCGCCCGTGCCCGCGACCAGGAGTCCCTCACCATCGGCCAGCTCGTCACGGTCGCCCAGGAGGCCGGGACCCGCGCCCAACTGGAGACCGACGCCGCCGTCGAGGCGTCCACCCGCGCCCAGGAGGCCGCGCAGGCCGCGAAGGAGGCCGCCGAACAGGCCGCCGACGAGGCCGAGGCCGCCGAGGACGACGCCGCGAAGGCCGGGGCCGCCGCGGGCCGCGCCGCCGAGGCCGCCCAGGGCGCCGCGAAGGCCGCCCGCACCGCGATCAGCGCCTCGAACACCGCCGTCACCGCGGCCGCCACCGCCGCGTCCGCCGCGCGGGCCGCGTCCGCCGCGGCCGCCACCGCGGGGCACGCCGCCGCCACCGCCTACTCGGCGGCGATCGCCGCGTCGAAGGACGCCGCGCAGGCCGCGGCCGCCAAGAACGCGGCCACCGCCGCCCGCGCCGCCGCCGAAGGGGCCCGCACCGCCGCCCTGGCCGCCGACGCAGCCGCCAACGCCGGGGACGCCGCCGCCGCGGCCGGCACCGCCGCCGCCAACGCCGCCCAGCACTCGGCCGCCGCGGCCGCCGCGTCCGCGACCGCGGCCGCCGCCGCCGGGGTCTCCGTCGCCCAGGCGCAGCGCGCTAAGGCCGCCGCCGCTGAGGCGGACGCCGCCGCCGACCAGGCCACCGAGGCCGCGGGCCGCGCCAAGTCCCTCGCGCAGACCGCCGCGTCCGCCGCCCGCAAGGCCCGCGACTGGGCCAACAGCGCCGCCGACCACGCGGACGCCGCCGCCGACGCCTGCGACGAGGCGTACGCGAATGCCGGCAAGGCCCTCGACTACGCCACGAAGTCCACCGCCCACGCCGCCGCCGCGATCGAGGCGGCGAACGTCGCCAGTGATGCCGTCGCCGACGCCACCGACGTGTTCGAGACGGCGCGGGCCGCCGAGGCCGCCCGGATCGCCGCCGACCTGAAGATCGGCCTCGTCGAGTCGGCGGCGATGGCCGACGACGAGCAGACCGCGTTCGACGCCATCGAGGACCTGGTCACCGAGCAGGGCCGCACCGACACGGACACCAAGGACCTGCTCGCCCGGGCCGCCGACGCGATCGCCGCCGGAAACGACACCGACGCTGCCACCCTCGGCCGCCAGGCTGCCGTCAACCTCCTGGAATCCAAGGGCAGTTGGACGTGCTCGGCTGCCGAGTACGCGCTGTCCGGCACCGACGGCGACATCCTCGCCTGGCTCGACGCCGACCGCTCCCTCGCAGTCGACCAGGACAACCGCGAAAGCATCCTGTTCGCCGCCCAGCTGGGCTCTGCCGACCTCGCCGACGCCGCACAGGCCGTCCTCGCGCAGGACGACGCGGACGCCGTCACCACGTTCCTCACCACGGGCATCCACGACGTACAGGCCGAGTCCTACCGCGTCGCGATCCTGAAGCTCATGGACGGGGCGGGCAGCGCCGTCACCGCCGCCGCCAACGACGCCCTCGACGACGGCGGTGTCGACGCGCTCAGTGCCTTCATCTTCTCCGGCTACCGCACCGCGCAGCTGGAGGACGACCGCGTCGCCACCCTCGCGATCATGAACGCGGGCGGCGCCAACGTGCAGGCCGCCGCGCAGACCGCGATGGCCGGCACGGCCTGGATGCGCCGCGACTTCGTCACGACCGTCCAGCACAAGGCGGCCCAGCTCGACGAGGACTCCGCCGCGCACATCGCCGCGATGCTCGCCGCGATCGCCAACGCCGCCCGCGTCGCCGCCTTCGCCCAGCAGGACGCCGCCGTCGCCTCCCAGGCGGCGGCCCTGGCCCGGAACGCCTCCGACGAGGCCGCCGACTGGGCGACGAAGGCCAAGGCCTCCTCCGACGCGGCCAAGGTCTCCGCTCAGGAGGCACTCGACCAGGCCGACGCCGCCGACGCCTCGGCCGCCTCGGCCGCCGCCTCCGCGAACAAGGCGTCCGCCGCGGCGGCCACCGCCCGCGGCGCCGCCCGCCGCGCCAACTACTCGGCCAATCAGGCCGTTTCGTCCGCCTCCGCAGCTCTGGCCTCCGCCGCGAGCGCCCGCACGTCGGCCGCCAGTGCCCGCGCGTCGGCCATCGAGGCGGGCAAGGACAAGGTGGCCGCGGCCGCCGAGGCGTCCGCCGCCAACGCGGCCGTCGCGGCCAAGCGCCGCGAGGAGCAGGCCGCCGCCGCGGCCGCCGCCGCCGCGCAGGCCCGCAAGAACGAGGCGGACGGCACCGACCCGGCCGACAGCTCCGGCAACGACGGCGTCGACGCGCCCGGCGACCCCGACGAGGTCGGCGAGGAGTACTCCGAGGAGGAGTACTACGAGGGCATGGCCAACGACTGGGACAAGGTGGCCGTCGCCACCGGCCTCATCGGCGCCGGCTCGCTGGCCATCCCGGTCGTCGGCGAGGTCGTCGCCCCGATCCTCGGCGGCGTCTCCCTGGTCGCCGCCGGCATCGCCGCCTACTACACGTACCGAGCGTACGGGGTGACCAGCCCCGAGTTCGGGGAGGCGCTGGGGCACGTGGCACTCGACCTGATCGGCGGCGGTGTCGCCGGGGCCGTCGAGGCATCGGGCGTGGAGTCGGCGGCCGCGACCGCGGTACGTGTCGGCAGCGAGGCAGCGTCCAAGGTCGTCGGCATCTTCACCACCGACTGGTCCGACGTCGACTGGACCCCCTGGTAGGCCGGCCGCCTTCCCCGCCCCCGCCCGTCCAGCTTCCTGAGGAACCCCGTGCACCACGACCCGTATCTGCCGACCGCGTTCTGGATCGCCGCCGCCGCGGTCTCCACCGTCGTCCACTGGACGGTGTTCACCCGCTGGATGCCGACCCGCACCACCCGCCTGCGGGCCGCGAGCGCACCCGTGCTGCTCGCGGTCCCGGGCTACGCGGTGGTGTCCGTCGGGGTGCTGCGGCCGGTGGAGCTGCTGTCGCTGTACACGTTCGGCCTGCTGGGGTTCGTGGTCGGACTGCTCGGCCGGCACAAGGAACTCGCCCGCCTCGCCCTCGACCAGGAGCGAAGCGGCCGCACCGGCGACAACGGGCCCCCACCCGCGATGGTGTGCCAACTGCTCGCCACGCTCCTGGTCCTGTGCGGCATCTCGCTCTTCGTCTACTGACCTTTTTCTTCACTGACCGGATCCAGATCCAGAACGACCCGCAACGACAAGGAATCCGACACCGATGCGATTCAGACGTCTCATAGCCACCGCCGCCGCGGCGCTCACCGCCGCCACCGGCATGTGGGCGGCCGGCACTTCCGCCACCCCGGCGACGCATGCCTCGTCCACCATCTCGGTGGCCGACGAGTCCCCCGGCTACGCCGTCGAGGACTTCAACTACCCCGGTGCCGACGCGATCCTCGCCGACCTGGGCATCACCCTCAAGCGCGGCGACGGCCACATCACCCTCGCCGACTGCGTCACCGACACCGGCCAGCTGGAGGTGTGGGCCCGCAGCCAGGACAAGATCTGCTTCAACGTCACCGGCAACTCCGGCTGGCTGACCCTGGAGATCCCCTCCGTCTACGGCATCAAGGGCAACGACTACACCACCGAGGCCACGATGACCGTCGACGACGAGACCACCACGTACGACATCACGCAGAACGCCTGGACCGCGGTGGGCGAGAGCGCCGACGCGGAAGGCCGCGAGTTCATGCTCGTCGAACTGCGCACCTCCAAGTAACGCTCATAACCGGTCAGTTCGCTCTCGCCGCCCTTCCGTCTCCGGATCACCAGGAAGCACCTTCATGCACACCATCAGCCCCAGCCCTTGTCCCAGACCCTCCCGCGCCCGCCTGCGCGCGGGCGCGCTCGCCGTGGCGCTCGTCGCGGCGCCGCTGACCGCGCTCGCCGTCCCGGCCGCCGCCGTCACCGGCAGCGCCGCCACCACCGGCAGCCTCGCCTACACCGCCCGCCTCGACATCGGCGACGGCACCCGCGCCTGCTCCGGCGCGCTCGTCGACCCCGAGTGGCTGCTCACCGCGGCCAGCTGCTTCGTCGACGACCCGGCCGCGGGCCTCGACGTCACCGAGGGCGCCCCGCCGCTGGCGACCACGGCCACCATCGGCCGCACCGACCTGACCACGTCCACCGGCGAGGTCCGCACGGTCACCAAGCTGGTCCCGCGCACCGACCGTGACCTGGTCCTCGCCAAGCTGTCCCGCCCGGTCACCTCGGTCACCCCCGTCGCGCTCTCCTCCACGGCGGCGACCGCGGGCGAGTCCCTCACCGTCGCGGGCTACGGCCGTACGACGGACGAGTGGTCGCCGCTCACCCTGCACACCGGCACCTTCACCGTCGACTCGACGGCCACCACCACGACGAGCGTCACAGGCCAGGACGGCGCCGCCGTCTGTGCCGGCGACACCGGCGGCCCCGAGGTGCGCGGCTCCGGCACCAGTGCCGCGCTCGTCGCCATCAGCAGCCAGTCCTGGCAGGGCGGCTGCTTCGGCCAGGTCTCCACCGAGACCCGTACGGGAGCTGTCTCCACCCGCGTCGACGACCTGGCGAGCTGGGTCACCGACACCGCGGCGAAGACGGACATCACCGACTTCAACGGCGACGGCGTCGAGGACATCGCGGTCTCCGACCCGGAGGCCACCGTCAACAGCAAGGCGAAGGCGGGCGTCGTCCGCGTCGTCTACGGCGGCGGCGCGGGCGTACTCGAACTCAACCAGGACCTCGACGAGGTCGCGGGCGGCGCCGAGGCCGGCGACCAGTTCGGCACCGCGCTCGCCACCGTCGACTACAACGAGGACGGCTACACCGACCTCGTCGTCGGCACCCCGAACGAGGCCATCGGCACCGACACCGCCGCCGGTTTCGTCGACGTCATCTACGGCAGCGCCGACGGCCTCGGCCAGGGCACGCACTACCTCCACCTGGAGGAAGGGGGCGCCTCCACCACCGGCTCGCTGCTCGCCTCCAGCCCCGAGGCAGGCGACGAGTTCGGCGCCGCCCTCGCGGCGGGCACCACGGCCGCGGGCGAGCCGTACATCGTCATCGGCACCCCCGGCGAGGGCCTGGACGGCGCGGCCGAGGCGGGCGAGGCGTTCTACCTGCGCGGCTCGACCAGCACGTCCATCTACCAGGGCAAGTCGACGGTCTCCGGCACGGCCGAGGCGGGCGACCACTTCGGCGCCTCGGTGGCCGCCGACAAGAACCACATCGCCATCGGCAACCCGGGCGAGGCCATCGGCACCGCGGCGGACTCCGGCGGCGTCCAGATCCTGTCGCACACCCTCAACGCGGACGGCATCCCGACGCCGATCGCGGGCGTGGCCCAGGACGACGGCATCGTCTCCGGCGCCGCCGAGGCGGGCGACGAGTTCGGCGCCTCCCTCTCGGTGACCGACTACCGCACCTCCTCCTCGACCTCCGATTCGCTGATCGCGATCGGCTCCCCCGGCGAGGACCTCGACAACGAGTCCGGCGTCTCACAGGCCGACGGCGGCCGCGTGGTGATCCTCCGGGTGACCGCAGCGGGCGCGGTCAGCTACACGGAGGACATCCACGCCGACGACACCGACGTACAGGGCGCGATCGAGGCGGGCGACCGGTTCGGCGCCCAGGTCACGGCGGTCAACACGGCGCCGCGCACGGTGAGTTCGGCCGCCACGATGCACCTCGCGGTCGGCATCCCCGGTGAGGCCATCGGTACGGTGGCGGGCGCGGGCGCCGTCCAGACGTTCTCGCTGCTCGGCGAGCCCGGCGACAGCGACTTCTGGATCCAGGCGGGCAATGCTTCCGGCCTGCCCGGCACCCCCGGCACGGACCAGCAGGTCGGCGCGAGCATCCACGCCACCGGCACGTCCCTGTACATCGGCATGCCGTACGGCCCGTCGACGTACGGCGCGCTGCACGTCCTGCCCTGGTCGAACGCGACCGGCGGCACGGTGGCCACGGTCACGACGTACGCGCCGGGCTCGAACGGCCTCCCGGCGACGGGCGTCCGCTTCGGCTACGCGGCCCGCTGACCCGCTACGGCCGATCGAGACAGAGCACGCCGAAGCCGAAGGGCCCCGCGGTCACGTACCGCGGGGCCCTTCGGGTGCGGGCCTGACGGAGTGGCTCGTCTCCGCCTGGGCCAGGCAGAGCGTCGAACGGCCGCTCGGATTCCTAGGTCGGCGACAACTCGACGGACTGACTCAGGAGGTGCCGACGCGTACATCGAAGCCGGGTACGCGCTCGCTCTCGGCGAGGCACTCCACGAAGGACGCCATGGTGTCGAACCGCGAGCCGTCCGGGTACTTCTCGCCGCGCCGGTAAGTACTTGCCGGTGAGCACCCCCGAGGCCGGCGGGAAGTACGGCACCAGACCCACCTTGTGCTCCCGGGCGGCAGGGACGAGGCCTGTCTCCGCCGCCCTGGAGAGCACGTTCCACTCGAACTACGTGCCGCAGAAGCGGGCCGCCGACGCCGGGGCCCGCCACACCCGCGGCCCCGGTGAGCTGCGCGGCGTCCACGTTCGACGAGGCGATGTGGAGGACCTTCCCCGCCCGCACCAGCTCGTCGAGTGCGAGGAGCGCCTCGTCGGCCGGCGCCTCGGGGTCCGGGTTGTGCTGGTGGTACAGGTCGATCCGGTCGGTGCGCAGCCGCCGCATACTGCCCTCGCACGCCTCGACGATCCGGCGGCGCAGCACCCCAGGGGTGCAGGGCTCGCCCTTGGGGCGCGACAGGAACATGGTGGCGATGACCACCTCGTCACGGCGCTGGCCGAGTGTGGCGCCGATGAACTCCTCCCGCCACCGCCGTGCCCGGCCTCCTCCAGACGGAGGCCCATGCACGCGTCGTGTTCCGCACGCGCCAGCCCCTCCTGGACGAGAAGACAGTCGCGCAGCGGGTGGAACCGGTGGCGCGAGGCTCGACCTCTCCGAGCAGTTCGCATTCCAGGGCATTAGCGACATCTACGACATCACCACCCTTGACCTGTTTGACGACGCGCCCGCTGCCCTGGGCGCCGCGGGGCAAGGCGCCACGGTGCGCGGAGTCATCGCGTTCGACACGACCGAGCACGGCAGTGGCTGCTGCACTCGGACACGTACTCCGACGACACCACTCTCGCCTCGTGGACCGATCCCAAGCCCTGGAAGTACGACGCTCCCTCGCCGAGCAGCTCCCCGACGACCAAGTCCAAGGCACCCTCGACGCCCTCGACGCCCTCGACCAGCAACGACTGCAGCTCTGGGGGGAGCGGGAGCGACGCTGGCACGAGCGTGGGCACGATCGCTCCGGGCGCTTGCTGCGGTACGCCGGGGAGCATCGGGGTCTCCGCGAAGGGCGTTAACTACACCTGCATCGACAAGCACTGGAGGCGCTGAGCCCCTCTGTTTTCCGGCGGAACGGCAGTAGCTCGACCCCTGCCCCTTCATGGCTCAGCGTCGGCGTCCTGCCGACGGGTCAGGCCGTCCAGGTTGAGCCAGGCCACCTCCGTCTTCGCCGACGTGCGCGCTGGCCCCGACCCGAGTTCGACAACGTAGATCCGCTCATGTCTTCGCAGAATGCGACACACCCAAGGACCGATGGGCGAGGGGTGTGCTTCGGGGAACGGCAAGCCGGCCGAGGCGAGGGGCGCGGTATCGTCAGTCGTCCCCGTGGTGCCCGCTGATGGTGGTAGGGCACGTGGTTGTGCTCGGAGGCGCTGCGGTCGAATCTCTGACGATGAGCTTTGTGGCGAGCTCGGTCCGTTTGGCATCGAAGGGTTCGCCTTCGATCTGCCGGAGCAGGGAGTCGAGCGCGGTTCGGGCTATCGCGTTCAGGGGCTGGTTGACGGTCGTCAGCCGGGGGACGGACTCCTCGGCCGGGTAGGACCCGTCGAACCCGACGACGCTGAGGTCCCGGGGGATGGTGAGGCCGCGGCGGCGTGCCTCGGCGAGGATGCCGGAGGCGATGAGGTCGTTGGCCGCGAAGACCGCTGTGGGGGGAGCACTGAGGGAGAGCAGGGCGGTGAGGCCACGGACTCCGTGTTCGGCCAGGAATTGGCCGTGGATGATGTATGGCTCGTCGACGGGGATGCCGGCGGCCATGAGGGCCGCCATATAGCCGTGCAGGCGGGCGAGGTTGCAGTCGAGGGTCACGGCGCCGCCGACGAACGCGATGCGGCGGTGGCCGAGTTCGATGAGGTGTTCGGTCGCCGACTTGCCGCCGGCCCAGTCGGTCGCCCCGACGCTCACAACGTTCGACGGTGTGTTGTGCGGGTCGATGACCACCACGGGGATCTTCCGACGGAGGAATGCGTTGAGTTGTGAGTCCCGTGCGGTGGCGGCGACCACGAGGAGACCCCGGCGTCCCTCCTCGACCATGCGCCGAGCCCTGCCTTCCGCTGTCGGATGCCGGGCGGACAGCCCACTCGTCTTGCTCACGACCGTCTCGATGCCGAGCTCGGCTGCGTAGTCGAGCAGTCCGCCAAGGACGTCGGTCATGTAGCCGGGGCCGAGCGAGCCGATCAAAATCTCGATCACCGGGGGGCCGATGCCGACGGCTCCCGCTGCTCGGCGTTGCCGGGGGGACTCGTATCCCGCCTCTTCGAGCGCCCTGACCACGCGGGCTCTGGTCTCCGCAGACACGTCGGTCCGGCCGTTGAGCACCTTCGACACCGTCGGCGCTGACACGCCTGCTCGCCTCGCCACGACCGCGAGGGTCGGCTTGGGTGCCTTCTGCACCGCATCACGCATGAGTTGCCGCCCCCGCGGAACGAAATAATTTCGGATCCGCTTAGCCTGGCGGCCATCGGGCGTCGAGTCAAGCAGCGTCTCTGACCAGGGAAAGGAATGACTCCACCGCCGGATATCGCCCTCATGCCCAGCAACTCGTCGGGTGATTACCAGGATCAGGCTTCCTTGACGCCGCCTGAGCTGCTTCTTATGGTCACTCCGGTTTCGGGTTCTTCCGAAATTATTTCGAAGCCCGGCGGGGGCAACCACGTCCGGGATCGCTCGCCCAACCATCGCCTGGAGCGGAGAAAGGCATGGAGACACTCGCTTCGCGCCGCTCCTCCTCGCAGGCAGAGGTTCCGCTTCCGCGCCCTCGCCGACTCTTGAGCGGCGCCGCACGATTCCACCGAAGGAGAACGTTCGCCAATGCACCGCAGACAAGCCCTTGTCGTGCGCGGCGGCTGGGACGGCCATCAACCGGTCGAGGCGACCGAGTTGTTCATACCCCATCTGCAGAACCACGGCTACGAGGTACGCGTCGAGGAGTCTCCTCGGGTCTACGCGGACGCCTCCTTCATGGCCCGCGTAGACCTGGTCGTGCAGTGCATGACCATGTCCACCATCGAGGAAGGGGAAGTGCAGGGCCTGCGCGCCGCGGTCGAGGCAGGCACCGGCCTTGCCGGATGGCACGGCGGCATAGCCGACTCCTACCGCAACAGCTCCGACTACCTCCACCTGATTGGCGGACAGTTCGCCTGCCATCCCGGGGTGCGTCCCGCGGAACGCACAGGCGAGCAGTCCGACAACTACGTCCCCTACACCGTCAACATGCTGCCGGCGGCCGCTGACCATCCCATCACCCGCGGCATCGGCGATTTCGAACTCGTCACCGAGCAGTACTGGGTGCTCTGTGACGACTACATCGATGTGCTGGCCACGACCACGCAGAAAGTACGGGACTGGGACCCGTGGAACCGGCCCGTCGTGTCCCCGGCCATCTGGACCAGGCAGTGGGGCCAGGGCCGGGTGTTCGTCACCACCCCCGGTCACCACATGCCGGTGCTGAAGGACCCCAATGTGAGAACCATCATCGAAAGAGGACTGCTGTGGGCAAGCCGCTGAACATCGGCGTGATCGGCTGCGGTGTCATCAGCGGCCAGTACCTTGCGAGTTTCGACAGGCTGGAGGCGGTCAATTTGGTCGCCGTCGCCGACCTCGACCCCGACCGCGCCGCGGCAGTCGCCGAGGTCCGCGCCGGCGTGAGAGCGTGCACGGTCACAGAGCTGCTGTCCGCCGCCGATGTGGAACTGGTGGTCAATCTGACCGTCCCCGACGCGCACGCGGAGATAGCCCTTCAGGCGATCGCGGCCGGGAAGAGCGTCTACGGGGAGAAGCCGCTCGCAGCGACCACCGCCCAGGCGCGAGCCGTTCTCCAAGCAGCGACGAAGGCGGGGGTCATCGTCGGCTGCGCTCCGGACACGGTCTTGGGGACCGGCGTCCAGACCGCTCGTGCAGCGATCGACGCAGGACTGATCGGCGCACCCATCGCAGCGACAGCCACCATGGTCGTCCCCGGCCACGAACTGTGGCACCCGAACCCGGACTTCTACTACAGGCCCGGTGGAGGCCCCCTGCTGGACATGGGCCCGTACTACGTGTCCGCCCTGGTCACGCTGCTCGGCCCGGTCACCTCGGTGCTCGGCACCGCCAGCCGCACCCGGCCCACCAGGGTCATCGCGTCCGGCCCGCGCAGCGGGGAAGCGATACCGGTCAGCACCGACACCCACGTCACCGGCATCCTCACGCATGCGTCCGGGGTGCTGTCCACCCTTGTCATGAGCTTCGACGCCGTCGCCACGAAGTCGGCGAACATCGAGATCCACGGCGAAGCCGGAAGCCTCGCGGTTCCGGACCCGAACCACTTCGACGGAGAGGTGCAGCTGCGCCGCCTCCACAGCGACGCATGGGAAACCCTTCCCGTGTCCGCGGGGTACCGCGACGCCGGCCGAGGGTACGGAGTCGCGGATCTGGCGTCGACACCGCCCGGTGAGGAACCGAGAGCCGGGGGCGCCCTCGCGTATCACGTGCTGGACATCCTGGAATCCGTCCTCACCTCCGCCGTCGACGACCGAAGAGTCCGCGTGACGAGCACAGCGGAGCGATCCATCCCCGTTCACCTCCAGTCGCTCGACCACGAGCCGCCTCCATGAGGCTCCTCGGAGTTGAGGTTCTCAGCCGAGAGTCCAGTCGACCGTGTCGGTGTACGTGGAGCCGTTGATGGTCGCGGTCACCGTGACGGCGTTCCGCCCCGGCTTCAGTGTGACGTTGGCCCACCTGAAGACATGGTCGCTGCTGTTCACGGCGCCCAGGGCGGTGCCGTTGAGGGTGGCGGTGACCTTGTCCGCGTTGGAGTAGACCTTCAGTTCGGTGGTGGCGTCGGTTCGCTGGGGCCAGCGGCGGCTGGTGATGGAAGCCGGTGTCGGCGTCGACGGCGACGGCGCGCAGGCCCAGGCGCGCAGCTGACCGCTGTCCTTGGGGCGTGGCATCGGCCCCCTCCCCCTCGCCTCACAGGCGTACGTGGTGTACGACCGCCCGCTCCGCCGTGAACTCGGCCCGGGCGAGGCCTCCTTCCAGTGTGGTCCACCGGGTCTCGACGCCCATGCCCTGGTCGTCGGTCACCACCGGGAGAGGACCGGACGCGGGCAGGCGAATCCGATACCGGCCGGGGCGCGGGAGGTGGAGGCGGGCGTGCGCCGGCCGGCCCCCCTGCCAGTCGATGTCGACGGTGACGCCACCGCGCGCCCGCAGGCCGCGGACGGTGCCGCTGGGCCACGCGCCCGGCAGCGCAGGGAGCAGCCGCAGTTCGCCGGTGTGGCTCTGCAGCAGCATCTCGGCGACGGCGGCCGTGGCGCCGAAGTTGCCGTCGATCTGGAAGAGCTCCGGTGGGTGCAGGTCGAAGAGGTTGTCGGAGGTGGAGTCGGACAGAAGCCTGTGCAGGCTGCGGTGTGCGAGGTCCCCGTCGCCCAAGCGGGCGGCGAGTGCGACCACCCAGGCCAGGCTCCATCCGGTGCCGCCTCCCCCGTGGGCCAGCCTGAGGTCGAGGGCGGCCTGGGCGGCGTCGAACAGCTCCGGGGTGCGCTCCGCGTCGATCCGGTCGCCGGGATACAGGCCGTAGAGGTGGGAGAGGTGCCGGTGGCCCGGGTCCTCGGGCTCGGCGTCGTGCCGCCACTCAGCGAGGGGTCGCCCGGGGGCGTACGGCAGTGGGCTGAGCCGCTGCCGGGCGCTGTGCAGGGCGTCGGCGAGCGGATCGGCCAGGCCCAGCTCCCTCATCGCGTCGAGGCAGTTGCCGAAGAGCTCGTCGACGAGCCAGAGATCCATCGTCACGGAGGCCGTGGTGGCGACGAGCGTCGTCTCCTCGGGGCCCGTTCCGGCGGACCCGGGGGACGCTGCCACATGGAAGCGGTGCTCGGGCGAGGTGGAGGGACAGGTGACCAGGTGACCGTCCGCGTCCTCGACGAGGAAGTCGAGCAGGAAGACGGCGGCCTCGCGCATCACCGGCCAGGCCCGGTCGGCAAGGAAGGAACGGTCGCCGGTGAAGCGGTAGTGCTCCCACAGGTGGGCGCACAGCCAGGCGCCCGCCATGGGCCAGTTGGCCCACTGGGGGCCGCCTTGGACGGGGTTGGTGCTGCGCCAGATGTCCACGTTGTGGTGCGCGGTCCAACCGCCGCAGCGGTAGTAGGCGTGGGCGGTGCGGCGCCCTGCCGAGGCGAGGTCGGTGATCAGGTCGAAGAGCGGCTCGTGGCATTCCGGCAGGCCGGTGGTCTCGGCGTGCCAGTAGTTCATCTGGACGTTGATGTTGGTGGTCCAGTCGGACTGCCAGGGCGGCTGGATCTCGGTGTTCCAGATGCCCTGGAGGTTCGCCGGCTGGGTGCCTGGGCGGGAGGAGGCGATGAGCAGGTAGCGGCCGTACGCGAAGAACAGGGCGGTCAGGCCTGGGTCGTGGGCGCCGGAGCGGACAGCGGCGAGGCGTTCGTCGGTGGGCAGGGCCTCGAGCGCCCGGTCGTGGCCGAGGCTGAGGACGACCCGGTCGTGGAGGGCGCGGTGGTCAGCGATGTGCTCGCTCCGCAGGCGGTGGTACGCAACCTCGGTGGCGGTGTCCAGCAGCTCGGCGACCTCGGCCTCGGGGCCGGATTCCGGTCCCTCGGGCAGGCGGTCCCACCCCCGGAAGCCGGTGGCGGCGGCAACCAGGACGGTGGCGCTGGTGGCACCGGTCAGTCGGAGGCCACCGGTGCGCGGGTCGGGGGTGACGGTGCCGTGGTCGGGGACGATCCGCAGGGCCGCCGCGAATCCGGTTCCGGTGTCGGGCGCGTAGCGAACCGCGTCCGGGCCGGTGGCCTGGAACTGGACGTGCGCGGGGGCCCGGCCCGAGACGGCCACACCTGGTGCCGAGCCGGGATGGGCCGATTCCAGACGGGCGGTGAAGGCCAGCGCGCCGGGTGTGTCGCAGCTGAGCCGGACGACGAGGACGCCGGCCGCGGCGGAGACGAACAGTTCGCGGGTGTGGCGTACCCCGTCGGCGGTGTAGGTCACCGTGCACAGGGCGTCGTCGAGGTCCAGCTCCCGTCGGTAGTCGGTGACTTCGCCGCCGTGCCCGAGGTCGAGGAGCAGGGCGCCCAGGGGCTGGTACGCCTGAGTGTCGGGGCCCTGCATGCGCTGGGCCAGTTCCTCGGCGCGCAGGTGGTCGTGGTCGTCGAGCACCGCCCGGCGCAGCGCATGCAGGTGCTGCGCCGCGTGGTAGTCGTTGTGGTCGCCCGGGCCACCCGACCACAGCGTGTCGACGTTGAGGTCGACGCGCTCATGGGCGGTGCCGCCGAGGACCATGGCGCCGAGGGAGCCGTTGCCGAGGGCCAGCGCCTGCGGGAAACCGTCGGCGGGGCGGCGGTACCAGAGTTTCAGCATGTGTGGAATCCGAGGGTGAGGCTGACGGGGCGGGCGTGGAGCTCGTAGCGGGACTGGACGCGGGGGCCGCAGGATCCGCTGCCGATGCCGTGCTGGGCGACGTCGAGGTTGACGTACACCCGGTCACGGGGGCTGAGGTCGCAGGAGTGCCGGGCGGCGTCGATGTCCTCGCTGGTCCAGCGGCGCACGGTCAGGTCGACATGCGGGTGGCCGGTGATGACCAGTCCGCTGCCCTGCCGGTCGGTGAGCCGGGCGTGTCGCACCTCGCGCCGGTTTCCGTTCTCCTGCGGCATGACATACGGGGTCTGCAGGTCGTCGACGCTCGCGGTGTACCGGCCGACGCGGACGGCGGCGGTGGTGTCGGCGTACGCTTCGCCGGGCCCGAGCCCGAACCACTCCACCGTCTCGATGGCCTCGGGCAGGGCGAGACGGATGCCGATGCGGGGCAGCGGGCAGGGCCAGGTGCCGACGGGTTCGGTGGCCAGGCGGAGCCAGAGCTGCCCGGACTCCTCGGCGTCGGCCTCCCAGCGGAAGGACGACTGCATGGCGAAGTCGAGGCCCGCGGGTGCGGTGCGGGTGATGACCTCGAGTCCCGTGTCGGTGGCCTCGACGGCGACCACCCGGTGCTGCAGGCGGTGCAGTCCTGCCTTGCGCCAGTCGTCGACGAGCGGGCCGCCGAAGGTGAGCAGGTCGTTGTCGGTGGGGGCACGCCACAGGTCGAGACGGGGGCCGTCGATGTCCATGCCGCCGAGCCTGAGCAGGCTGCCGGAGACCGCGTCGAAGACCGCGTCGCCGAGCTGGTGGGTCCGCGGCGCGGGGACGGCGGGGAGGGGCGTTGGGACGGGGGCCGGCTGGGGTTGCGGGGCGCCGGCGACCAGTGCCTGGGTCCACGCGACCTCGTGGCCTGCCGGCGCCCACAGCTCGTCGTCGGCGAGTTCCGCGGTGACGGTGAGCCAGCGCTCGCCCTCACGTCCGGGAGCGGCGCAGGCCTCGGCGAGGTCTGCGGGCCACGGCAGTTCGACGTGCTCGCCGGGCGCGACCGGGGGCACGGTGAGGGCGGCGGCAGAGCGGGGGTGTCCGTTGTCCTCGACCTGCCAGCGGAAGGCGAGGTGGGCGGTGTCCCGGGTGTGGAAGAGGTTGTTCACCCGCAGGGTGCGCGCGTTGGTGTCGATGCTGACGCGGACGGGTTCGATCGTCTTCTTGTACTCGAGCAGGCCGGGCGAGGGCGTGCGGTCGGCGAAGACGAGCCCGTCGATGACGAAGTTGCCGTCGTGGAGCGGCTCACCGAAGTCGCCGCCGTAGGCGAAGTGCTCACCTCCGTCCGGGGTCCGGCGCCGGATGCCGTGGTCGATCCACTGCCAGACGAACCCTCCGTGCATACGCGGGAAGCTCTCGTAGACCTCCTGGTACTCGCGCAGCCCGCCGGGGCCGTTGCCCATGGAGTGGGCGTACTCGCACTGGATGAACGGCATCTGCCGGCGTCGGGCGTCCAGGGCGGGGTCGCGGGTGACGGCGTCCTGGTGACGTGCGATCAGGGGCAGTTCGTCGTATTCGACGTACATGCGGCTGTAGAGGTCCGTGTAGCCGCAGTTGTCGTCGCCCTCGTAGTGGATGAGCCGCTCGGGGTCACGCCCGCGGGCCCAGTCGGCCATGGCCTCCAGGTTGGCGCCGTGGCCGCACTCGTTGCCGAGCGACCAGATGACGACGCTGGGGTGGTTCTTGTCCCGTTCGACCATGCGCTGCATCCGGTCGAGGCAGGCCTCGAGCCAGCGGGGGTCGTCGGTGGGGTTGTTGCGCCAGTCGACGTGGCAGAAGCCATGGGTCTCCAGGTCGCACTCGTCGATCACCCACAGGCCGTACTCGTCGCACAGGTCGAGGAAGGCGGGGTTCGGCGGGTAGTGGCTGGTGCGCACCGCGTTGATGTTGTGGCGCTTCATCAGCAGCACGTCGGTGAGCATGTCGTCGTGGCTGAGGGTGCGGCCGGTGTCCGGGGTCCACTCGTGGCGGTTGACGCCGCGGAAGAACAGCTTGCGCCCGTTCGCGAGGATCAGGCCGTCGCGGATCTCGATGCGGCGGAAGCCGATCCGCAGCGGGATGCGCTCGGAGTCGGTCACCAGCTCGCCGTGGTAGAGGCGGGGCCGCTCGGCTGACCACGGCTCGGCGCCGTCAAGGGTGTGCGGGCCGGCCGGGTCGGCGTCGGTGAGGCCGAGTTCGGGCACGTGCAGCCGGGCGGTGCCGCCACTGGTGTCCACCGACAGGGTGCCTGAGCCGGTGGCGTGGTCGAAGTCGGCGTGGACGTGGAAGTCGGTGAGTGAACCGTGCGGCCGGGACAGCAGGGTGACGGGCCGGAAGATGCCCGACAGCCACCACATGTCCTGGTCCTCCAGGTAGGTGCCGGCCGACCACTGGTGCACCCGCACCGCGAGGACGTTGCGTCCGGGCCGCAGGGCGTCGGTGACGTCGAACTCGGTGGGCAGGCGGCTGCCCTTGCCGTCTCCGAGGAGCGTTCCGTTGAGCCACACGGCGAAGCAGGAGTCGACGCCCTCGAACCGCAGCAGGGCGCGCCCGTCCGGCCACTCGTCCGGCAGGGTGAACTCGCGGCGGTACTCACCGGTCGGGTTCGCGTCCGGTACGTGCGGGGGGTCGATGGGGAAGTAGTACGGCTGGTTGGTGTACGCGGGCTTGCCGTACCGCGGCTCGTCGGGCAGGCCTTGCATCTGCCAGAGGGACGGCACGGGGAGGGTGTCCCAACCGCTGTCGTCGTAGTCCGGCTTCTCGAAGCCTTCCGTGGTGCGCGGCAGGTCCGGGGCCAGGTGGAAGCGCCATGGTCCGGTCAGGTCGACGGTGGCGGCGTCCGAGGAGAAGGCGGCACGGGGTGCGGTTCGGCCGTGGCCGGGCGAGAAGCTCTCCACGTAGCCGTGTGGGGTGGGCTCGCTCGTGAGCGGCATGGGTGATCCTTCGTTGTGCGAGGTGGCCGACGGGCCGGACAGGTGGGGACGGGAGGGGACGGGAGGGGGCTTCAGCCCTTGAGGCCGCTGGTGGCGACGCCCCGGGTGAAGGAGCGCTGGGCGAAGAAGAAGAGCACCAGCACCGGCAGGACGTAGAACACGGTCCCGGCGGCCAGGACGTTGTTGAGGCTGATTCCGTTGGGCACTGCTGGAGATCTACGCGGACGAGGTTCCGCTGGCAAAGATCGAGGTACCGGTGACCGGCGGCGCGTACAGCTGGGGCCACCGTCACCACCTCACTCCCCGGCCTGCCTGGGGACGGCCCCGCAGACGGCCGCGACCTGCGGCTGACCCTGCACGAGGACGTCCGGCTCGCCTCGTTCCGGGTCGAGGCCGCAAGCCCGGACGCCTGACCGCACGGCGGCCCGACCCTCCCCCGGGCCGGGCCTCCCCCGCGGCCGCGCCGCAGGCATCCCCCTCGTCGGCGGCGCGAAAGGGCTGACGGACCCTCCTCCCGGTCCGTCACGCCCCTCTTCCTGTCGAGGTGTCTTGTTCGCTCCTATCCGGGAGTCTTGTCCGGCTCTCCGGAGACCGCCGGGCCGAACTTCTCGAAGAAGAACTCGTGCTTGAGGAACGAGGTGTCGTACTCGTAGCCGGGGTAGGGCGGCAGGAGTTGGGAGGCCTGGAAGAGGCGCCAGCCGTCCAGCAGGGCGTCGAGGCCGCTCTTGTACGGGGGCTCGTCGCTGTCTCCGGAGGTGGGGCGGGTACGGCCGGTGCCGTCGTAGCGCGACCAGCCGACGACCGGGGAGTCGAGGGCCGAGGTGGAGAGGTAGAGGACGAGGACTTCCTGGCGCGGCTCGGTGCTGATCATTTCTGCCCCCTGATCGCGGGTCGGTTGGTGACGCGGGTGACCCAGTGGTCGATGTCGAAGCCGGCGTCGCCGGTCAGGGCACGCCACAGCAGGGCCCTGTTGTAAATCTCCAGGCGGCCGGTGGCCTGCTCGTACCAGGGGAACCCGATGGCGAGTTCGCGCAGGACGGCCGGGTCGTCGAGGTCGGCGGTGTCCCAGAGGCGGACCTGCGGGACGGTCGGGTTGAAGCGGATCTTGTACATGTAGCGGCGGCGGCCGGTGTCGTTGCGCCGTCCGCCGTGCCAGATGCCGTGGTGGACCAGGACGACGGTGCCTGCCGGGCAGGTCAGCCGGGTCTGGCCGCGCAGGTTCTGCACCCGGCCGATGTCGGTCTCGTTGATCCGGCGCAGGTGGCTGCCGGGCACGGACAGGGTGCCGCCCATGTCGGCGGTGACCTCGTGCGGGTAGTACATGAGCTGGATGTCGAAGGCGTCCGGGCGGACGTCGATGATCGCGTCCCCGTGCAGGTCCTGCGCCTCGCCCTCGTGCGGGCCGCGCACGTGCACGGCGTGGTGGTCGACGTCCGGTTCGGGCCCGACCAGGCTGCTCAGGGCGCCGGCGACGGCCGGAACGGCGAGCAGGCGCGGGATGAAGGTGGAGTCGTCGAACGCCTTGGACAGCGGGGTGCCGTAGGCGACGGGCGGGAGCTCGTGGTCGAGGGCGGCGATCGCCTCCTCGTTGATCTCCCGCGGCACGACTCCGTCCAGCCGCAGGTATCCCTGCGCGACGAAGCGGGCCATCTCGACGGAACTGAGGGGCTGTTGCTGGTCCGGCTGTTGAGTGGTCGGCATACGGCGAAGGTATGCGTGCGTGGAGATGTTGTCGTGGGATGAATTCGCCGCTCGCTGGTAGATTTTCGGCATCATGCTGAGCGTCGCCCCTTGCCTCGACGAGCCGCCCGAGGTTGTGAACGCCGGTGTCGGCGTCCATGGCGTCGTCTCCGACCACGACGTCTTCCGGCTGCCCGATCTCTGGCAGTTGCACCTGTACAGCTACGCGGCCCGGCTAGTGATCGGCAGCGGTGCAGAGCACGCCATCCTCCCCGGCCGGGTAAGCCTCGTCCCGCCCGACACCGAGGTGCACTATCACTACCGCGGTCGGTCCGAGCATCTGTACGTCCATCTGCGCCTGCCGGGCGCCGGGCCGGGAATGCCCTTCTCGCTGATGCAGGACACCGGGGATGAGGGCGCCCTGCTCGCCGGACTCCTGCGGCGGGCTGTCGCCGCCTTCCCGTACTCGCGTGCCCGGGCGGCGGCCGAGGTGTGGACGGTGCTGTGGCGCGTGGCGGAGCTGAGCGGCGGCGCGGAGCAGGACGGGCACGGTCATCCGGTGGTGGCCGCCGCGGCCGCCTACCTCGAGGCTCATCTCGCCGACCCACTGACCGTCCCCGCGGTGGCCCGCGCCGCCGGGGTCTCCCCCGGGCACCTCACACGCCTGTTCACCACCCACACCGGCCGCACCGTCGTCGCCTACATCCGCCACCGCCGCCTGGAACGCGCCCGCCACCTGCTGAGCGCCTCCACCCTCCCGATCCCGGCCGTCGCCGCCGCCGTCGGCATCCCGGACCTCCAGGCCTTCAACAAGGCCTGCCACCGCGAACTGGGCGCGGGACCACGGGCGATCCGGGGCCGATGACCTGCGCCGCACGCGACACGGAGCGCAGAGCACGTTCAAGAATTGGTGGGATGCTTTGACACTCCCGATGGGACGGCACCCACGCACATCTCGGCGATTTCCAGAGCTGGTTGACCTTTCTTGGCACAAGGTCTGGACGGCGACGACCCTTGGCGCCTATACATACATCCCATCAATGGGGTGCGGGGTCAGATGCACCGCGGAGGGGAAGGCAGACCGGAGTGTCGCTGACCGACAAGGCCGTCGTGCAGATCCGTGAACGGACCCGCACCGGTGCCCTGCCGCCGGGCTCGAAGCTGCCGCCGGAGCCGGAACTGGCGGCGCAGTTGGGCCTGTCCCGCAACCACGCGCGCGAGGCCGTCAAGGCGCTGTCCGTCGTCCGGGTCCTGGAGGTGCGCCGGGGTGACGGCACATACGTGACGAGTCTCGCGCCGAGACTGCTCTTCGAAGGGCTCGGCGGCGCGGTGGAGCTGCTGCAGAGCGACCCCGGCGCGCTGCTCGACCTGATGGAGGTGCGCCGGCTCCTCGAACCGGCCGCCACCTCACTCGCCGCGACCCGGATCTCCGAGGATCAACTGGCCGAGATCGAGCATCACTTGGATGCAATGCGTGAGGCGCGGGACGACGTCGAGCGGCTCAACGCGCACGACGCCGCCTTCCACTGGGCCGTCGTCCGGGCCACTGGCAACGAGTCGCTGCCACCCTGCTCGAAGGCGTCTCCGGCCGCACTCTGCGCGCCCGCATCTGGCGGGGCCTCGTCGGCGACCAGGCCGCGCAGCGCACGCTCAGCGAGCACGAGGCGATCTTCACGGCTCTCGCCAACCGGGACGCGGCCCTGGGCCAGGCCGCCGTACTCCTGCATGTCAGCAACCACCGAGCGGTGGATGAGGGAGCATCTGCGCACCGCCGAGGCCGCCACCCCGAGCATCGAAGGTCCCGGGCTGCTCACGCGGCCGGACCCCGCCTGACCGTCCGCCCCATCATGTCCCGGATGCCGGGACCCCCACTCCTCCGCTTCTTCTCGCCCACTTCTCCGCGAGGTCTCCCGCATGACATCTCTGCCCCCGCGCGTCCTGTTCGGCGCCGCCTACTACCACGAGTACCAGCCCTACGAGCGACTGAAGACCGACCTCGATCTGATGGCGGAGGCGAAGTTCACCGTCATCAGGGTCGGCGAGTCGGTCTGGTCCACCTGGGAGCCGGAGAACGGGCGCTTCGAGCTGGACTGGCTGCGGCCGGTTCTCGACGGCGCCCACGAACGCGGCATATCCGTCGTCCTGGGGACCCCGACCTACGCGGTGCCGCCGTGGCTGGCCCGGCAGTACCCGGAGATCGCCGCCGAGGACGCCGCCGGCCACCCCGCCGCGTGGGGCGCCCGCCAGGAGGTCGACATCACCCACCCGGCGTTCCTCTTCCACGCGGAGCGGGTGATCCGCGCGATCGTGGCCCGCTACGCCTCCCACCCCGCGGTCATCGGCTTCCAGGTCGACAACGAGCCCGGCCCGCGGCTGCCGCACAACCACGGCGTCTTCCAGCGGTTCGTGGACGACCTGCGGCAGCGCTACGGCGATGTGGAGACCCTCAACCGCGAGTGGGGGCTGGTGTACTGGTCGCACCGGCTGACCACATGGGCCGACCTGTGGAAGCCGGAGGGCAACGCCCAGCCCCAGTACGACCTGGCCTGGCAGGCGTTCCAGGCGCGCCGGACCACCGAGTTCATCGCCTGGCAGGCGGCCATCGTGCGCGAGTACGCACGCCCGGAGCAGTTCGTCACCACCTGCCTCGCCTACGGCTCCCCCGGCCTGGAGGACGACGAACTCACCGACGCACTGGACGTCACCGCGGGCAACCCGTACTACGACATGCAGGACAGTCTCACGATGCCCGAGCCGCCGCGCGAGAAGCTGCCGCAGCAGTGGATGGCGTACGGGGCATGGGCGCTGCACCGGAGCGCCGACCGGATCTACTCCTCGCGCCAGGAGCCGTTCCTCATCACGGAGACCAACGCCCAGGCCATCGGCGGCCCCTCCGACAACCGGCCCGCCTTCGACGGCCAGTGGCGGCAGGCCGCGTGGGCACTGGTCGCACGCGGCGCCCGCATGATCGAGTACTGGCACTGGCACACCCTGCACTTCGGCACCGAGACATACTGGGGCGGGATCCTTCCGCACAGCGGACGACCGGGCCGCGTCTACGCCGAACTCGCCCGGCTGGGCGGCGAGTTCGAGCGCGCGGGCGATCTCGTCGCCGGAATCACCCCGGATGCCGACATCGCCATGGTGTACTCCGCGCCCAGCAAGTGGCTGATGCGCAAGCACCCGCCGCTCTCGGCCCCGGACGGCGGCCCGGACGCGGGCGCGTACGAGGGGATCTTCGACCCGTTCTATCGAGGAGCGTTCGAGGCGGGACGCCAGGTACGGATCCTGCACGCCCGCCAGCTGCACGACCCCTGCGGCGAACTCCCGGGAATCGCCCCCGAGGCGGCGGCCGAGCGGCACCCCGTCCTCATCGCGCCGGGGCTGTACGTGGCGGACGACGGCATGCTCGACTGGCTCGCCGCCTACGCCGAGGCGGGCGGCCACCTCGTGCTCGGGCCGCGCACCGGTTACGGCGACCACGAGGCGCGGGCACGCCACGAGGTGACGCCGGCGCGCCTGGTGCAGGCCGCGGGCGTGCGCTACGACGAGTTCAGCAACCTCCACACAGACCTGCCGCTGCGCTCCACCCCGGGCAGCCCCCTCATGCTGGGCGCCGGCGCCGTGGCGACCCGGTGGGTCGAGGGGCTCGCCGTGGACGACGCCGACGTCCTCGCCACGTACGAGCACCCGCACTTCGGGCGGTGGCCCGCCGTCACCACCCGCCGTCACGGCGCGGGACGCGTCACCTGTGTCGGGACCGTGCCTGGGCGCGAGCTCGCCCGCGCGCTCGCCGCGTGGCTCGCACCCGCCCCGTGCGCCGGCTGGCGGGAGCTGCCGGACTCCGTCACCGTCGCGACCGGCACCGCCGAGGACGGGCGGCGCGTCCACGTGGTCCACAACTGGAGCTGGGAGCCCGCCGTCGCCCAGGCACCCGAGGACGTCGACCTGACCGACGCCCTGGACGGCGGCGCCGTCCCGGCCGGCACGCCCGTGCGGCTCGGCGCCTGGGACGTCCGCGTCCTCGCCACCGAGCCCGCGTCCCGCCCTTCCCCCGCCTCCTCTGGGGAGGTCCGGTGACATCCGCCAAGCGTGCCCTGGTCGTCCGCGGGGCTGGGACGGGCACGTCCCCGTGGCCGCCACCGACCGCTACGTCACCGCGCTCAAGGCGGACGGCTACACGGTGACGGTCTCCGACACCCTCGACAGCTACCTCGACGCGGAACTGCTCGCGGCCACGTACCTGGTGGTGCAGTGCTGGACGATGGGCGAGATCACCGGCCCGCAGGCGGAGGCCTGAGCCGGGCCGTCCGGGCGGGGACCGGCCTGGCCGGCCGGCACGGCGGCATCGTCGACGCGTACCGCGCCGAGACCCGCTATCAGCTGATGACCGGCGGGCAGTTCGTGCACCGCGCACGGGAGTCCACGACCTTAGAGGCGCGACCGGTGCCGGGCATGGCCGATCATCCGGTGCTGGCCGGAACCGGACCGTTCACCGTCACCATCGAGCAGTACTACCTGCAATCGCTTCGACGGCCCGGTGCGCCTCTTGCGGGCCGGGTCGGAGGCCAAGGACTGGGAGGACGTCCCCGTGCGAGTCGGCTACCCGGCCGCGACCGCGGCTACGGCATCGCCGACCTGGCCCGCGCGCACGCCTCCGGCACCCCGCACCGTGCGAGCGGCCGGCTCGCCTACCACGTCCTGGAGGTCATGGAGGTGCTGCTCGCCGCATCCGAAAGTGGACAGGCGCTCCCCGTGACCAGCACCTGCGTGCGGCCCGCGGCCGTACCCGTGCACGCGAGCCGGGCGTTCGCCGCGCGTACCGCCTGTTGACACCCCGGCCAAGAGCACCGAGGAAGAGAAGGGAAACCCGCTCGTGACCGACAACCGCGTTCTCCTCGACTGGGGGCACGATGCACTGCGCCTCGTCATCGATGCGGACCAGGACGGCCGTCCACGGCTCCGCCACGTCGGCGGCCCCGATGCCGCACCGGTGCCGAAGGGCTCGGGGGCGCCGCTGCCGCTGGTCGAGGCGGTCGTGGGCGGCCACGGCCGGCACTGGTCCAGCCAGCGTCTGATCGACAGCGTCATCGGCGCACGGCTGCGCTACCGCAGCCATGACACCCGGCGGGACGGGGACTGGCACCAGCTGACCGTCCGCCTGCACGACCCCGAGACGGGCCTCACCGCGGACGTGGTCTACCGCTCGCCCGACAGCATCCCGGTCCTGCGCGGCCACGTAGAACTGCACAACGGGGGACGGGAACGGATCGACCTGGAGTCGGTCGCCTCCCTGGTGCTGGGCGTGCTGACCACGGACGCCGCGCAGCTCGACACCGCGGACCTGCTCCGGGCGGAGAACGAGTGGCTCGCCGAATACCGCTGGCAGCGGCGCCCGTTGCGGCAGGCCGTCCCGGCGCTCAACGCCCGCGTCCACCGACCCAACGGCAAGGGCTGCTTCACCACCTCCGGGAAGGGCTCCTGGTCCAGCGCGGGTCACCTGCCGATGGGCGGACTGAGCGACCGCCGCACCGGACGGACCTGGCTGTGGCAGATCGAGCACAACGGCGGCGGCTGGCTGTGGGAGTGCGGGGAGCGCGCCGATGCCGCGTTCCTGGCCCTGTCCGGCCCCAGCGACATCGCCCACGGCTGGTCGCACCGGCTGGAACCGGGGGCGAGCTTCACGACCGTCCCCGTCGCTCTCGCCCTCGCCGAGACCGGCGGCGTCGACGAGGCGTTCGCCGCACTCACCCGCTACCGGCGTGCGATCCGCCGCCCGCACCCCGACCACCACCACCTGCCGGTGATCTTCAACGACTACATGAACTGCCTGATGGGTGACCCGACCACGGCCCGGCTGCTGCCGCACATCGACGCCGCCGCCGAGGCCGGCGCCGAGTACTTCGTCATCGACGCCGGCTGGTACGACGACGAGAACGGCGGCTGGTGGGACAGCGTCGGCGCGTGGGAGCCGGCCGCCTCCCGCTTCCCCGGTGAGCGCGGCATCCACGAGGTCCTGGACCGCATACGGGGGCACGGCATGGTCCCGGGGCTGTGGCTGGAGCCCGAAGTGGTGGGCGTGCGCAGCCCGGTGGCCGCGGCCCTGCCCGACGAGGCGTTCTTCCGCCGCCACGGCGCCCGCGTCCTGGAGACCGGCCGCTACCACCTCGACCTGCGCCACCCCGCCGCCCGCGGCCACCTGGACCGGGTGGTGGACCGCCTGGTCGGCGAACTGGGCATCGGATACCTCAAGCTCGACTACAACGTGGACCCCGGTTCGGGCACCAGCAGCCACCCCGGGGAGACGCCCGCGGACGGCCTGCTCGGCCACAACCGCGCCCAACTCGACTGGCTGGACGGCATCCTGGACCGCCATCCGCGCCTCGTCCTGGAGAACTGCGCCTCCGGCGGCATGCGCACCGACCACGCCCTCCTCTCCCGCGTCCAGCTGCACTCCACCAGCGATCAGCAGAACCTGCAGCTGTACGCCCCCATCGCGGCAGCCGCCCCCACCGCGGTCACCCCGGAGCAGGGAGCAGTCTGGGCCTATCCGCAGCCCGAGGACTCCCTGGACGAGGTCGCCTTCACCATGGCCAGCGCGCTGCTCGGCCGCATTCACCTGTCGGGCCGCCTCCCCGAACTCGCCCCCGACGCACGCTCCTTGACGCACGAGGCGGTCGCGGTCCACAAGGCGATCCGGAGCGACGTGGCGACCGCGGTGCCCTCCTGGCCGCTGGGCCTGCCCGGCTGGGACGACCCGTGGATCGCCCTGGCCCTGCACACCCCCGACACCGCCTATGTCACGGTATGGCGGCGCCCTGGCGACGGCTCCGAGGACTCGACGGTGCTCCCTCTGCCGAGCCTTCAGGGTGCGCCGGTCCGTGTCGACGTCCTGTACCCCTCCACCACCAAGGCGCGAGCCTCGTGGGACCCGAAGAGCGCGGCGCTCCGTGTGTTCCTCCCGTCGGCCCCTTCAGCGGTACTGCTGCGCCTCTCCGCCCGTCCGGAGTGAACCGTCCGGGCGGGTGGGGACGCGGGACACCGCCCGAGGTCAGGACTGCCGCGACTACGGTCGCGACTGCCGCAAGGGAATCCGCAGCTCCTGGCCCTGCTGCTCGGCGGTGACCCACGGCGCCGACGAGTCGGCCCAGCCTCGGCCGGGCTCGACCAGGCGGGCGCGCAGCGCGCGACGGGCCGGGCGCCCCGGGTAGTCGCCCGCCGGGCGGCCGACGGTCAGCGTGCCGGTCGCCTCGTCCCAGCGCAGCGCGGTGCGCGTGCTCGCACCCTGCTCGTAGCCCCACCCGTCACCCTCGTCCTCGTACAGCTCGAAGGAGCCGTCCGCCCCCGGGAAGACGAAGATGTCCAGATCCTCCGGGCCTGAGTCGGGACGGGCGAGGGGAAGAACCGATCCGGCGCGGGCGTAGGCGGGCAGCCGCTCCAGCGGTGCCGGGGCTTCGATACGGCGGCCGCCCGCGTGGCGGGCGCCGTCCCAGACGTCCACCCAGTCCGTGCCGTCGGTCGCCGAGGGCAGCAGCACACCGCGGCTGCGCGGGGCGTCGCGCACCGGGACCGCACCGGGTCCGTACCGCTGTGGCCTCGTCACCGGGCAGACCATCAACGCCGGGCCGAGCATGAACTGGTCGTCCACGGCGGTCACTTCCGGGGCGTCGCCGAAGTCGAAGGCGAGCGGCCGGAACATCGTGCCGTTCTCGGACGTCACCTGTGCGGCGAGGGAGTAGAGGTAGGGGACCAGCGCCTTGCGCAGGCGGATGAACCGGACCAGCGTCTCGTAGACCGGGTCGCCCGGTTCGCCGTAGTGCCAGATCTCGCGCGGTGTGCCGGTGCCGTGTGGGCGCAGCATCGGCAGGAAGGTGGCGTACTGGAACCAGCGCAGGAAGAGTTCGCGGTAGCCGGGGTCCTCCGCACCCGTGTCGAAGTCGCCGCGCAGGAACCACGCCGCGTCCATGCCGGGGATGACCCTGCCGGGGAAGAAGGCCCCGACGTCGGTGGTCCAGTACGGCAGGCCGGAGGCGGCGAAGCTCAGTCCCTCGGCGACCTGGCGGCGCAGCGTCTCCCAGGTAGCGCTGGTGTCGCCGGACCAGCTGAACGTGGCGTAGCGCTGCTGGCCGGCGTAGGCGGACCGGGTCAGGTTGAGCACCCGCTTGGGACTGCCGGTGGCCCGCTGCCCCTCCCAGATCCCGCGGCTGTGCAGGAGTGAGTAGGCGTTGCTGCGGGCCGCTCCCAGGTAGCGCTCGGCCTCCGTGGTGTTGATGCGCATCCGCTCCTCGGGGGACGGCTCCGTCGCACCGTTCCAGTCGGCCTCGAAGGGTTCCGAGCAGTCGGTCCACCAGGCATCGATGCCCTTGGCGAACAGGGCCGTCTCGGCCTGCTTCCAGTACAGGGCGCGGGCGTTCGTGTCGAAGGCGTCATAGGTGGTTCCGTTGGCCAGCAGTGCGTCAGCGGCGGCGAGTTCTCGCTGGTCGGGGCCGTCGCCATGGTGGTGCGGCCAGATGGAGACCATCAGTCGGGTGCCCATGGCGTGCAGGCGGCGGCACAGGTCGTCGGGGTCCGGGAAGCGCGCCGGGTCGAGGGATTTCTGCCCCCACAGACCGTCCGGCCAGGACATCCAGTCGAGCACGATGCCCTCCAGCGGCAGCCCCAGCTCGGCGTAGCGGCGGGCCACCGCCAGCAGTTCCTCCTGGTCGTGGTAGCGCTCCTTGGACTGGAGGTAGCCGAAGGCCCAGCGCGGCGGCATCGGCGCGGCCCCGGTCACCTGCCGGTAGCGGCGGACCACGTCGTGGAGGCCGGGTCCCGCCAGCACGAAGTAATCGAGTTCCGGCACGCAGGCGGCCTGGAGACGGCAGCCTGCCGCGTCGTCCTGGAAGGTCATCGCGCTGTAGCCGTGCCACAACAGGCCCCAGCCGCGGGGAGAGGCCAGGAAGGGAATGCTGACCTTGAGATTGTGCTGGTACAGGTACTGCGTCGTGCCCCGCCGGTCGAGTCGGCCCTCCTCGTGCTGGCCGAGGCCGTACAGGGCTTCGCCGTCGGTGAGCCGCAGTCCGAGGCCTGCCCGGTAGCCGGGAGCGGAACCGGGAGTGGAGCCGGGAGCGGCACCCGGAGTGGAACCGGGAGTGGAGCCGTTCGAGGTGCCCGGTGTGCGGAGCTCCATCCGGATCGCGTCTGCCTCCACCTCGCTGAAGAGCGGTTTCCCGGCGGGGTCGCGGTAGCTGAGCCGCCCCGTGGCGAGGTCGACGGCAAGGGCCAGCGCCCCGTCGGACATGACCAGCTCGTCGGGCTTCTCGTCGAGCGTGAAGGGTCCGGGTCGTCGCTCGCGGCGCGGATCGAGCATCGGGCCGTCGGCCAGGACGGGGGCGCCGTCAGACGCGGGGCGGGCTGCGACCCGCAGAATGCCGGGCCCCTCCCAGACCGCCCGCAGGGACAGTCCGCGGCAGGTCAGCCGTACTCCGTCCGCCGTCCGCTCCCACCGCACGGGTCGATCGCCGGTGCCCATGGCCTTCTTGCTTCCCTTGGTTTCCGCCATGACACGCACGCTAGGAGCGGCCGCGCGGCATGCGCGTGGGAAGAATTCGTCGTCTGCTGGTCGATTCTCGGCATGAGGTGGTCCGTCGGGTGCGGCGAGCCGGCCGGTCCACGCGGTCCTGACGGACCAGGAGGCAACGCCGGCGAGACATCCCATGGCATCGATACGCAGAGGATGTCCGCACCACCGACAACTACCCTAGATTAAGCGGATATTTCCTGCTCAGTCGATGTCAATGCAGCCTTCTCGTGTGCGAAGTATGGACACGACTCCCCGGCGGCCTTATAAATCCATCCCATGTCAAACGTCGGCCGTAGCCGTGCCGACACATCCCTGACACGTGTCGAGGGGCGGTTCCCCCGACCGCGAGACACCCTCCCGCTGAGCGAACCGAGGACGTATCACGCGATGACTGAACAGATCTGCGCTGTCGAAGCGGTTGATGTCCGCTTCCCCACGTCGCGCGAGCTCGACGGGTCCGACGCGATGAACCCGGAACCCGACTACTCGGCCGCCTACGTCACCCTCCGCACGAGCACCGGCGGCGCGGGCCACGGGCTGGCCTTCACCGTGGGCCGCGGCAACGATGTCCAGGTCGCCGCGATCAAGGCACTTGCCCCGCTGGTCGTCGGGCTGCCCGTGCGGGAAGTCCTCGCGGATCCGGGCGGGTTCTCGCGCCGGCTCACCGATGACAGCCAGTTACGCTGGCTCGGGCCGCACAAGGGCGTCGTCCACATGGCGGCCGCGGCCCTCGTCAACGCGGTCTGGGACCTGTACGCGAAGCGCGAGGGCAAGCCGGTCTGGCGCCTGCTGGCGGAGCTGTCCCCCGAGCGGCTCGTCGACCTCGTCGACTTCCGCTACCTCAAGGACGCACTCACCCGCGACGAAGCGCTCGGCATCCTGCGCCGCGCCGAGCCCGGACGCGCCGAGCGCACCCGCCTGCTGCTGGAGCGCGGCTATCCGGCCTACACGACGACGCCCGGCTGGCTCGGGTACGACGACGACAAGCTGGTGAGGCTGTCGAAGGAGGCGGTCGCCGACGGGTTCCGTCAGATCAAACTGAAGGTCGGCGCCGATCCCGACGAAGACCTGCGCCGGATGCGCCTGGCCCGGGAGGCCGTCGGCCCCGACGTCAGGATCGCCGTCGACGCCAACCAGGCCTGGGGCGTGGGGCAGGCGATCGACCGGATGCGGGCGCTCGCGCCGTTCGCCCCGTACTGGATCGAGGAGCCCACCTCCCCCGACGACGTCCTCGGGCACGCCGCCATCCGCCGGGCGATCCACCCGGTCAAGGTCGCCACCGGCGAACACGTCCACAACCAGGTCATGTTCAAACAGTTCCTCCAGGCCGGCGCCCTCGACGTCCTGCAGCTGGACGCGAGCCGGACCGCCGGCGTCACCGAGAACGTGGCCGTGCTGCTGCTTGCCGCGAAGTTCGGCGTCCCGGTCTGTCCGCACGCCGGGGGCGTCGGCCTGTGCGAGATGGTGCAGCACCTGGCGATGTTCGACTTCGTGGCCGTGAGCGGCTCCACGGAGGGCCGCGAGATCGAGTACATCGACCACCTCCACGAGCACTTCGCCGATCCCGTCCGCGTCCGTGACGGCCACTACCTGGCGCCCACCGCCCCCGGCCTCGGCGCCGAGCTCCTGCCGGACGTCGTGGCCGCCCACCGCTACCCGCAGGGCCGGGTCTGGAGCAGTCAGGAGCCGGTGGCATGACACCAATCAACTCGTTGCAAGAGGAGCGAAAGTTGACCCGGCCCCCCTCTCCCGGGAAGCAGGGCAAGGGACTGACGAAGACCAGCGCATGGCAGCGTGCACGGCGCAGTCTGCGCCGTCACTGGACGCTGTACGCGCTGATGCTGGTGCCGCTGACGCACCTGCTGGTGTTCAAGTACATCCCGATGGCCAACGGCGTGATCGCGTTCAAGGACTACAACGTGATCCAGGGCGTCTGGGGCAGCCCGTGGGTCGGCCTCCGGCACTTCCAGGCGTTCCTGGCGAACCCGATGTTCTGGGAGCTGGTGCAGAACACCTTCCTGCTGTCCTTCTACGCCGTCCTCGCAGCGTTTCCGATCCCGATCATCCTGGCGCTCGCCCTGAACGAGATCCGGCAGGGCCTGTTCAAGCGCACGGTCCAGATGGTGACGTACGCGCCGTACTTCATCTCCACGGTCGTCGTCGTCTCCATGATCATCATGATCCTTTCGCCCAAGGTCGGGCTCACCAGCCACGTCTTCGGATTCTTCGGCGTCGACGCCGTCGACCTGCTCGCCGACCCGTCCTACTTCCGGCACATCTACGTCTGGTCCGACATCTGGCAGACGGCCGGCTACTCCGCGGTGATCTATCTGGCCACCCTCGCCGGCGTCGACCAGTCCCTCTACGAGGCGGCCCGTGTGGACGGCGCCTCGCGGCTGCAGAAGATCTGGCACGTGGACCTGCCGAGCATCATGCCGACCGCGGTGATCGTCCTCATTCTGGCGGTCGGCAACATCATGGCGATCGGGTTCGAGAAGGCGTTCCTCCTCCAGAACCCGCTGAACCTCTCCGCCTCGGAGATCATCGCCACCTACGTCTACAAGACCGGACTGCTCAACGCGGACTTCAGCCAGGCGACCGCGGTCGGACTGCTCAACTCGGCCGTCAACCTCTGCCTGCTCGTCTTCGTGAACGTCATCGCCAAGCGCGTCACCGGAAGCGGGGTGTGGTCATGAGCCGGACCCATGACACGGCAGTGGCCGAAGTGGACTGGCCCGACGAGGAGTTGGTGCGCGGATCACGTCCGGGCCGGCCGCGCCGCCTCCCCGTCCTGCGGCGGGCGCCCCGCCGGATCCAGGAGACCCGCGTCGACCGGATATTCCTGTTCTGCACGTACCTCCTGCTGCTGACGTTCCTCGCGGTCGTACTGCTGCCGCTGCTGAACATCCTCGCCAGCTCCTTCAGCGACCCCACCGCCGTGTCCTCGGGCCAGGTCCTGTTCTGGCCGGTCGACTTCACGTGGCAGGGCTACAAGGTGGCGTTGAGCGACCCGCAGATCGTCACGGGTTTCCTCAACTCGCTCTTCTACACGGTCGTCGGGACGCTCATCAGCGTCGCGCTCACCATCGCACTGGCCTTCCCGCTGTCGCGCAAGAGCCTGTTCGGGCGTGGTCCCGTGATGGGCGCGGTGGTGTTCACCATGCTGTTCTCCGGGGGCCTCATCCCCACGTATCTGGTGGTCCAGGAACTGGGCATGCTCAACACCCGCTGGGCGCTGGTCGTCCCGCAGGCCATCGGCGTGTGGCAGGTGGTCATCGCCAGCACGTACTTCCGCACAATGATCCCCGACGAGCTGTACGAGGCGGCCCAGCTCGACGGCTGCGGTGATCTGCGCTTCCTGTGGAAGATCGCCCTGCCGCTGGCCAAGCCGATGATCGCGGTGATCGCGCTGATGTACGCCATCGTCCAGTGGAACGGCTACTTCGACGCCCTGCTCTATCTCAGGGACTCGGACCTGTATCCGATCCAGCTGGTGCTGCGCAACGTCCTCATTCTCAACAACGACGCCGGCAGCGCCTCGAACGCGGCGGAGATGCTGCAACGGCAACACATGGCCGACCTGCTCAAGTACTCCCTGATCGTGATCGCCAGCGTGCCGGTGCTGCTCATCTACCCGTTCGTCGCACGCTACTTCACCAAGGGAATCATGATCGGCGCGATCAAGGGCTGAGCCGGTTCGCTCCCACTTCTTCTCCCCGTACATCACTGAAGGGACCTCGTCATGCCTCGTTCACCCCGGCTCACCAAAGTGGCGTCCGCCGGCGCGCTGCTCGCCACCCTCGCCGCCTGTACCAGTGGCTCTCCCGCCCCGGGCGCCGACGCGTCCAAGCCGCTTCCCAAGATCACGGGCAATCCCCACGTCACCCTTGACGTCTTCGCCCCCCAGGGCAGCGACGGCGGCCTCAAGAACAACGCCTTCACCAAGGTGTTGGAGAAGAAGTTCAACATCACCCTGCGATGGCAGACCACGACCTACGACGCCACGTCCGCTAAGGAGAAGCGCCAGATATCCCTGGCGAGCGGCGATCTGCCCGATCTGTACCTGCTGGTCCCGTGGGTCGACCAGTTCTCGCAGACCGAACTCCTCAAGCTGTCCCGCCAGGGCGTCATCCAGCCCCTGGACCAGCTCATCAAGCAGTACGGGCCGAACATCCAAAAAGCCTTCGAGGCGGAGCCCGCCTACCGGCGGATGGCGACGGCCCCCGACAAGCACATCTACGGCATACCGCAGTGGGTGGACTGCTACCACTGCTCGTACTACGGCAAGCTGTGGCTCAACACCACCTGGCTGAAGAAGCTCGGCCTCAAGCAGCCCCAGACGCCCGAGGAGTTCCGCGACGTCCTGCGCGCCTTCAAGAACGACGACCCGAACGGCAACGGCAAGGCGGACGAGATCGCGCTGAGCGGCAACGTGACGGACTCGGTCATCAACTACCTGATGAACGCCTTCACCTACGCGCCCATGGCCACGACGGTGGACGCCAACCCCACGCTCGTCCTGCGCGACGGCAAGACCGACATCCAGGCGAACAAGGACGAATGGCGTGAAGGCCTGAAGTACATCAGGTCCCTCTACAAGGAAGGCCTGATCGACAGCGGATCCTTCACCCAGAACGGAGACGCCCTGCGACGGCTGGGCGACAACGCGGGGGCAGTACGCCTGGGCGCCGTCACGACCGGCAACCTCGCCCAGTACGTGACGATCGGCCAGAAGGACGGCCGGGACAAACAGTACGACCCGCTGCCGCCCCTGAAGGGCCCCGACGGAACCCAGTACACGGACTACTTCTCGCCGTCCATGCCGGGCGCCACCTTCGTCCTCACCAACAAGGCCACCCAGACCGAGCAGATCCAGGCCATGAAGATGCTCGACTACATCTACACGGACAAGGGCAGGCTCGACAGCACCTTCGGGCCGCAGGGATGGACCGACGCGGCGGCAGGAGAGACAGGCACCGACGGGAAGCCGGCCGAGTTCAAGGCCGTCGCGAACCCCCCGAAGAACGGCGGCTGGGGACCGCTGGCCCAATACAACAACACCGCCGATTTCCGCACCGCGCAGACGGCCGCCAAGGACATCAAGTCCCCCGAGGGCTACGAGCGCCGCCTCTACGAGGCGACCAAACTGTATGAGCCGTACGCCCCCAAGGACCTGATCTTCCCGTTCGAGTCGACCTGGATCGACCCCTCCAAGGCGCAGGAACTCGCCACCCTGCAGACCAACATCGGCACCTTCGTCCAGCAGAGCAACGTGCAGTTCATCACCGGCAAGAAGTCCCTCGACGCGGACTGGGACACCTACAAGGCCGACCTGGACAAGCTCGGCCTGAAGCAGTTCCTGAAGCTGTACCAAGAGGCGTACGACGCCTCGCACTGACCGCCCGCCGGCACCGCACCCACCTCTCATACGCCCGGCTGCCGCACGCGTACCGGGGCCGGAAGAACGACTGACGAGGACACATGCGACGACGCACCAACATCAACCGCGACTGGCGTTTCGCCCTCGGCGACCCGCCGGACGCTGCGCGCACGGACTTCGACGACAGTGACTGGCGGCCGACCGGACTGCCCCACTCCTTCAGCCTGCCTTACTTCCAGGAGTCGACGTTCTACGTCGGCGCCGGCTGGTACCGGCGCGAGCTCGACCTGGACGAGGTGGCTGTGTCGGGGGTGGTCCGGCTGGAGTTCGAGGGCGCGTTCCAGGTGGCCGACGTGTACGTCAACGGGGCACACACCGGTCACCACGAAGGCGGGTACACGGGCTTCCCGGTCGACATCACCGCCCATGTGCGGGCGGGCCGCAACGTCCTTGCGGTCCGCGTCGACAACACATGGAACCCCGAGATCGCACCGCTCGCGGGAGAGCACGTCTTCTCCGGCGGCCTGTACCGGGACGTATGGCTCGACACCCTGAACCCGTTGCACGTCGACTGGTGCGGCACGCGCGTCACCACGCCGGGCGTCGAGCACGGACGCCCCGTGGTGCACGTGGAGGCGGAGGTGCGCAACAGCTCGCCGCACGCGGTCCGGGCACGCCTGACCACCCACGTCCTGGACCCGGACGGCCACCTCGCCGCCACCGTGCACTCGTCGCCTGCGGAGTTCGCCGCCGGGGCAACGGCGACGGTCACGCACCGCACGCGGGCGCTGTCCGCCGTCCGGCTGTGGAGCCCCGAGACACCCCGCCTCTACCGGGCCGTCTCCACCCTCACGGCTCCGGACGGCACAACCCTCGACCGCTACGAAACCCCCTTCGGCTTCCGCCACTTCACCTGGAGCGCGGAGCACGGCTTCTCCCTCAACGGCACCCACCGCTACCTCCTCGGCACCAATGTCCATCAGGACCAAGCGGGTTGGGGCGACGCGGTCACCAACCGCTCCGTCCGACGCGACCTGGACACCGTCAAGGCGGCCGGCTTCGACTTCGTACGCGGCTCGCACTACCCCCATGACCCCGTGTTCACCACACACTCCGACGAGATCGGGCTGCTCGTCTGGTCCGAGTGCGTCTTCTGGGGCACGGGCCCCGGCGGCACCTCGCCGTGGAGCGGTGGCTCCTACCCGGTCGAGGAGAAGCACCGGCCGGGGTTCGAGGCGAGCGTGCGCTCCCAACTCGCCGAGATGATCCGCATCAACCGCAACAGCCCGTCCGTGATCGCCTGGAGCATGGGCAACGAGGCGTTCTTCTGCGACGACGCGGTCCTGCCCGAGGTCCGCCGCTTCCTCTCCGAACTCGTCGAGCTGTCCCACGAGTTGGACGCGACCCGTCCTGCGGCCGTCGGCGGTGTCCAGCGCGGCGGCACCGACCGCATCGGCGATCTCGCGGGCTACAACGGCGACGGCGCCTGGCTCTTCCCCGACCCGGGGGTGCCGAATCTCGTCTCCGAGTACGGCTCGGTGATCACTGACCGGCCCGGCCCGTACGCCCCCGGATGGGGCGACCTGGCCAAGGAGTACGAGCCCTCCGGCGACACCCCGTTCCCGTGGCGGCAGCCCTGGCGCAGCGGCGAGGCCGTGTGGTGCGGCTTCGACCACGGCAGCATCGCCGGCCGGCACTTCGGCTCCATGGGCCTGGTCGACTACGCGCGCCTGCCCAAACGCTCCTGGTACTGGTACCGCGCCCACTATCGCCACATCCCCCCGCCCGCCTGGCCGAACCCCGGCGAGCCCGCGCGGCTGCGGCTGTCCGCGGACCGCACCGTCCTGGAACACGCGGACGGGACCGACGACATCCATGTGACGGTCACCCTCACCGACACCGCGGGACATCCGGTCTCGGCCTGCGCGCCCGTGACCCTGACCATCGAGCACGGTCCGGGCGAGTTCGCCACCGGCCACCGCATCCGCTTCGTGCCGGATGATCCGGAAGCTCCGGGTGGTCCGGGCGGTCCGGAAGGGAACACCCTGTGCGCGCTGCGCGACGGAGCAGCCGCGGCGTTCTTCCGCTCGTACCACGCGGGCACGACCCTCATCCGAGCCACCTCCGAGAACCTCCCGGACGCGGTCCTGGAACTGCGGACGGGGGACGGACCGCCCCTGGACGGCCCGTCCCCCGTCCCCCTCGACCGCCACCCGACACCGCCCACCGCCGCAGCGCCACCGCCAGGTGGTCACACCGTCTTCGGCCGGGACAACCCGACAAGGTGCAGCAGCCACCTCCCCGGCCGCGCCTCGCTCCACGTCAACGACGGTGCGCCGGAGACGTCTTGGGCTCCCTCGGCCCTGGACCCTGCGCCGTGGGTGGCCGTCGACCTGGAGCGTCTGGTGACGGTCAGCGGCGTGCGGGTGGAGTTCACGGAACCCGGTCCGCACCGCTTCGTCGTCGAGGCGTCCCGCGACCGGGACACCTGGACCGAGATCGCCGCCCCCGTTCACGCTTCGCCAAGCGACGCCTCCACGCGGCACCATCTCGAAGCCACCGAGACGGTGGCCCTCCAGGTCCGGGTGCGCCTGCTGCACCCGCACGATGACGCCGACGAGGCGCCGGGCATCGTCGCCCTGTCCGTCCTCGGCCGCCTGTGAGCGGCCGCCGGGCGGTGTCCCGCGAGCGCCAGGGTCTCAGGTCAGGTCAGGTCACGCCATGGCTTCTCCGGTGCCGACGCGTAGAACCGGAGCAGGCCGAGGAGGCGGGAGGCAGGGGGTGCGGTCCAGTGCCGTGCACCGGGGTTGGCCGCCGGGTTCACCAACCGGCCCAGGGACCACACGAGATGGTGGCGCAGGATCCTCGCCTCCCACGCGGAGCCGGCGTTGTCCGCGGAACCTGCGGACGGTTCTTCTCCGTTCTCCTCCCGGTATCCCTTGAGCATGGTCACCACGTCCGCCAGCGGCGTCTTGGCGAACTCGACCGCGGGGTCGGCCCACACGGCATCGCCCCAGTCGACCAGTCCGCCGAGGTCCGCGGAGTCCGGGGACACCATGATGTTCTGCGGTGCGATGTCGCCGTGCAGCAGGACGTGCGGGGACGTGCCCTGTAGGTGCGAGGACAGCCGGTCGAGCCCTCCGACGAGCCACTCCTGCGCCCCGCATCGATCATTCCGCCCGCCCGAAGCCGGGCGACCAGCTCCCGAGGATCCTCCCCGTCGTCCTCCACCGGCACGACGCCAACGTTCCCCGGTTCCTGTCCCTGATCCTGATCCTGATCCGCAAGGGCGACGCGATGCAGCCTCGCCAGTTCCCGGCCCACCTGCCGGTAGACGCTCTCCCTCTCGGCCGGGGAAAGCCGCAGCACGCTCCAGACGAACATCGGCACCTTCGTACAGCAGAGCGCGGTGCAGTTCATCACCGGGAGGAAGTCCCTCGACTCCGACTGGGACTCGTACGTCAAGAACATCGACAAGCTCGGGTTGGAGCGCTTCCTGCAGATCTACCAGCAGTCCTACGACAAGTCGCACTGACCTGGTGAGGCCGGTGCCGTCTACCGCCACAGACGGCACCGGCCGCCTCGGCCGACGCCCCGCACGGACGCACGTGCATGGGCCATCGAGAAGAACAAAGGAAATCCCTTGGTCCTTCCCGCACTGCCCGAGCAGTGGGACAAGGGCACGATCACCGGCATCCGGGGCCGGGGCGGAATCCGTGTGCACGGCCTGGCCTGGGATCTGTCCGACGGCACCACGACGGTGACCGTCACCTCGGACCGGACCCAGGACGTCACGCTGATCAGCCGCCGCGGCATCACGGCCGTCACCACCTCCGCACAGGTCGGTCCCTCCATGCTGGGCCCGCGTGCCCGGAACATCTCCCTCGCCGCCGGGCAACGCACACGGATCACGATCTCCCTGCCGACGGACACGTCGGCCCAAGCGCACCGCAGGCCGGAGCAGAGCGGACACGGCCAGGGCGGCTGAAGCCGCTGCCGGCGAGGACACCGCCCAGGGCGCTTCGGCGCGTGCGCCGGTGTCCCTCGCGAGGCCCGCGGATCCCCGCTCTCTCTGGGCCTGCCCCCTCACCACACTCAGGAGTGTTTGTGTATCAGCCGAAACCGGTCTACGTCGGCTATCTGCTCGTCTATTTCGTCGGCAACCCGTCAGTCGACGACGAACGGATCCGGATGGCGCTCAGCCACGGCAACGACCCGTTGCACTACCGGGAACTGAACGACGGAGAACCCGTCCTGACGTCCAGCCTCGGCACCGGGGGGGTGCGCGACCCCTTCGTGATCCGCTCCCCCGACGGCGACAGGTTCCACCTGATCGCAACGGATCTGCGGACATCCGGCGACGCCGAGGACCGGGTGCAGCCCATCTGGGACAGAGCCGAGCGCGCCGGCAGCAAGTCGATCGTGGTGTGGGACTCCTCCGACCTGGTGAACTGGACCGGTCAGCGCCTCGTCACAGTGTCCCCCGACACCGCCGGCAACACTTGGGCGCCGAAGGCCTGCTACGCGGACGAACTCGGCACATACGTCGTCTTCTGGGCCTCGAAGCTCTACGCGGAGGACGACCCCGATCACACGGGCACGACGTACAACAGGATGCTGTACGCCACCACCACGGACTTCCGCACCTTCAGCGAGCCCACCATCTGGCACGATCCGGGGCACGCCGTGATCGACTCAGCCATGATCAAGCACAACGGGGTGTACTACCGCTACACGAAGGACGAGCGGGACCAGTCGCCTTCCGTGCCCGGCGCGAAGCTCATCATCGCCGAGAAGTCCCGCGAACTGACGTCCACCACGTATGACTTCGTGGTCGACCGCATCGGCGAGGGGGCTATCAGCCGTGGTGAGGGCCCGGCCGTGTTCAAGTCGAACACGGAGGAGAAGTGGTACATGTTCATCGACGAGTTCGGGGGGCGCAACTACGTCCCGTTCGAGACCACCGATCTCGACTCCGGGAAGTGGATCCCGTCGACGAGCTATCGACTGCCCCCTGAAGCCAAGCACGGCTCGGTGCTCCCCCTCACCCAGGCGGAGTACGACCGGCTGCTGAGTGCTTACGGTGGGCACGAGAGCGATTCCTGATCACGCACGATCAGTCGCGAAGCTCTCCGCTGCAGGCCCGCAAGGTTCGAACGAAGGAAACGAGCACCGATGCAGTCACTCCCCCGCAGCGCGGTACGCCTTCTTCCCGGCCCGTTCCTGGACGCCCAGGCCACCGCCCTCGACTACCTGCTGTCTCTCGACGCCGACCGGCTCCTCGCACCCTTGCGGCGCGAGGCCGGCCTGCCGCCGGTCGCCGAGTCCTACGGCAACTGGGAGAGCTCCGGTCTCGACGGCCACACCATCGGGCACGCACTGTCGGGCGCCGCTCTCATGAGCGCGGTGACGGACGATCCCCGGCCGAGGGCCATGGTCGATCGTCTGGTTCAGGGCGTCGTCGAGTGCCAGGACGCCCTGGGCACCGGCTACGTCGGAGGCATTCCCGACGGCGTGCGGCTGTGGCAGCGGGTGGCCGCGGGGCAGGTGGAGCGGGACTCGTTCGAGCTCGGTGGTGCCTGGGTGCCGTGGTACAACCTGCACAAGCTCTTCGCCGGCCTGCTGGACGCCCACCGGCACGCCGGCTCAGACCTGGCCCTGACCGCCCTGCGGCGGCTGGCCGACTGGTGGGACCAGGTGGCGGCGGGGATGGACGACGACACCCACGAAGCCATGCTCCGCACGGAGTTCGGTGGGATGTGCGAGGTTCTCGCGGACCTCGCCGACGTCACCGGCACGGACCGGTACGCCGCCCTGGCACGGCGCTTCCTCGACCAGTCACTGCTCCGCCCGTTGCGCGAGCACCGCGACGTCCTCGACGGGATGCACGCCAACACCCAGATCGCCAAGGCGGTCGGGTATCAGCGGCTCGGCGAGGTCGGCGGCGACCACGGCCTGCGGGACGCCGCCCGGTTCTTCTGGCAGACCATGACCAGGCACCGGACGTTCTCCTTCGGCGGCAACTCCGTGCGCGAGCACCTGCACCCCCGCGACGACTTCAGCTCTGCGCTGGAGTCGCCGGAGGGCCCCGAGACCTGCAACACCTACAACATGCTCAAACTGAGCCGCGCGCTGTTCCTCGAAGAGCCGGACGCCGAGGTACTCGACCACTACGAGCGCGCGACGGTCAACCACATCCTCTCGTCCCTGCATCCCAAGGGCGGGCTGGTGTATTTCACACCGGTGCGACCGGGCCACTACCGCGTGGTGTCGACGCCCCAGAACTGCTTCTGGTGCTGCGTCGGCACCGGGCTGGAGAACCACGCGAAGTACGGCGAGTTGGTGTACACCGCCGAGGACGGCGACCTGTTCGTCAACCTCTTCATCGCCTCCCGGCTCAGCCTGCCCGAACAGAACCTGGTGCTCGAGCAGACCGGGACGGCCCCCTACGACAACGCGGTCGGACTCGTGGTACGCGAGGCTCCCGCCGCCCCTGTGGCGATCCACATACGCGTCCCCAGCTGGCACGAAGGGACGCCGCAGGTCCGTATCAACGGCGCACCGCCCGCGGATGGACCCGCCCCGCTCACGACGAGCCGCGGGGCAGGCGGACAGCCCCTGACATACGTGCGTCTCGAGCGGCAGTGGCGCGAAGGGGACACGATCACCCTGCGCCTTCACCCGCGCGTCAGCGCCGAACTGCTCCCCGACGGCTCGCCGTGGGTGTCGTTCCGCTTCGGACCCAGCGTCCTCGCGGCCGAGGGCGACCGCAACGACCTGGTCGGGCTCTTCGCCGACGACTCCAGGATGGGTCACGTCGCCAGCGGCCCGTTGCGCGCCCTGGAGCACCTGCCCGTCGTGCTCGCCCGGACCTCCTCCGATCTGGCGGCCGGCGTGCGCCGACTCGCCCCGGACCGGTTGGCGTTCGCCCTGGATCACATGGACGCGCGACCGGGCGAGTCCGTCACCCTCGTCCCGTTCGCCGGCATCCACGACTCCCGCTACGTCCTCTACTTCCCCGTGGCGGACCCGGAGCGGCTCCAGGAGCGGCGGGCGGAGCTGCACGCGGCCGACGAGGCGGCCCTCACGCTGCACGACCGCACCGTTGACGCCGTTGCCGCCGGCGAGCAACAGCCCGAAAGCGACCACCGGTTCGAGGGACAGGGCACATGGTCGGGCCTCACCGACGGGCTGAGGTGGCGGGCCGCCACCGGCTGGTGGTCCTACCGTCTGACGGACCCGGACGGTGCCGCCACCGGCCTGCAGGTGATCCACCTCGCCGGCGGAAGTGCCGGACCGACCCGCGTACTGATGGACGGGCACATGCTGGGCACGCTCACACCCTCACCGGACCCCGAGGGCGAGGAAGTCTCCCAGGTGTTCCCGCTCGACGCGGACCGTCCTGCCGGGCCCGTCGAGGTCCGGTTCGAAGCGGTCGGCCCTGCAACCACCATCAGGCTGCTCGAAGTGCGCCTGGTGCGCTGACGTGACCCGCCACATGGGAAATCCGGGGGCTCCGCCGGGCAGCGGAGGCCCACCGGGTGCGGCAGGTGCAACCGGCTGCGGTGGCTGCCACGGCAAGCAGCGCCGTCACCCCGCCGGGCGAGTTGTCCGGCGGGGTGCATGGATGATCGAGGTTCGGGCGGTCAGCAGGTGGAGTTGGTCTGGGTGAGCAGGCCCATCCGCCAGGGCAGGCGGATGTAGTCGCCCCCGGCGCCCGGGTCCATGCCCTGGTAGACGTACTGCAGTCGGCACGGATTGATGGCCAGGGTCTGGTCGTTGCCGGCGCGGATCATCTCGCCGTGGCTGATGTCCTCGGTCCAGGCGCCGCCGGGGAAGGTGACGTTGTTGCGGCTGGCGAAGGGTTCGTTCTCCGTGGCGGCCAAGGGTGTCCAGTTCCCGGTGAGGCTGGTGGAGGTGAAGGAGCGGAAGTAGCGCCGGCCTGAGGTGTTGCTGATGGCCTCCTGGAGGAGCAGGTACTGGTTGCTGCCGGCGACCTTGTACACGTTGGTCGCCTCGAACAGGTTGTTCTTGGTGTCCGACATCACCATCTGCGTGTTTCCGAAACCGTTCGGGAAGTCCGACAGGCTGGTCTGGGCGCGGTAGATGTGGCCGTTGTCGTCACTGAAGAACAGGTGGCAGTTGGCCGTGTCGCAGATGACCCAGAAGTCGATCCAGGTGCCGTTGCCCTTGTTCTGGGTGACGATCGGCGGCTCCTGGGAGATGAAGGTGCGCGGCGCGGACCAGGAGCGCGGGTCGGCGGGGTTGGTGCTGGTGGAGTAGGTGGGCGGACCGGTCTGGTAGACCATGTACCACAGGTTCTGCGGCGCGAAGTAGAACGCCTGGGGCGCGGCCCGGTAGCCGGGGCCCATGGGCGAGGTGTCGAGGTAGGTCTGCGGTGCGGAGGCGGCCTGGGACCAGTCATCGAAGTTGAACTGCACCAGGCCCCAGCCGGAAGGGCTGGCGGTGGTCGCAAAGGTCAGCCACTGGTTGTTGTACCGCACGATCGAGAAGTCCTTGATCGCCGCCACGTCGGGGTGCTGGGCGTCCGGCTTCGGGCCGGCCAGAACGCCGCTGGAGGACCACCGGAACGTCGACGGCAGCGCGCTGCTGGCGCTGTCGACTCGGACCAGTTGCCACTGCTGGTTGGCTCCGCCCCAGTCGGTGTACTGCACGACCTTGGCGCCGTCCGCGGTGGAGGCGTTCTCGACCTCGACGGCCTTGCCGCTGTTGCGGCTGAGCAGACGGACGTAACCGTCCGAGGAATCGGCCAGCCGGAACTGCTGGTTGGTGCCGTTGAGGTCGCTCCACTGCACGATGTCCGCGTGGTCGGCGGTGGAGTAGTTGTAGACGTC